>JAFGRB010000038.1 GCA_016935365.1 Deltaproteobacteria bacterium
ACGCCGATTGCCTCGAGGTGCTGCCGCCGGCCCAGAACCCGGACTGCACGGCCGAGGGCCTGTGCGGGGCGAGCTTCTGCTCGCCGCGCTGCAACGAGAACGAGTGCGAAGAGGGCTTCTACCCGGCTCAAGTGGGCGACGACTGCTACTGCATCCCGCGAGAGATCGGCCGCGCGGGCCCGGGCGACCCTTGTCCACATTCGGGTGCGAACCGGGATGCGGACTACTGCCAGTCCGGCCTGGAGTGCCTGGGAGTCTATCCCGTGCAGCTCACCACACTCTGCACGTCGGACGCCGACTGCATGGACGTCATGCCGCCGGCCCAGAACCCGGACTGCACGGCCGATGGTATCTGCGGGGCGAGCTTCTGTGCGCCGCCTTGCGACGAGAACGCCGAGTGCGAGCCGGGCTTCTACCCGGCTCGAGTGGGCAACGACTGCTACTGCATCCCTCAAGAGATCGGCAGCTCGGGCCCGGGCGATCCCTGTCCATTCCAGGGCGTGCACGCGGATGCGGATGATTGCCAGGCAGGACTGCTATGCCTGGGAATCTATCCCGATGGACACACCACACTCTGCGAGACCGACGTCGATTGCATGGACGTCTTCCCGCCGGCAGAGAACCCGGCTTGCAGCGATGAGGGCCTGTGCGGCGAGAGCTTCTGCTCGGCGTTTTGCGACGAGAACAACCAGTGCGAGCCGGGCTTCTACCCGGCAGTGGTGGGCGAAGACTGCTACTGCATCCCGGAGTGATCGCTTGCAGGAGGGAGTGACATGAGGCGCGTATATTGGCCGTGGATCGGCCTTGCTTGCCTGCTCGTGGGCGACTGCATCTCGTATCACCCAGATACCGAGCGCTGCGGCAACGGCATCAAGGAGGACGGCGAGGAGTGCGATGGAGACGATCTGGGCTTCACAACCTGCGAGAGCCTGGGATTCCCCGGCGGCTTGCTCTACTGCAGGCCGAATTGCTCCTTCGAAACGGGTACCTGCTATGGCAGCCGGATGGACTGCAACAGCGACGAGGACTGCGTGAGCTATCCTGGCGAGAAGCGTTGCTGCGTGGAGGTCGATGTTGGCTTTTTCATTTGCATGGATATCGACCCGAACTACGAGTGCGGCGACGGCGCGGGCGGCTGCGGGACATCGTGCACGGGCACGAGCGACTCGGCCTGCCTGCCGGGCTATCCCTGCCTGTCCGACTCGCTCGACGACCCGGAAGCGATCTGCTCCAAGCAGTGCGACACCGACGCCGACTGCAGAGACTGCGAGCATAGGGGGCCCGGGGTCGCGTTCGCCTGCCAGGCCATCTCGGGCGGAGACAGGTACTGCCTCAAGGCAGCAGGTCAGGCGTGCAGCCGGCACGGCGACTGCCCCGAGGGCGAGGTCTGCATGGCGGACGTGGTGGACGGGCTGCTGCGCGGCAGCTGCGGCCGACAGGGAGCGCTGGACCCGGGCGCCGAGTGCGACGACAGGGATGAGCCCGAGGACCTGCCGTACCGCGAGCGCTGCGCGGCTCTCTACTGTTTCCACGGCATGTGCCCGGAGGTCTGCATGCTCGATCGCGACTGCCCGGAGGCGATGACCTGCGAGACGGTCGTCCTTGCCGAGCCGCCGGATCAAGCCATCGACATGTGTGTCGGACCTCCCAATGGAGGCTCGGGGCCGGGCGATCCCTGCATCTTCGGCAGTGTCAACACGCGGTCAGAATACTGCTACGAGAGTCTGGCCTGCCTGGGCTACGACCCGGTGCAGCTCGACGTTCCCTGCGAGCGGGACGCCGATTGCCTCGAGGTGCTGCCGCCGGCCGAGAACCCGGACTGCACCGCCGAGGGTCTGTGCGGGGCGAGCTTTTGCTCGCCGCACTGCGACGAGAACGAGTGCGAAGAGGGCTTCTACCCTGCTCGAGTGGGCGACGACTGCTACTGCATCCCGCAGGATGTGGGCAGCTCGGGCCCGGGCGAGCCGTGCCCGCACATGGGCGCGAATGTGCATGCGGACGACTGCCAGGCCGGCCTGGTCTGCCTGGGCTACGATCCCAGGGCGGTCGACGTGCCTTGCGAGACGGCCAGCGACTGCACGGATGCCCTGCCGTTGGCCGAGAACCCGGACTGCACGCTGTTCATGCTGTGCGGGGCGAGCTTCTGCGCGCCTCCGTGCGATGAGCTCGGCGAGTGCGAGCCGGGCTTCCATCCGTCGACCTGGATAGGCGGCGACGGCTGCTACTGCATCCCCGGCGCATAGGACCATGCGGTGTCCGGATTTCGGACACGGCAGGTGGCTCGGCGGATGGATTTGCGTGTGAAAACGGGCCCGGATCTCCTGGCACAGGCCTTGCTTCCGCGATCTGTCGTTGACCGCGAGCAGCCGGTGATGCTAGCGTGGGCAGCTCCGGCTTGGAGATCTCCATGGAAGATGAACGTATGGAGAGGATCGAAAAGACCCTGGACGCTGTCCACCAGGCGGTGATGCGCATGGAGACCGAGCACGGAGAGCGTCTGGAAGCGCTGTTCGACGGTCTGCAGGCGCATGACA
The DNA here is from genome assembly GCA_016935365.1 of Deltaproteobacteria bacterium. Classification (GTDB taxonomy): domain Bacteria; phylum Myxococcota; class B64-G9; order B64-G9; family B64-G9; genus JAFGRB01. The sequence continues at coordinate 2,535 of JAFGRB010000038.1, forward strand.
CCAGGTTCGATCGCCTCGAAGCCAGAATGGAAGGTATCGAGACGCGCATGGATGGGCTGGATACGCGCATGGGTCGGATCGAGTCGGAGGTGTCGGAGATCAAAGCGGAAGTTCGCGAGACGCACCGCTGCCTGTTGCCTGTTCAGGCGATGGCCGAGCAGCACGAGTCGAGGCTTCAGGCCCTGGAGAAGCAGCTCCGCGATCACCTCGAAGACCACGAGTAGCCTACGCGCATACCGCGCTCATGTTTCCAGGTCGGCTCGGAGGGCTTCTTCCACGCGCTTGCAGGCGGCTGCGGCGTGCGCGCCGACCGCCGCGCGCAGGCGCTCGGCCTCGGCCAGGGTGTCGGTGCGATAGCTCGCGTCGTCCACGGCGGGCAGGTTGATGAGCACGTTGTAGAAGGCGCCCTCGGCCGCGGTCCGGGCGCAGTCGGCCGAGACGGCGGCGTCGGAGAGCGAGCTCCGTAGCCCTGCGCCCGCGGCCTGCTCGGCCAGGGGGGCGATCTCGGCCGCCGCGCGCAGCACGCTCAGGGGAATCTCGATGGCCCCCCGGGTCGCCTGCTGTATAGCGGCCTGACGCTCGGCCTTCTGGGCCGCGGTCTTCTTGGGCTTTCGCATCGCGGCCATGAGCGCGTTGAAGGCGGCCGTGTCGTCGTCCACCGCCCGCAGGCAGGCGGCCTTCAGCCCCTGGGCCTCGACGGCCAGCGCCTTCATGGGCTCCCAGGCCTTCTCGTAGCCCGGCTTGCCGGCGGTCAGCCAGGCCACCATGGAGGCCAGCGAGGCGGCCATGGCCCCGCACAGGGCGGCCACGCTGCCGCCGCCCGGCGCAGGCGAGTCGGTCGAGGTCTCGTCCGCGAAGTCGGCCACGCTCATCTCCACCAGGGGCCGGGGGTCTGGGATGCGGCGCTCGATGACCTTCTTGTCGATCTCGAAGGGGTAGAGCTCTCCCAGGCCCAGGCTCTGGACCGCGAGGCGCAGGAGCTCGCGTTCCGGCGCACCGGCGCTCTTGCCCGCCTGTCTCAGGTAGTGCCGGCCGGCTTCCAGCAGGCAGTCGACCGGGATGAGGCCCACCAGCTCGCTGCCGGTGCAGCGCACGCCGCGCTCGCGCGCCAGGCGGCAGACCGCGTCGAAGACCTCGGCCAGAGGGGCGGCCTTGAAGTTCGTCAGGTTCATCGAGACCTGGGCGCAGTCGAAGTCGTCCATGACCCAGCCCACGGCCTTGACGAACGCGAACAGGCCGGGCCTCGTCACGGCCTTGCCGCTCTCGTCGCGGACGATCTCGCCGCGCTCGTCGCGCACGGCCCGGCCGGCCTCGCGGATCTCGAAGGCGATGTCCTGGGCGATGCGCCGGTCGCGGGTGTTGAGGTTGAAGTTGTAGGCGATCAAAAACTCCCGTGCGCCGATGATGGTCGCGCCGCTGCGCGCGTTGAGCTCGGCCTTGCCGAAGTCGGGCGCCCAGTCCGGATCGGCGAGCTTGGCGGCCAGGCCCTCGTACTCGCCCTTGCGCACCACGGCCAGGTTGCGCCGCTCGGGGCGGCTGGCGGCCTGCTCGTAGAGGTAGACCGGGATGCCGAGCTCGTCTGCCACGCGGGCGCCCAGCTTCCTCGCCAGCGCTGCGCACTCGTCCATGGAGACCTCGCGGACCGGCACGAAGGGGCAGACGTCGGTGGCGCCCATGCGCGAGTGGGCGCCCCTGTGCACCCGCATGTCGATCAGCTCGGCCGCCCGGGCGATGGCCCGGAAGGCGGCCTCGCAGACCGCATCGGGCGTTCCGATGAAGGTCATCACGGTGCGGTTCGTGTCCACGCCCGGATCCACGTCCAGCAACTCAGTCCCCTCGGTGGAGCGGATCGCCTCGGCGATGGCGTCGATCGTGGCTCGATTTCGGCCCTCGGAGAAGTTCGGAACGCACTCGACCAGCTTCATTGCCGCGCACCTCCTGGATTCTATGGGAAAAGAAGATATCGGTCCCCGGCGGCTCGCGTCAAGCCGGCGCCCGCAGCGCCCGGTCGCGGGCGATTTTTTCTTTTTGCCACTTTGCCGAGTCCTTCGACAATCGTCGCCTGCTGTGATAAGTTATCTAGACCCATCGGGACCACATGGGCGGTCGGACGAACGAGTTTGGAATACAGCTTTCACGAAGAATCGCATCGCGTGCTGGTCGTGGATGACGAGAAGGTCATCCGCGAGATCCTTTCCGATTTCCTGTCCATGGAAGGCTACGTGGTCCGCACCGTCGAGGACGGTGTGCAAGCGCTCGAGGAGCTCGACCAGCGCAGCTTCAACATGGTGATCACCGATCTGAAGATGCCGCGCATGGGCGGTCTGGAACTGCTCGAGGAGATCAATCGCCGGGCTGCCAACGTGCTGACCGTCATCATGACCGGCTTCGGCACGGTCGAGACAGCCATCGAGGCCATGAAGAAAGGCGCCTACGACTACATCCTCAAGCCCTTCAAGGTCGAGGAGGTTATTCACATCGTCCAGCGCGGGCTGGAGAAGCAGCGCTTGCAAGAGGAGAACATCCAGCTCAAAGAGGCGCTGTCGATCTACAAGATGTCCGAGGCGCTGACCAAGACCCTGTCGATCGACAACATCCTGGAGGTGATCGTCTCCACGGCCTTGAAGGAATCTTCCGCCGACGTGGCTTCCCTGCTGCTGGTCGACAAGACCTCCAAGCAGTTCGAGGTCAAAGTGCGCCAGTCGAGCGACGGCACACAGGATTGCGACGACGTCGAGGTGCTCAACCTGGTCGAGATCCTGGAGCACTATCGCGAGGACCGACCGGTTCTCTACCACGCCAGCCGGGCCCGGCGCCTGTGCACCCAGGTCCCGACGGACCGCACGCTGGTTTCCATGATCAGCGTACCGATGAAGGTCAGGCTCGAGATCATCGGCATGCTGAACGTCTACTCGTACTCGCGCGGCAGCAAGTTCAACGAAGGCCAGCGCAAGATGCTCAGCATCCTCGGCGATCGGGCCTCGTCCGCGATCGACAATGCGCGCCTGTATCAGAACCTTCAGCGCACATTCCAGCAGACCATCCAGGGATTCGCCAAGGCCATGGAGGCCAAGGATCCGTACACCAGCGGCCATTCGGACCGGGTCACCCAGTACTCCCGGCTCATCTGCAAGGGGTTGCGGCTCGATCCCGTTCACACCGAGCGGGTCTGCACGGCGGCGCTGATGCACGACATCGGCAAGATCGGCATCCCGCTCGACGCGCTCAACAAACCGCAGAAGCTCACCCGGGAGGAGTACGAGATCTTCAAGGAGCACCCGGACAAGGGCCGCCGCATCCTGGAACCGATCGAGTTCTTGCGCGAAATCGTTCCGGCGGTCTATCACCACCACGAGCAGTATGACGGCACCGGCTATCCTCTGGGCCTCGCCGGGGAGGAGATTCCGCTGGACGCCCGGATCCTGGCGGTGGCGGACACCTACGATGCCATGACCAGCGATCGCGCATACCGCCAGGCGCTCTCGCACGAGATCGCCATCGCCGAGCTCCGGCGCTGCGCAGGTACCCAGTTCGATCCGCGCATTGTGGCGGTCTTCATCATCGAGATGGAGCACTGGCGCCGCGAGAAGACTGACGCGGCTCAGGCCGAGGGCTCTTCGCAGGTTGCGATCGGCGATCAGTAGCCGGACAGGACCATCCCGACAGCCAGCTCGCGGATCAGATCACGCCGGAGCATCCGCCGGCAGTGCTCCACGTCCCTATCGCGTGTCTCGAGCCAGGGCTGTTCCCTGTATGCTGCGCGTCCAGCGATGTCGACCACCAAGTCGATCTTGGCTGGATCCAGCCTGAAGGCGGGCCCTTCCTTCTCTGACAGCGTGAAGTAGTCGATTCCGCTTCGGCGCAGCAGCTCAGCGGCGATCCGGCGAGCGGCGAACAGCGGGGTGAGGTTGATCACCTCCACGGCCATCCTCCAGCGTCGAAAAAGAGCGCGTCGGTCTCTGCCTTCTGAAGCCGGCAGGCAGGATAGCATGCCGATACGCGGCGATCCAGTTTCTCGCATCGCCTGTCCGCACCCGATGACCGATGCCGGTTTTTTCCCCCTCAGCGCCTTCCGTGGTATCCTCTTTGCCCGTGGAAGACCTGCCCAGACAGTTCGGCCGTTATGAGCTGCTGGAGCTCATCGCCACGGGGGGGATGGCCCAGATCTATCTGGCCCGGCTGGCCTCCACGGTGCCGGACCAGTCGGGACTCTCATCGGGGCAGACGGCCAAGGAGCTGGTCATCAAGCGGATCATGCCCCACCTGATCGAGAACCGGGAATTCTTCGAGATGTTCGTCGACGAGGCGCGCATCACCATGCCTCTGCACCACGGCAACGTCGTGCAGGTCTATGAGTTCGGTCAGGTGGGCAGCGACTACTTCCTGGCCATGGAGTACGTCCGGGGGCGAAACCTGGAGACGGTCCAGAGCCGGCTGGCGGAGCTCGAGCGCCCCGTACCGGTGGAGGTGGCGCTGTTTGTCGGCTCCGAGGTCGCCAAGGGCCTCGACTATGCCCATCGTTTTCGTGATCCCCAGGACAGGCCGACGGGTATCATCCACCGGGATGTCAGCCCGCAGAACATCCTGGTGGGCTACCAGGGAGAAGTCAAGCTGACCGACTTCGGCATCGCCAAGGCGCGCAGCCGCATCCGCCAGACCGCCCAGGGCATCATCCGCGGCAAGGCCTGCTACCTGTCTCCGGAGCAAGCCGAGTGCCGCGAGCTTGATGGGCGCTCCGATCAGTTCAGCCTGGGCACTGTCGTCTACGAGATGCTTTGCGGGCTGCGGCCATTCGAGGCCGAGCACGAGGTGGCCACGCTCCAGCGGGTTCGTGAGGCGAAGGTCGATCCACCCTCGACGCGGCGCCGAGGATTGCCGGCCGAGGTCGATCGGGCCGTCATGCGCGCCTTGCAGCGCGAGCCGGATGCGCGCTTCGCCGACTGCGCAGCCTTCGGGCTGGCGCTGGCGCGCCCGCTGCAATCCATCGCACCCGAGTTCACGTCGGCCAGCTTGGCGGACTGGATGCGCGGTCTCTTTGCCCGGGAGATAGGCCAGGAAGTCGCTGCGCGGACGACCAAGGAGCGGATGCTCGAGCAGCTCGCACGCCAGGGCGCGCGGGTCGATGCCAGCATGAGCACCGGCGAGCTGCTGAAGATGGGTACACTCACGATGCGCTCGGGCTCGCAGCCGACCGGCGCGGCGGGGTCGGGCAAGCGCAGGCTTGGCTGGTTGCTCGCCGGCGCGCTGGTGCTGGTCCTGGCCGCCGGGACCTGGCTCGCGTGGCCAGCGCTGCGCGAGTCCTTGGGGCTCGACGGCTCGGCCAATCCGTCCCTGCCGGACGCGGGCGTGTCTGCGGCCGATGGAGAGGATGCGGGCACGGATGCCGGGCATGGCCCGGAGGGCGCGGGGGACGGCGAGGCGTCGAGCGACACGGACGCAGCTGATGCGACGGATGCGACTGACGTGGCGGATGCGTCGCATTCCAGCCGGGCGGATGCGGGTCAGGAGGGGGGGGCGGATCGGCGCCGCAGGATCCTTTATGGCTACTTGCGAATCAACTCGGACCCCTGGGCCTACGTGGAGCTCGATGGACGACGACTGCCCGGGGAGACGCCCATCATGGAGCTGCGCGTGCGCGCCGGACGCCACCGCTTGCGCTTTTTCAATCCCGAGCTTAAAATCGAAAAGTCGATGACCGTACACGTGCACGCCAAGCGGACCGAGACGATCAGCGTCAAGCTGAAGCCCTGATGGTTCGAAGGCAGCCGTGGCGAGGTGACCAGTCATGAGTGGGCAGCTGCGCTTTGTGCGGTTTTTCGCTTGCCTGATGCTGTGTATGGGAGCCGTCATCGCCTGTTCGGATGCGAACGGCGACGCTGACGCCGGCGTGACAGATGGCATGGACGGCGGCGACGTGGACCCCTGCCAGGCTGCGGCCCCGCTGTGGAACGAGGTCTGGCAGGTGCAGGTGGAGGAGACAGACCTCGAGGGTCGCACTCCCCAGATCAACCTGATGGACGTTTGGGGCGCAGCGGCCGACGACGTGTACGCGGTCGGCTTCAATGGCACCATCCTGCACTACAACGGCCAGGTCTGGGAGCAGATGGACTCCGGGACGCAAGAGGATCTGGAAGGTGTCTGGGGTTTTGTGCGCACCAACTCCGAGACGGGCGAGATCACCCGCAAGGAAGTCTTCGCAGCGGGCAGCAGCGGGACCATCTTGCGCTATGACGGCAACTCCTGGCAGACCCAGCTGGTCATCGCCGACCCGGACCTGGACAACCCCGATCCGCAGGAGGTGCTGGACAACTTCCACGATATCTGGGGCATGCCGGCCCGGGGTGACAACCCGGCCACCGACCACCCTTACGTGGTGGCCGTGGGTGGCAATGGCGTCATCGTGCAATTCGATCCGGTCGATGTCCGTTTCACCGAGGTCCGGCACGCGGAGCAGAGCGAGTACATGGTGCGTGACGAAAACGGAGACGTCGTGCGCGACGGGGAAGGCAACCCGATCACCGCTTTCCGCACGATCTACGTCAGACCGACCACGGAGAGGCTGGGCGGCGTCTTCGGTGCGTCGAACGAGGGCAACTACTTCTTCGTCGCCGTGGGCAACAACGCCACGATTCTCGAGCACAGCAGCTCACCGGATCCGGCCACCTGGCAGCGTACCTGCGCACTGGACGACATGGCATGCCGGTGGCTGCTGCCCGCCTCCTACACGAGCCTGTTGGCGAGCTTCGGCGACACCTTGCCCCACTTCAACGGTGTCTGGGGTCGCGGGGCGTGGGAGATTTTCGTGGTCGGTCTGGATGGCCTGTACCTCATGCGCCGCAACGACGCCTACACCAAGTGCGTCGAGCGGGGTGAGGACCGCAGCGGTCCGGCCTGTGTCCTGCCGGCCAACTATCTGCGCGGCACCTGGAACTTCTACCAGTCCCACTGCGGCGAGATCCCCGACGGTGGTACCGAAGCCGAGCGCGGCAACACGTCCTGGGTCTTCTTCGTCGGCTGGGGCGGCACGCTGCTGGCGGCCCACGACGGCATCATCTGCCCGTTGAGTCTGGATACCGACGTGCGCATCGAGGGAATCTGGGGCGCGCAGCCCCGCGGCGAGAGCGAGCGGATTATCGACGGCGGCACCGAGGAGAACCCTCTCTATGCATGCGATCCGATCGACGTGTTCGTCACCGGCGTCAACGGCACGATCTTGCACCTGAGCGACCCCGAGGGCCGCTGAAGGTCGATTCGGCATTCCCCTTCCTCTGACTACAGGCCGCTATTGAAATAGCCTCGCAGCCGTGGTCGAATCCTGCTCGACAGCCATGAGATACACCTGTCTCGTACTGCTCGTCGCGGCCTTTTCTCTCAGCGCCTTGTTGGCCCAGTACCAGCCGCTGCATTGTGACAGCGCCTGGTATCTCTTTGCCGCGGACAAGCTGCTCGACGGCGGCGAGCTGTATGTGGACATCAAGGGTGTGCACCCACCGCTTGTCTTCTACATCCACGCGATTCCCGTGCTGCTGTCCAGGTTGAGCGGCTGCGATCCGGGCACCTGCTTCAACTTCTTCGTTCTCGCGCTCTGCGCCGGAGCTGTCGCGCTGGTCTTCGGTTTGCTCGACGGCCTGCTCGGCAGTGCGCGCGGCCGGCTCGGCTGGCTGTACGCTCTCGTCTTGACTGCGGTTTTACTCGTTCTGCCCCTGTACTCGAACAGATCGGTCGGGCACGAGTTCGGACAGCGTGATCATCTTATCCTGATCCTCGTGGTCCCCTTCATCGTTTTTCAAGCCCGGCGCTTGAAGGAGCTGTCTACGCGTCGCGCCCTGTCGCTGACCGTACAGGTCGCTTTCGCATTGGGCATTCTGCTCAAGCCGTACTACATCTTCGCCTGGTTCATGCTCGAGATCTACCGCTGGTGCTCCGTCCGGATGAAGGCGAGGCAGGTCTTTGTAGACAACCTGCCGATCCTTGCCGTCTTTCTCGGCTATGGCGCGGCCGTGGCCCTCTCCCCCGCGAGCTTCCATGGCCTGCTGCACGCACTGAGGTATTACTCCGGATACAATACACCGCTCTCGATCGTGCTGCGTGCTCCCGAGCTCATCGGTTGGATATGGCTCCTGGCGGCTTTTCTGTTGGTGCCGAGGCGCGGGGAACAGAACCCGCTTGCCACCGTGCTCATGCTGGGTTCCTTCGGACTGCTGCTCGGCGCACTGGCTCAGCACAAGGGATGGAGCTACCATTTCTTGCCTTGTCTGGGCTTGGCCGCTCTCGACGTGGCCTGGATGGTACTGGCCTGGCTGGATTCTCTGCCTTCCCTGCGCATCTGGGCCATTCGGGCGATCGTCGGCTCAGTGAGCGCCGCAACAGCAGTCTGGGCGGGATTCGCGCTCGTCTACGCGGTCCGGCTGCAGGGGCTCGAGTCGGCCGGCCGGGCGCCTTGGGTGACGCCGATATCTGCTGTGATGAGGACCCACGCAGCGCGACAGCCGGTGCTGGCGCTTTCGACCAGCATACCGCCGTTCTGGCCCGCGGTGACCTACAGCCAGGCTCGATGGATCTCTCCTTATCACCACCTGTGGCTCCTGCCCGGGCTCTATCGCGCTTCTTGTCGGGATGGGAGATTCGCATATCGGGATTACGCCTCGATGAGTGAGGCGGAGCGCAACCTGCTTCAAGATCTGATCGCCGCGATCGAGAACGAACGGCCGGTGCTGATCATGCTGGACGAGCGCAACTCCTACCTGTGCTGGAAGTTCGATTTCCTGCGGTATCTTTCGCTGCATCCCCGCGCACCTGCATTGCTCCGAGATTACGCCGAGCTCACGAAGCAGGGCTTCGTGCGGGTCCTCGTGCTCCGCGGATCGGCAGACAAGACTGGCGAGGGAGGAGACCGCCGGTGACTCGAGCACAGCGCATCCTGGCCGGATCTCTACTGGTCGGGCTTCTGATCGCCTTCCACGTCTTCATCGGCACTTCCCTGACCGGCACGACTTTCTACTTGCAAGCCCAAGACGCGATCGGCAAGGGAGAGTACGCCAAGGCGAGAGAGCTGATGGAGCTCGCCGTCAACTGGCACCCGGGCTCTGCCGACAAGCACTTCGGGCTCGGCGAGGCGTTCTTCTTCTCCGGTGATTTAGGGGGAGCTGCCCAGGCATTCGATCAGGGCTTCGCCATCGACTTGTGGAACCGAGACCGATTCGTCGTCCAGCGGCCGGACGGCACGGCTTTCGATATCGCGTGTGTCCGCGGGGCGGCGCCGGAATGCGAGGGAGACTGGGAATCCTCCGTGCGACTCTGGAACGGCCAGGCCTTGCCGGAGCAAGAGGCTGCCGGCAAGACAGCAATGCGATGGAACTCGGTGATCTGCTTCCGGCGTAGGATCCGAGGCCCAGGATGACGGCTGAGCAAGCGCTGACAGTCTCGGATCGCCGGATCCGTCTTGTCTGCATCGTCTTGATCCTCGCCTTCCTGGCGCTGCAGGCCGTGCTGTCGATGTCGCGTTTCATCAATGGGGACGAAGGCCAGCACCTCTACGTGCTCCGCTCGATCGACCAGGGCAAGCTGCTCTACAAGGATCTCTTCGAGCACCACGGCCCGCTCTTCTACTACCTGTCCAGCCCGCTGGTGGCGCTGACGGAGAGCGCCGAGGGGCTGGTGACGAGCTTTCGGATCCTGTGCCTGGCCCTCTGGGCCCTCGCGCTCGGGCTGCTCTTCATGCTCGGGCGAAGGCTATCCGGTCGCGGCAGCGATCTGAGCGGCTGGTTGTCGGTCCTGCTCTGGATTTCCTGTTTATTTTCCTACATCACGGCGATCGAGATCCGGCCGGAGGCGTTGCACCTGCCCGTGATCCTGGCAAGCCTGCTGCTCCTGCTCGCGGCCCAGAAGGGCGGCTCGATGCGGCTCTCCGCCGCGAGCGGTCTTCTCAGCGGGCTGTCGCTGCTGGCCGGTCCGAGGTCCCTGTTCGTCGGCGTCGCTTTCGTGGCGGTCTTGCTCCTGGACATCGCCCTGGCAGAGCCCGGGCAACGGGCCGGAAGCGCGAAGAGGATGATCGCCTTCGGCCTGGCGGCCCTGGCCCCAGTGCTCGGGTGCATTCTCCTGTTCGCGGCGGCCGGCGGGCTGACCGAGTTTCTGACCTGCTACTTGAAGTACAATCTCGACTACCATTATCAGAGCGCGCTGCCGACGCTCGGTTTCTTCAGCGATTCCTTCTTTCACAACCCGGAAATCTGGCTGCTCGGCGCAGCGGGCATGGCCAGGTGCTTCTATCGAGCGCCTTCGCGAGATTGGCTGTCGATGTCGGTGGTATTGGCGGTCGGGCTTCTGACCTTGCTGGTGACCCCGACCGCATCTTTCCAGTACATGCATGGCGTGATCCTGCCTTATCTGGCGCTCAACGGCGGAGCCCTGCTGGACGAGCTGCTCTCGCTCGGCCGACCCAGATGGGCGGCTCTGCTGCTCGGCCTGGTCGCGGGACTGCTGTGCCTGTCCTGTCTATACAAGCCCGGCTTCTTCAGTGTGTCGGTTCTTCTGCGTTGCCCGGGTCCCGTGATCGTGCCGGTCGTGGCCGGGCTCGGTCTCGTGCTCTGCTCCGCGCTCGTCTTCCGACCCACCAGGGCGCCCGTGTTCTTGGTGCCTTTGCTTCTCGTCTGGATCTCCTTCCAGACGCTGGCGGGTTTCGTGGCCGCAAGCGGCGGCAGGCCTTTCGGCCAGCGCCAGCAGCTCGCCAGCATTGCCCGGATCGCCGATTTGGTCCCGGCGGGAGGAAGCATCCTGGATGGGTTCTCGGGGCTGGTCTTCATGCACCCCGCATACGACCACAAGTGGCTGCTCCACGACCACGCCGTGGACATGTTCGGGCGGCGACGCCTTCAGCGGCATTTCCGGCATCGCATGGCGCATGATCCGCCTTCGGTGATCATCGTGGATCAGTTTCAGCGCTATCTGTGGCGGTCGCTATCCGGCCCTGGCGCGGCTGCCCCTTTCTACCACCAGACAGACACGGACACGCTGTACTCGGTCTGCGCGCAGTACCGCCCGGCCTTTTCCCAGGTCGACCAGATCATCTTCACGCCCGCTCTGTCGCAGCCCGAGGTGACTGTCTTCGTACACGATCCGGTCGAGCGCGAGGTGACCGAGTTGGCGACCAGGCCCGACATGCGCCCCCACCGGAGCTCGGATGCCGGAGTCGAACTATTCTACCCCGATGCGATCGGCAGGGATGCGAGCCGCTTCCCCGTCGCAGTCCCCCTCGAGCCGCATTTCGAGCGCGGCCGCCTGATGGCGACCCTGCGCTGGAGGGCGAGTGCGTCTCCAGCCTGCCCGGTCCGATGCCGCTGGCGCTGGGTGTGCCGATTCGATGCGCACATCGGGCGACCGAGCTGCACTCACGAGAGGCTGGCGTCCGCTCGATGCGCAGGCGTCAGGGAAGGCCGCGTTCTCGGAGAGTTGGTTCGATTCGACGGAGATGAGAGACTCTTCGCGCTGTTCTGGGTGCCGCTGTCCGGCGATGCGGTCTGGGTCGCCTTCTTCATCGAGCTGGCCAACGCGGCGGGTGTGCACCGCATCCGAGCGGGGGAGCTGGACTTCGCCGTCCGCGTTCGAGACGGAGGCAACCAGTAGCCGGTTGCTTTTTTCCCCGCCGGGGTATATCCGATGGGCGACCATGAAGGCGTCGACTGCGCTGATCGTCGGTGCTGGACCCGCTGGTTGCGTGGCCGCGCGCTGCCTGGCAGAACGCGGCCTGCGCGTGAGCGTCGTGGAGCGCCGATCGCATATCGCCGGCAACTGCTTCGATGAGCGTGACGAGCATGGCGTGTGGGTTCATCGCTACGGGCCGCACTACTTCCGCACCGCTGACAAGGCTCTGCTCGACTGGCTGTCGCGATTCACGGCCTGGATCCCCGGACGTTACTATGTCCGGGCCGATGTGGACGGAAAGCTGATACCCCTGCCGGTCAGCCTGGCGACGCTGACCGCGCTCAAGGGCGAGCTGTTCGACGCCGAGAGACTGGAGCACTACCTGGAAGCCCAGCGGGTACCCTGCGAGTCACCGCAGAACGCCGAGGAGCAATGCCTGGCCCGGGTGGGCAGGGAGCTGTACGAGCTGCTGTTCCGCGATTACACCCGCAGGCAGTGGGGTCTGGAGCCGCGCTCGCTCCATCCGTCCATCACGGCGCGCATCCCGCTTCGCCATGACTGGGACGAGCGCTATGTATCCGAGCCATTCCAGGTGATGCCGGCTGCCGGGTATCATGCCATGTTCGCCGCCATGCTGGATCATCCGGGCATCGCGGTGCAGACAGGCTGCTCGCTGGATGGGCAGGCCGTGCTCGATGCAGCGCGCGATGAGGACATCACCATCTTCACCGGCAGGATCGACGAGCTCCTGGGTGAGCGCTTGGGCCCCTTGGTCTATCGGTCCTTGCGCTTCGAATGGGAACACCAAGAGGTCCCGTTCGCGCAGCCCTGTGTCCAGATCAACCAGACAGGTGACCGGCCTTTCACCCGAACGGTCGAGATCAAACACGTGACTGGCCAGCGATGCGCTGGCACCACGCTGTGCCGCGAGCATCCGACCTGGGAGGGGGAACCATACTACCCCGTGCTCTCACGGGAGAACCTCGACCGGCGCCAGCAATACAGCGAGGCCGCGCGCGCGTATCGAGAAGATCCATACAGGCTCTTTGCCGTCGGGCGCCTGGCGGAGTATCGGTATTTAAACATGGACCAGGTGATGCGACGCGCCGTGGACCTGGTCGGCGAGATCCTCGCATGCAGGGGCTGAGGTCCGAGATCGGGGCCTCTCGAGCCAGGCTCGACTGCGCCATCGTCATGCCGGCATACAACGAGCAGGAGTCGCTGGGGGCTGCGATCGAGGAGTGGTCCGCGGTCGCTGTCCGGATCGACGGTACGCTCGTGGTGGTCAACGATGGCAGCACGGATGGGACTCTCGGCATCATGCGGACAGCGGTCGAGCGGCACGACAACCTGGTGGTCCTGGACAAGGACCACGGCGGCCATGGTCAGAGCTGCCTGCTCGCCTACCGCTGGGCCATCGCAAAGGGCTACGCGTGGATCTTCCAGACCGACAGCGATGGACAGACCTGCGGACAGGACTTCCTGGCGTGCTGGCCGGAGCGGGAGCGTTTCGATTTCATCTTCGGGCTGCGAAAAGACCGCGGCGACGGGCCGGGCCGCGTGTTCATCTCCCGCGGGCTGCAGCTCGTGATCCGGGCCGTGTTCGGGATCTGGGTGCCGGACGCGAATGTCCCCTTCCGCCTCATGCGCGCCCGTGCGCTCGAGCCATTCTGCCGGCGGATCCCTCCGGACCTCTTTCTGGCCAACGCCTACCTGAGCACGCTCGTGGCGAAGGAGTCCAGATCGGTCTGCTGGCGTCCGATCCGCTTCGGCCCGCGAAAGGGAGGCGTGCCATCCGTGCGCTGGGCACGCTTTGTCAGGGTCGGGCTCCGGGTGGCGAGAGAGTTCCACGAGCTCCGCCGAACGCCCTGAGGCCGGGCGGAGTCCTTTCAGGGAACGAGACGGATCCGGAAGGGATGCCCTCGGCCATTGACGATGCGCTCACCCGCGTCGTTGACGAACGAGAAGCTGAGCTTCAGCAGCCCGGACTCCGGAAGCGGATCGAGGCGGAAGACGCCGACCAGCAGCGCGCGGCCCGGCATGCGGCGGATCTCGGCGAGCTCGGTCCGGCTCGTGCGCCAGTTGTCCGCGCTCCAGTGCAGTCGAGCCCGGTTGGGCGGATGACGGAACTCGGGCGGAAGCTCGATCGCAACACGGACGGGTCTCTGCTCGGGGTGGACCTCGACCGGCATCCAGACGCTGAGGCCATCGCGGGTGCGGAGCTCGCGCCAGGCATCGCTCGCGCAGAGCTCTTCAGCTGCCGGTCGCTGCACCGTATCCTGCAGCAGGATCGTCAGCCAGGGCCCGGCGCACTCCGGCCAGCCGAGGTCGGCCAGGCTGCGATAGCCTGCAAAGGCGGCCCAGCGCTGATCCTCGTCGAAGACCCGGCGCACATGGGGTCCCAGCAGGACGAGGCGCGGTGGGCTGGACTCTATTTCCCGCCTGTAATACGCGGCCAATCGCTGCGGCCCGAGAATGGCGATGATCTCCTCGTGGAAGAACCACCGGTGGCCCACGTGCTCGTGCATGAAGCCCAGGTTGGTGAATCCGTTCAGGAGCCGGTCTTCGCTTCGCATGTGCTTTGCGATCAGGGCGATGGCTTCCATCTGGTGGTGGTTCGTCCGGCGACCGCCGAGGGCCGCGCTGCACAGGCCGCCGAGCGCGAGCTGGAGCGGCGGAAAGACGATCAGCGCGATCAGGCAGATCCGCTGCAAGCGCTCGGCCCGCAACACGCTGCCCGAGACCACGCCCGCAGCGAGAACGGCAGCCAGGAGCGCAGCGTAGAGAGGCGCTGCCTGCTCCGAAATGAACAGCTGTCTCATCACCAGCGCGAAGATCAGCCCGACCGCCAGAGCTGCGGTGTGGAAGCGGAGCAAGGTGGCGGACTGACCGATCATCCGGGCGAGAGGCCCGCCCGCGAGCAGGGCGAGAAATGCGAGTGTCGGAAGGAACGAATGGCGGGTGGGGTTGGGCAGCAGCAGCGGGTATGCCAGGCAGGTCAGGCCGAAGAAGAGCACGAGTCTCTGCAGGCGCGAGAGCGACCGCAGGCTCGCCTGTCGCAGCAGGGAACCCATGCCCAGCGCGCCGAGCAGGAACGGGGCCGGATCGGTTGCCATGCGGGTGAGCAATGCGATGAAGGGCCGGCGGCGAAAAGGGTAGCCCAGGTTGTACAGGAGCGTGTCGTGGATGAACTGGCTTTCGGCGCCCTGCAGCCAGAACCAGCCCAGAGCGCACAGCAAGGGCGTGGCGGCTCCAGCACAGAAGCACGCCATCGAGAGGAGGATCCGGCGCCGGCCGTCGGCATCCAGGAGCATCAGGGCCAGGAAATGGGCGAGCGGTGCCGGGGCGATGAGCAGGGTCTTGGGCGTCACCAGCAGCGCCAGTCCGAACAGCGCGCCCGCGGTCGCGCTGTCGAGGTGCGCGCGTCGATCGCGGTTGCGTGACAGGATCAGCACCGCGGCCAGCAGAATCGGGACTTGCAGCACATCGGGACGGATCTCGATGACGGTCTGGGCGGCAGCGTCCGCCTGCACGAAGACCAGGATCGCGGCCCAGGCTGTCAGGGAGCCGGCGACCGCGTCGGGCTCGGGGCCCCGGGCGAGGCGCTGCAACAGGTACAGACCGAGCAGGAGCAGGGCGAAGCTGAGAGCGCGTCCGGCGAACACGGCGGTCCGGCCGTCGGCGCACGCGCGCAGCACGGGCGCCAGGAGGTAAGCATACACTGGGCCATGATGATCGAAGAAGTCCCGGTAGGGGAGCATGCCAGAAGCGATGTTACGCGCGACGTGCAGGTGCTGCATCTCGTCCGGGTGTATCTCGCGCTGGGAAGCCAGGCCCGCGAGAAGGGCGACGGACGCGATCGACAAGACGACAATAGCGGCGCGGATGCCCCTATCGTAGGCCGGTGAGAGTCGACCGCATGTCACGATCGGGGCTCGAGGAGGCTACGGGCAGGACTCCCCGCTCGGCACGCAGGCGCAGGTCCCGTCGCAGCACATCCAGCTGCCGTTTGCGGTGTAAGCGTCGCTGCACGCGCCCGTGCAGTCTGCCGGTGTGGCGCCATCGGTCAGCGGATCGCAGGTGCCCAGCAAGGAGGCGTACTCGCAGACTGTGCAGTCGGCTGCCGTGCAGCGTCTGTCGGCCGCGTCTTCCTCTGCGGCCGGCTCACAGAAGCCGGAGCTGCACTGCTCGCCATCCACGCAGGGCCTGCCGTTGTTGAGCTTGTCGCGGCACAGGCCGTCATCATCGCAGTACTGGCCCACCTGGCAGTCCTCGTCCTGGATGCAGATCTTGAAGCAGGTGCCGCCTTGGCACTTGCCGTCTGCTCCGCCGATCTGGCAGTCCGTGCCGTTCGGCGATGTGACCTGCTCGCAGATCGAGCTCTCGTTGCACCTGCCCTCGTGGCAGACCAGGCCCGCGTCGCAATCCGCGTCCGAGTTGCAGCCCACGCAATCTCCGTTCTCGTTGCAGATGCCGTTCCCCCCGCCAGGGAACTCGCAGTCGGGCGGCGTACCGGTGCCGTCCCAAGCGGGCGTCTGCTGGCAGCACTCCTGACCCTTGCATGTTCCATCGCTCACGCAGGTCGGATCGTTGAGGCAGGCCGAGTTGATCCCCTCGGTGCACTGTACGGGGCTCCAGGACTGACGCGAGCGGTACGGATCGCAGATCGAACAGCCATCTCCGCTCGACACCGTGCCGACGACGTAGAGCTCGGATTCGCCCAAGTAGCAGACATCGTTTCGACACACGCCGTCGAGGCACAGGCCGTCGATGTCGGTCCTGCAGGCGCGTCCATCGACAGCGTTCTTCACGCCGCAGTGACCTTCTTCGCACACGGCCACCTTGCAGACGTCCTGGACCGGGCAATCGCCCGGACTCGTGCATTCGACCTGCTCTCCAGTGGAGTCACCACAGCTCCAGACGAGCATGCTCGCAGCCCCGAATCCCAGCCCGGCCAGGACCAGGGCGCCGATGATCGACAGGGAGACGGCCTTGATCTCGCGGCTCATGGTATCCTCCTAAGTGAGAGGACGAGCATCCAATAGATGCTGAATAAATATTATAGCCGAGGGTATTTTTTATTACTAGAGGATTTGTTGACCTCGCAAAAAGTCGCTTCGCTACTTTGCTCGGCGGGGGAGGGACCTTCCCTCCCCCGCCACTTGAAGTGAATTCAAGTGGTTCCACCCCCTCTTGGCGGCCGGCGCCT
>JAFGRB010000398.1 GCA_016935365.1 Deltaproteobacteria bacterium
ACTACGCGACCATCCGGGTGTTCACGCCGCGGCCGCGGCCCGTGGACGAGGAGCCGCCGACGGTCCGGATCACGGCGCCCGCGGACGACCAGGTGCTCTACAGCGCGGAGGTGACGATCGCCTGGGAGGCCGTGGACGACGCGGGCGTCGAGCGGACCGAGATCCGGGTCGACGGAGGGAGCTTCGCAGACGCGGGCCCGGGCGGCAGCTACGAGCTGAGCCTGGAGGAGGGCGCGCACGAGGTGACGGTCCGGGCGACCGACGGGGCGGGCCACACGGGCAGCGACGAGGTGCGCTTCGAGATACGGCTGGGCGAGGCGCCGCCGCCGTCGGTCCGGATCGTCGCCCCGGTCGAGGGGGCGAGGGTCGAGCAGTCGCCGGTGGTGGTGCGCTGGGAGAGCGAGGGGCGGCTCGAGCGGGAGCAGCTCCGGGTGGACGGGGGCGAGTGGCTGACGGTGGCCGAGGGCGAGGCGGAGCTCTTGCTGGCCGAGGGCTTCCACGCGGTCGAGATGCGGGTCGAGGACGAGCAGCAGCGCACGGCGACCGACGACGTCCTCTTCGAGGCATCGTTGCCCGCCTGCACACCGACCGGCATGCAGTCCAAGGGGGTCTGGGCCTGGGGCTCGACCCTGCGCGAGGCGGGCACGACGGCCGTGGTGGCAGAGATGACCGCTCACGGGATCACGGACCTGATGGTCATGGTCCGGGGCGCGGACGGATCGTTCCGCACAGACACCCTGGACGAGGTGATCGCGCTCGCGCGGAGCAGCTCGCCGACCCTGCGCGTCCACGCCTGGCTGGCCTGCTTCCACGATGACAGCGGCTGGATCCATCCGGGTGACGCGACCTACCGGGCCCACCTGCTCGACGAGGTCATCCGGCCGATCCTGGCCGGGCACGATGTGGACGGCCTGTCTCTCGATTACATCCGCTTTCCGGGCACGGCCGAGGGCGACACGGCGTCGGTGAGCTCCTTCGTCCAGCAGGTTCGGGCGTCGGTCGACGAGCTCCGCCCGGGTACGCTGCTCTCAGTGGCAGTCATGCCCGAGGGAGACGCCACAGCGACCTACTACGGCCAGGACTACGCCGAGCTCGCCGGGCCGGCCGACGTCCTGCTGCCCATGACCTACACCTACAACTACGAGCAGGGCGCAGCCTGGGTGCAGACGATGACGGCCCACCTCGTCGAGAAGGCCGCCGGAAAGGCCGCGGTCTGGCCGGTCCTGCAGTCGTACAACGACGAGGGCGATCACATGCCGGCCGGCCGGCTGGCGGAGGAGATCGACGCGGCCCTGGCCGGCGGGGCCGCGGGCGTGAACCTCTTCCGATACCCGGTGGTCGCCGGGCAGTATGCCAGCCTGGACGATTACCCGGTGGAGATCTGCCAGCAGACCGGGGACCAGACTCCGCCGAGTGTCCACATTTCCTCGCCGGAGGACGGGGACCGGATCGAGGGCCCGGCGCGGATCGCGTGGAGCGCGGAGGACGACGTGGGCGTCGCGCGCGCGGCCGCCTGGCTCGACCGCGGCGCGTGGCTGGAGCCCGTCCCGGCCGAGCTCGACCTGGACGCCGGCGCGCACGCGCTCGTGGTCATGGCCTGGGACGCGGCCGGCAACGCCGGCATGGACCGGGTCGAGTTCGAGGTCGTCGAGGAGGCGAGCGACGGCGGCCATCCGGATGGGGGCAGCGACGCCGGCCAGGACGAGGAGCCGTCCGGCGGTTGTGCGTGCAGCTCGAGCGGACGGGCGCTGGACTGGCTCTGGGGCTTGCTGCTGGTGTCTCTCTGCTTCCGGACCTCGAGGCCCAGGAGGGTGATGAGGCGATCGATCGGGGGCTGGCATGTGTGGTCCATGAGCCGGATGGCCAGACCATCCTGTGCGGTCAGACGGAGGCCCTGACCGGCGTGTATCCGTATTCCCTTTCTGCTAGCATAGGTATCGAGGTCGCGCTGCTGATGAGAGAGATGATCCGCTTCTTGCTGGGCACGGCGGCGGTCTTCGCGATCGCCTGCAGCGCGGACACCTCACCGGTGTGCCAGGACGGGCTGCTCGTCGACGGAACATGCTACGCACGCGATTGCCCGGATCGGACCTGCGCGCCGGACGCGGTCTGCACGGGCGGGGTCTGCGTGCAGGTCGCCTGCCTGGGAAAGGAGTGCCCCCAGGGCCAGGCCTGCGCGGCGGGAGCGTGCTACCCGGAGGACTGCGAGACCCGCTCCTGTCCGGGCCTGGGCGAGATCTGCATTGACGAGGACTGCCTGGGCGCCTCCTGCGTGGGCGTCGAATGCGGGTCGGGCGAACGCTGCGCGGCCGGGCGCTGCTACCCGGTGGATTGTGAGACCAAGCACTGCGGGGGCTACGGCGAGGTCTGCATCGACGACGAGTGCATCCAGGCCTCCTGCGTGGGGGTCGAGTGCCCGCCCGACGAGCTCTGCGCACAGGGGCAATGCTACCCGCTCGAGTGCGCCGAGGAGTGCTTTTCGCCCGCCGAGGTCTGCACGGAGCGTGGCTGCGAGTCGAGGGCGTGCGTGGACGTCGTCTGTGCACCGGGTTACGTCTGCGCGAACGGGCACTGCCTTCCCGAGGACTGTCTGACGGAGGACTGCGTCGAGGGCGAGGTCTGCGTGGACGGGCAGTGTGCGGTGGCGGCCTGCGTGGGGGTCGACTGCCCCGAGGGCGAGCGCTGCGCGCGCGGGGTGTGCTTCGCGGCGAGCTGCGGTCAGACGCGCTGCCCGGACGAGCAGGTCTGCTACCAGGACCGGTGCACCGATCCGCTGTGCGTGGGGGTGGACTGCGGTGACGGGATCTGCGTGCATGGACAATGCACGACCTGCCCGGCTGCGGCCTGCACGCTCGATCGTCAATGCGAGTCCATCGAGTGCCCGGAGGGGACGTTTCTTTGCGGCTACGATGCAGAGCTCGGCGAGCCCGACTGGAGCGCGGAGAGCGCCGCCTGTCACGACGGCGACGCCTGCACGATCGACGATACCTGCGAGACGGGGGTCTGCCGGGGTGTCGACATGGACTGCGGGGACGGCCTGTGTGTGGATGGTCAATGCACGACCTGCCCGCCTTCGGCCTGCACGCTCGATCGCCAGTGCGAGACCTTCGAGTGTCCGAACGGGCCGTACGTATGTGGCTACGACGCGCAGCTCGGCGAGCCCGCCTGGAGCGCCGAGAGTGTGGCCTGCCACGACGGCGTCGCCTGCACGATCGACGACAGCTGCCAGGCGGGGATCTGCCTGGGCGAGGACTACTGCGGGGACTTCTCGATCGTGTTGCTGCCTGACACCCAGTACTACACCTCGAACCAGCCCGACGACGACGACAACACCTACTACAAGCAGACGCGATGGATCGCCGACATGCGCGAGGCGCTGAACATCCGCTTCGTCATCCACCTGGGCGACATCACCCGCGACAACACGGCCGCCCAGTGGGCCATCGCCGACCGTGCCCACGACATCCTCGACGCCGCGGGCGTGCCTTACTCCCTGGTGCCCGGCCGGAACGACTACCTGGAAGGCGGGACGTTCTTCAGGGGCACCAGCCTGTACGGGGACTACTTCGGCCCCGGACGCTTCGCCGGCATGCCCTGGTACGGCGGCTCCTTCGATTCGGACAACCTGAACGGCTACGCCTTCTTCGAGCTCGGCCCGTACCGCTTCATGGTGGTGGGTCTGGAGTACGCGCCGCGAAAGCGCGTCCTGTGCTGGGCAGAGGACCTGATCGCGAGCCACCCCACACACCGGGTCATCCTGGTCACCCACTGCTACCTGAGCAACGAGGGCGGCTACAGCACCAGCCACCCGAGCACCACGACCGGCGCGGACGGGGCCAGCGCGTGGCAGGAGCTCGCCAGCCGGCACAGCAACGTCTTTCTCGTGCTATCGGGCTGCCACAACGGCTCCGAGTACGCGCCGGCCCAGGGCCACAACGGCAACCCCGTGCACCAGATCCTGACCGACTACGAGGCCGAGGCGCCCTGTGCGGGGGCGAGCCCCGCGGACTGCAGCGATCGCTGTCAAACGAGCAACAGGACGGGCAACGGCTGGCTGCGGCGCCTGGTCTTCTCGCCGTCCGCGGACCGGATCACGGCCGAGACGCTCTCGGTCGAGGAGGGCAACGAGGCCGTCTTTCCGGGCGGCGTGCCAACCTTGTTCTGCTCGGCGCTCAACAGCCAGGGCCACGACGACTACAGCCAGGACCCGCAGGCAGCCGATCACGCATTCGGCTTCGACTACGCGCTGACCTCGCCGGTCGAATACGCCCGCGACGAAGGAGGCATGCAGGCCTTCAACGACTTCGAGGCCAACTCGGTAGGTACCGGAGATCAGAACGTGCCCCGGGTGGCCATGTCGGCCGATGGCAGCTTCGTGGTCGCCTGGCACGACGACACGTACCCCGGAGACGGTGAAGGCAATCGCGATGTCTACGTGAGGGGCTTCGAGCCGGGCGGCTGCGAGCGCTTTGCCGTCCAGCCGGTGAACGAGGACCTCGCCGGTGACCAGGTGGATCCTTCGGTGGCGGCGGATTCAGACGGCAACTTCGTGGTGGCCTGGAACGACGACACCGACGATGACGACGTCCGCCAGATCTACGCCCGGGGCTTCTGGGCCGACGGCAGACCGCGATTCGACGCGATCCAGGTCAATAGCGTGTCGGACGGCCAGCATAGACGTCCCGCGGCGGCCATGTCTCCGGACGGGTGCTTCGCAGTGGCCTGGGAGGACGATCAGGACAGCGACCAGAACTGGCAGATCATGCTGCGCGGCTTCGACGCCGACGGCGGCGAGCGCTTCGGCGACCGGAACGTCAGCCTCGATACCGGCCTCGATCACCTGCAACCCTGCCCGGCCACCGACTGGCAGGGGCGGGTCGTGGTGGTCTGGGAGGTCACTGACTCGTACACATCCGATGTCCACGCTCGCGGCTTCGCCGCGGACGGCAGCGAATGGTTGCCTCTCTTTACAGTGCACAGTACAGTCGTGGATACGCAGCGCAATCCGAGCGTGGGCATGGACGCCGCTGGCAACTTCGCCGTGGCTTGGGCGGACGACTCTGACGGGGGCCCCTTCCATATCAAGGCCCGGGGCTTCTTGGCTGACGGCTCATTGCGCTTCGACGTCATCACGGTCAGCAGCATGGAGGGCGGTCAGGACATTCCCTCTTTGGCCATGGCTGCGGATGGGCGCTTCGTCGTGGCCTGGAACGATTACGACAGGGTCGACTATCAGATCAAGGCCCGAGGCTTCGGCGCGGATGGCACCGAGTGGTTTTCCGAGCTGACCGCCAATCGTAACCCGGAAGGAGGCCAATACCACGCCGGCGCAGCCGTCAACGATGCGGGCAGCCTGGTCTTCGTCTGGGAGGACGACATGGACGGGAACGGGAGCACCCAGATCCTGGCCAAGGGTCTCGACGGCGATCGGCTCTAGCAAGCGGGGCCCGCCGCCCCACCTCTTCTGACCAACCCGAGATAATGGTTTGATTTCGAGGGGGATTTTTCGGGGCTGTGCTCTGGGCATGGCATTTGCTCATGCCATTTGCTGTGTCGGGAGGAACCGATGGGAGGCACCGATGACCTGGGCAAGGAGGCCGATGATGCACGGAGCGCGAAATGCCAGACGAACCCTGGCAGGGATCGCCTGCCTCTTCTTCTGGGGCTGCATGGCAGAGCCCCCTGACAAGGGCATCGACGTCGACCCGTCGGTCTCCGACTCGTCTGCGGACGGTTTCTCGGACTGTGCGCAGCACAAGGGCGAGATCTCCTTCGGCGCACCGCTGATCGCACGCTTCGACGTATCCAGCCATCACCTCTACGACCTCGTGGTCCTCGAGGCGACGAGCGTCGAGATCTCCCTCGGGGGCCAGGGCGAGGATGCGGACCTCGACACGGTGCTGCGGGTCTACGGGCCCAGGAGCTCGAGCGGCGAGCTCCCCGCGGCCAAGATCGCCTACGACGACGATGGCGGAGAGGGCTACGCCTCGAAGATCACGGGGCTCCAGCTCGACCCCGGGACCTATGCCGTGGTCGCCTCGACGTACGGAGGCCGGCCTGCGGACGGGCGGACATACCGGCTGGAGGCGATCGGCTTTGCAGACGACGGGCCCGCCGAGGAGGCGGAGTGGACCGTCCTCCTCTACGGCGCCTACGACGCGGGAGACATCCCCAGCATCCGATTTCCCCTCGCGAGGCGCCTGTCGTCCAACTGGGAGGGCGCGGACCGCGTCCACATCCTCTTGCTCGAGGACCTGGATGGAGAGCCCAACACGAACATCTACGAGATCACGGGCGCGGACACGGTGCTCGTCCGCGAGCTCGGCGAGCAGAACACGGGCACCCGGGAGGCGCTAGAGGGCTTCATCGAGTACGGAGCGGAGCACTACCCGGCGAGGCACTACGCGCTCTACGCGATCGGCCACTCGGTCAGCGTGCTCGATGGGGGGCTGGTGGACTACTCCCACGGGCGGACCTTCATACACTGGGCCGATTTCCGGCTGGCGCTGGAGCACGCCGGCGTCCACTTCGACGTCATCAACATCGGCACCTGCATGACGGCCACGGCCGAGCTGGCCTACGAGCTGCGCGGGGTGGGGGACTACCTGGTCAGCTACCAGTCCTTCGGGCAGGGCTACACCGCCGTGGGCTGGGCCGATGCGCTGATGAGCAGCCCCGACATCGGACCGGAGGCCCTGGCGCGCAGGTTCGCCCGCGCGCAGGCCTCCAACGGAAAGCAGTACATGCCCCAGTCCGTGAGCGTGATCGACATGGCGCGGATGGCGCGCGTCCGGGACGCGCTCGACGAGCTGGTGCCGCTCGTGGCCACGGGCATGGCGCAGGACGATGCGCCGTTCTTCGAGGCCCGCATGGCGACACAGCCCGGGCCGACCAGCACGAGCTACACGGGCATGGTCGATCTCGTCGACTGGGTCGATCAGACCGCGGCGCGGATCGACGGCGCCGGGCTGGAGGCCGCGCTGGACGGACTGCGCGCGGCGGTCGAGGAGGCTGTCGTGGTCAGCTACGTCGAGTGCGACACCGTGGAGGAGAACCCCCACGACCGCCACCACGGCATGAGCATCGCCTTTCCGGTGACCAACAACCCGGTCGGCCGCTTCCGGACCGCCGAGAGCCTGTACATGGGCTCGCCCGGGGATCTCGCCCTGTACGCCGACACGCAGTTCGACGAGCTGCTCCTCGAGCACTTCTAGCAGGAGGTGAGCCAGATGCGTTTCCACGGATGGAGATCGATGTCGTTCCGGTGCCTGCTTGCAGGACTCGCGCTGTGTGCTTGCGCGGTCGATCCAGCAGGCAAGGGCGAGGATCCGGACCCGGTCGTCAGCGCGGGCAAGCAGGACGGGTTCTCCGACTGCGCGAGCCGCCGGGGGGCGGTCGACATCGGCGTGCCCTTGCTGGCGAGCTTCGACGACTCGAGCCACCACCTCTACGAGCTCGAGCTCGGCCCTGGGGCCGTGGTCGACATCTCGGTGCGCGGCGAGGACGACCCGGATCTGGACACGGTGCTGCGGGTATACGGGCCTGCCGGAGAGCAGGGTCGCCTGCCCGAGACGCGCGTGGCTTACGACGACGATGGGGGGCCGGGCCTGTCGTCGACCATCGAGGCGCTGGACCTCTCAGCGCCGGGCACCTATGCCGTGGTGGTGAGCACTTACGCCGGCCGCCCCGCGCCCGGCGAGCGCTACCTCCTGTACGTGGAGTGCCGGGTCGAGAGCTGCTCGCCCAGGCCTTCCGATCTCAGGACGATCCACATCGAGCTCGACTTCCTCGGCGACGTGGAGGGCGACGGCCTGCTGCCGGAGGCGATCGAGCGCATCGACGCGGTCTACGCCCAGGCGGGGATCGCGCTCGTGTTCCACCCGGACACGCGGATCGACGAGCGGGTTTTTGGCTTCGAGTTCGACTACGACGAGTTCCGAGAGGTCTACTTCGATCACTACCAGCACCGCGGAGAGCATGGCTGGAGCTACGCGGTCATGTCGGGCTTGTCGCTCCAGGGCGGCATCAACGGCTGGGGGCGCATCGGGGGAGACATGTGCGTGCTGTCGCCCAACTGGACCCGCTTCGTCGGCGAGGAGCGGCTCTCCGAGCAGGTCTACATCTTCCTCCACGAGTTCGGGCACAATTTGGGCCTCACCCACGACGGCTTCGATCCGGTCCACCCCCACGATCACTCGAGCTGCGTCATGCCCGCCGGCCGGGGGGAAGGCGCGCCCGCGACGAGCTACTGCGACTCCTGCCTCGCGCACATCGACCCGGACACCGAGCCCGCTTGGAGATGAAGAGATATCACCACGGCATCCTCGTCCCCTTTTGCGGGTGGCGCGGCTTGTTGGTATCCTGAGCCATGTCCCGTCTGTCCACAACCTGCCGCGATCTCCACCCGGTCGCCCGGACGATCGCAGCCTGCACCGTGCTTCTGGTCGGCTGGCCGGCAGCGGCGGGCGATCTGCCGGCCTGCGCGATCGTGGTCACCGGCGCCGCGGCCGAGCGCGCCGAGATGGAGTCCCGCGTCGCGATCCAGCTCGCCGAGCGCTGCCGGCCGGTCCGGAGCGATGCGTTGGCCGACTTCCTGGACGGCCGCTCCGTGGACGCCGAGGGGCCTCGCGAGGCGCGCGCCGCGCTCGATGGGGCTCGCGACGCCTTTCTGGCCGTCCGGCTGGGAGAGGCCGTCATGAGGGCCCGTAGGGCGATCGAGCTCTACGGGCAGTGCCACGCGGCGCTGGACAGCTACGAGGAGATCGCCGCAGCCCACGTCTTCTTGGGCGTGCTGGAGCTGGAGCTCGGGCACCGCGATGCGGCCCGGGGCCATTTCCACCAGGCGCTGGCCATCGACTCGGACTTCAGGCCGGATCCGGCCGTCGTGCCTCCGGCTGCGCTGGAGGCCTTCTCCGCAGCGCGCAAGACGCTGTTCAGGGCCCGGCGCGGCGCGCTGACGATTCGCACCCGACCGGCCGGAGCCGATCTCTGGCTCGACGGCAGCCCCCTCGGCAGGAGCCCCACGAGGCTCGAGCACATCCTGCCCGGAAGGCACTATCTCCGGGCGCGGCTGGATGGGCATCTCTCGCAGGACCGGAGCCTGGAAGTCGGCCCTGGCGCGTCCGAGAAGCTGGAGATCGCGCTCACGCCCTCGCCGCGGCTGCTGCTGGCAGAGCCGGGCGAGCGGACCCAGGGCATCCTGGCCACCGTGTCCGCCGGAGCGGATTTCGCCGTGCTGGTCTGGCCCGAGCCCGAGAAGCCCGCCGGGATGTGGCGCGCCCAGCTCTACCGGGTCGATCGGGCCGTGCTGGAGCCCCGGACGACGCTCGGCGCGCTCCTGCGGCCCGCAGAGCCCGAGATCGAGATCGGCGATGGGGCTATCGGCCCCGAGCCGCCGCCCTTCGTGCCCACCGGCGACCAGGGCAAGGGCGATGCGGAGCCGGGGGGAAGCTCGGTGCTCGAGTCGTGGTGGCTCTGGACCGCGGTCGGCGCCGTGCTCGTCTCGACCGCCGTGCTCGTGCCCGTCCTGACCGCGGACCGCAGCCGCAGGCTGCACATCACCGTCATACGAGACTGATCCCCAGCCGGGGCCCACAGCCCCACCACGGTGAGTCCAGATCGCTAACGGGCCGTGATAGGAGGGCATTTCTGAAGACGCCCGATTGGGCACGCGATTCGCATTCCAGATCGACCAGAAAAGAAAGAAAGGAGAACGCTCATGGAACGCTATCAGGCAAGAAGAGCAGGGCTCGGAACCGTCAGGCTCGCAGTGCTCCTGTCGATCGCGCTGGCAGCGACCGGAGCGTGGGCCAAGGTCCTGGACGTACCGCAGGACCACCAGAACAACACCTCATTCAGCGCCGGCAGCTGCGGCTCGTCGTCGACGGCCATGGCGCTGGCCTACATCGGCGGCAAGCACTCGGCCAACTGGATCGAGGGCTGGATCTATGCTCGCGTGCCCCTCCTGCCCGGCGACGGCGCATTGGCCCGGGCCGCCAACTCCTACTGCCGGACCTACCTGGGCTCGAACTGCGCCTCGGCGACGAGCTTCGGCTCGAACCCGCTCGGCAATGCCAGGGCCCAGATCGAGGCGAACCGGCCGATGGTGATCCACACCCTGTGGCCCTTCCGGTCGGGCAACTTCGGCCACTACGTGACCCTAGTGGGGATCGAGGGAGATCGGGTGTACATCAACGACCCGGCCAACGGTCGGCGCAAGGTCCTGTCCACCTCGTTGTTCTTGAGCCGCTGGCGAGCCAAGGGTTTCCAGTGCGTCGTGTTCTCGAAGAGCGGAACCGGAAGCTGGGTCGCGGATGCGACGAGCTACGACTCGCTCGGCGGTAGCGTGGCCAGCGGCTCGGGCAGCGCGAACGGCGACGGTAGCACTTCCGGGCAGCACGGCAACTTCGATTTCGACGCGCCCCCGGGAAAGGTGACCGGCTACGCCATCGCGCTGGTCGCAGGCGCGGATCACCGCGTGTGCACGGGGCCGACCGTGGTCGGGGCCACGGTACGAGCCGAGACCGGCGAGTCGGTCGTGACCGACGGGTCGGGCTACTTCGAATTCATGGTGGTGCCGGGCGACCACCTCATCGGGGCCGAGGCGGAGAACTACCAGGGCGGTGCCATGGACTGCAAGGTGGTCTCGGAAGAAGAGGTCGAGTGCTGCATCGGCCTGGCGCCCGAGATGGGCGCCAAGCTCGGCCCGATGCACGTCCGCGAGGACCAGGAGCCGCTGCAGGTCGGCTGCAGCAGCGCGGGTAACCCCGGCAACCTGGCCGCCCTTGGTCTGCTCGGCCTGCTCTTGGTCGTGCGCCGCCGGCAGAGCGTCTCGCGCTAGCCTCAGAACTTGACCGCCCGCCTGGTCGTCTCCCCCTTCGTGATCCGGACCTCGATGGTGGTCTCCCGCTTGACCACCGGGTTGAGCAGGCGTACCCGGTGCTTACCCGCGGGCAGCTTCAGGCCCACGATCGGGGTGGCCTTCTCGCAGCGCTTGCCGTCGATCTCCACGTAGGCCCAGGGAGAGGAGTTGAGGACCAGGTAGCCGTGGCCGCGCCGAGGCCGCCGCACCCGCTTCGTCCTCTCGCGCGATCGGTCGGCCGGTGGGCTCCTGTCACCGGGGCCGGAATCGGAGGTCTCCGCGGCGCGGGTCTCATCTGCGCCATCGTTCGGGCCTGGGGCGTCGAGCGCGGGCTTCGGATCCCCGGCGATCGGCGGTGCGGCGCCGGCATCGGGTGTGCTGGCATCGGGTGCGCCGGCACCGGCGTCATGGCCAGCCTCCACCCCCACGCCCGGTGCGGGCGCGGCATGGCGGTCTCCATCCGCTTCCCGTACGAGCAGCCAGACGCCGGATGCAGCCAGGACCAGCGCGCCCAGTACGAGGAGGATGCGGCGGCCGGCGCTCCTGGGCTGTCGGGTCGGCTCCGTATCCGCGCGCAGGAGGGGCACGGTGGGGTTGGATGCCTTGCCCGGCCGCGTGGGCTCCTCCGGTGAGGGTTCGGTGCCCGGGTACGTGGGCTCCTCCGGCGAGGGCTCGCCAGGGGGCGTCCGGGGCTTGGTGTCCGCGAAGGGGGACGGGAAGGGCTGGGTGACCAGGTCCTCGTGGATCAGGCTCTCGGTCGGGAGGGTGACGGTCTCCTCTTCGATGATGTCGCCCGAGTCGATCTCGATGGGCGCCGGGTCGGTCGTGTCGCCGGCGAAGACCTCGGCGAGGAAGAGGGCGAGTTGCTGGGCGCCCGCCTCCTGCCCGAGCCCGCTCGCCAAGAAGGATCTCAGCTCGGAAGACAGGTCCTCTGCGGTCTGGTATCGGAGCTGCGGATCCGGCTCGAGCGCCCGACACAGGATCCGGGCGAGCTCCGGCGGCACGTGGGGCGGCAAGCCGTCCGGCTCCAGGCCTGCCCAGCCCCGGATCAACTTCAGGTTCTCGAAGTCGTTCTGGCTCTTGAAGAGCTGATCGCCGGTCAGCATGTGGTACATCACGATGCCGAGCAGGAAGATGTCCGAGCGGCGGTCCGCCGGGCGGCCGTGGATCTGCTCCGGGGAGATGTAGCCGAGCTTGCCGCGGATGTGGCCGGTCTTGGTGCGCACGCCACGGCTGGACCCCTTGGCGATGCCGAAATCGGTCACCTTCACCAGGCCGTCGCTCGAGATCAGGATGTTCTGCGGCGAGACGTCCCGGTGCACGATGCCGAGGGGCTTGCCGGTCTTGTCCGCCTTGCGGTGGGCGTAGGCCAGGCCGGTGGCGGTCTGCTCGGCGATGTGGACGACCAGCCCGAGCGGGACGGACCGCTCCAGGGTCCTACAGCGCTGCAGGACTCTCGACAGGGGGTGGCCGGCCACGTACTCCATGACCAGCAGGTACTCGCCGCCCGCTCTCTCGAAGTCCAGCACCTGGACGATGTTGGGATGCGTGAGGTCGGAGAGCGTCCGGGCCTCCTCGATGAACAGCCGGATGAACTCCTTGTCGGTCGTCAGGTGGGGCAGCAGGCGTTTGATGGCCACGGTCTTCTCGAAGCCCGCCGCGCCCGAGATGGTCGCCCGGAACACGGCCCCCATGCCGCCGGAGCCGACTCTCGCCTCGATGGTGTAACGCCCGAGCTTCAATCCGTCGTCTCGCCGGGGTCAGGGGGTGCAGATCAGCCGTCCGGAGGACAGTCGCACAGCCCGGCCTTGATCGTCTCGATCTTGCAGAAGCAGAGGCGGACCTCGAACGTCCCTTCCGGCTCGATCCACTCCGTCGTGCCGCTCGAGAGCAGCAGCGAGAGCGCGTCGTCCGCGTAGCCGTCGAGGATGACGCGGATCCGCCCGTTCTCGTCGATCTCCGGCAGCTCCAGGACCGGCTCCGATGCGGGGTAGGTCTCGACGAAGATCGCGTTGCCGGGCTGTCCTGCCTCGACCATCAGCTCGAGCCGCGCCACGCCTTCGAAGGAGTCCTCACCGGCCGGCGTGGACAGCAGGACTTCGATGTAGGCATCGCTGCCGCAGGCGGTCAGGAGCGCGAGCAGGATTCCGGCGAGCGGCAATGTCAGGCGGCTTCTCATGGACCTCGATGACGGGATGCGTCAATAAACCCGTTTGATCTCGAAGGCTTCTACACTGTCTGATCACCGGTTGTCAAGCTCGGGAGCCGGTGAACTGGAGAAGCGCCTGGATGTGGAGTAGGATGATCTCCGATGGGCCGGAGAGACGAAGCAGACGAGCCGGGTGGATCCGACGCAAAGACCGAGAAGTACTGCCTGCCGGACGATGCGCCATCCGAGATCGGCTGCATCCTCTATGTGAGCTCGCCCGAAGGCCAGGCGCAGAGCCACGCGCTCGAGTCGGGACAGGCGGTCATCGGCCGGGACGAGGACTGCGATCTGGTGATCGAGGACGAGAGCATCTCGCGCAGGCACGCCAGGCTCATCGCCGGCCCCGGCGGCATCCTGGTCGAGGATCTGGGCAGCACCAACGGCGTCCTCTACATGGGAAAGCGGATCGAGCGGGCCACCTTGAAGCCGGGCGTCCGGATCGAGCTCGGCCGCTGCACGGTCGACATCCTGCCGCTGCCCGACGGGCGGTCGATCCAGCCGTCGCGGCGCGACTCCTACGCCGGCCTGGTCGGCGCGAGCCTTCCCATGCGCAGGCTCTTTGCCATCCTGGAGCTGCTCGAGCCCAGCGAGGTCCCGGTGCTCATCGAGGGGGAGACCGGCACGGGCAAGGAGCTCGTGGCCCGCGCGATCCACGACAGGAGCCCCCGGGCGGGTAAGCCGTTCGTGGTCATCGACTGCACCAGCGTGCCGCCCGACTTGATGGAGAGCGAGCTGTTCGGGCATCGCAAGGGCTCGTTCACGGGTGCGGTGGCGGATCGGACCGGGGCGTTCGAGGCGGCCAGCGGCGGGACGGTCTTCTTGGACGAGCTGGGCGAGCTGCCGCTGGAGCTCCAGCCCAAGCTGCTGCGCGTGCTGGAGACCGGCGAGGTCAAGCGGGTCGGCGACGTCCAGCAGTCCGCCGTGGACGTACGCGTGATCGCGGCGACCAACCGCGATCTGGCCGAGGAGGTGGAGCAGGGAAGGTTCCGCGACGACCTCTTCTACCGGCTGGCGGTGGTGCACCTCCAGCTGCCGCCGCTGCGCGAGCATCGAGAGGACATTCCCCTGCTGGTGGATCACATCTGCGGCCAGGACAGGGGCAGGCACCGGCTGCCTCCGGAGGCTGACGAGATCCTGCTCCAGCACGACTGGCCCGGCAACGTGCGGGAGCTGCGCAACGTGATTCAGCGGGCCCTGGCCCTCGGGATCGTCAGCACCGGGCCGAAGAGCGAGACGATCTTCTCCTCCGACCGGGGTCGGTTCGCACCGGGAGGGGAGAGCGAGAGCAGCCCGATCTCGGCGCCTTTCCGTGAGGCGCGGGAGCAGGCCATCCAAGAGTTCGAGCGGCGCTACCTGCACGAGCTGTGGACCCGCATGCACGGCAACCTGTCGGCGGCGGCGCGCGAGGCGGGCATCGATCGGAAGTACTTCCGACAGCTGCTGAAGAAGTACGGCCTGTACTGAGCGCCTTCCTGCGCACTTGGTGGGATCGCGCGTCTGTGCTAGGAATGGCGCATGGAAAAAAGACAAATGCATAGACTCGCGGTCATCGCCTGCGCCCTGGCCCTGGGCGCCTGTCAGATGGACGTGCCCGAGGGGCTGCGGCGCACGCCGCCGGGCTCGGGGCCGCTGGTGCGCTTCGATCCGGACGCCAAGCCGCTGCCCGAGATCCCCTTTCCCAACGACCTCGCCACCCGGGCGGACGCCTCTTCGGCCACGGGCCGTCGGATCAACGCCAGCCTGATCGCGCCCACCCGGCTCGAGGCCACGGTGCGCGCCAAGCTCGACCGCCTGGACGGCTTCGGCACCCTGGCGCCGATCACGGTCTCCTTCGACGGGCGGCTGGACATCGGCGCGCTCGTCGAGCGCCACCAGGAGAACACCGACTTCGAAGACGACGCGGTCTTTCTGCTGTGCGTCGACGAGCGCAGCCCGGACTTCGGCAAGCCGGTCATGCTGGACATGGGCCGGGGCAACTACCCGCTTGCGCTCAGGAGCTCGGACCGGTACTTCGACGCCGACGCCCGGGCGCAGGCGGGCAACCTGCTCTTCGAGACGGTCGAGGAGGACCTCGACGCGGACGGTGAGCTCGATCCGGGCGAGGACAGCGACGACGACGGGGTGCTCGATCACCCCAACGTCTACCCGCCCGGCGCGAGCGCGCTCGACGGCTTGCTGACCTTCTACGAGTACGAGACCGACACGCTGATCCTGAGGCCCGTGCTGCCGCTTCGCGAGCGGACCACCTACGCGGTGGTCTTGACCAGCCGGCTGCGCGACGAGACGGGCCGGCCGGTGCGCTCGCCCTTCCCCTACGTCCACCACCTGGACCAGACCCGCGCGCTCGAGGCGCTCGAGGGCATCCTGCCGCCGCTCGGCCTGGGCGTCGGGGACGTGGCCTTCGCCTGGACCTTCACCACCCAGTCGGTCACGGCCGACCTGGTGGCCGTGCGCGAGGGGCTGCACGGCTACGGCCCGCTGGCCTGGCTCGGCGAGCGCTTCTCGACCGCGGTGGAGCCGCTGCGCTGCAAGGACGAGAACCAGGACCCGCCCTACTACCTGCTCGAGGCCCAGCGGGTCGTGGACCTGGCTCTGCTGATAGGCCCGAGCGTCTTCGGCGGGCAGACCGAGGAGATCCAGCCGCTGATCGACACCTTCGATCACGTCGACTACCTGGTCTGCGGCGCCTTCACGAGCCCGGACTTCCTGCGCACGGGCGAGGAGGCCGATCCCCACGCCGAGAACTTCGACCTGGACCTGGGCGCCGGCAAGGCCGAGCTCGCCGAGGCCCGGATCCCCTTCATGGCGGCGGTGCCCAAGGCCACCGACCGTCACCAGCCTCCCTTTCCGGTCATCGTCTACGCCCACGGCTACGGCTCGGCCCGCTTCGAGGCGATCGGCTTCGCCGGCTTCATGGCCCGGCAGGGCATCGCCACGGTGGGCATCGACGCCTGGGGCCACGGCCTGCCCGTGGAGAAGGAGCACCTGGAGCTGATCGACACCTTCGCGAGCAGTCTGGGCCTCTCGCCCTTTGCCGAGGCCTTGCTGACCGACCGGGCCCGGGACCTGGACCGGGACGGCACCAAGGATTCCGGGGGCGACTTCTGGTCCGCCTACGGCTTCCACACCCGGGACGTGGTCCGCCAGACCCTGTCCGACTACTTCCAGCTGGTGCGGGTGCTGCGCGGCTTCGACGGTGCGAGCCGCTGGGATCTGGATCAGGACGGTGACGGCCAGGGCGATCTGGCCGGCGACTTCAACGCCGACGGCCGGGTCGACTTCGGCGGTCCGGACGTGGCGTACTACTCCTGGGGGCAGTCCATGGGCGGGATCCACTCGGCCCTGCTCGGCCCGCTGGAGCCGGCCATCGTGGCCACCGCGCCCGGCGCCGGCGGGGGCGGGCTCGCGGACGTGGGCATGCGGACCATGCTGAGCTCGGTCGAGAGAGCCGTGCTGCTGCTCACCATGGGGCCGCTGGTCGTGGGGGTGCCGGCCGGAGAGGGCCGGACGGAGCTGCGCCTGCTCGTGCCGCTCGGCAACGAGCGGCGCCGATTGGTGATCGGCCACGCAGACAGCGTGCAGCCGGGCGATGGGATCCGGCTTCGCAACCTCGACAGCGGCGAGGAGCGCACGGCTGCGGTACGGCCGGACGGCCAGTTCCGGATCTCGATGCCGGCCGACACCGGCGATCGCTTCGAGCTCGAGCTCAGCGATGCGCACGGCGAGATCTACGCCCGGGTCGACACCTGGGAGCAGGACGCGTACTACTACGACAGCGAGATCGCCACCTATGCCGCCGGCGAGCCGCTGGCCACGCCGGCCGAGGGCTACGGGCTGGCCCGCTGCACGCCGGACCTCAGGCGCATGGTCGGCCTGTTCCAGATGACCCTGGAGCGGGCCGATCCGGCCTGCTACGCCCGGCACTACTTCGCCGAGCCGCTGCCAATCCGGCCCGAGGGGCCGACGGTGACCAACATGCTCGAGATCGTCTGCCTGGGCGATCAAGACGTGCCGGTCAACACCCAGATCGCCATCGCGCGCTCGGCCGGTCTGATCGGGATTCTCGAGGACGATCCGCGCTACGGCATGCCGGTCAACGACTGGTTGATCGCCAACCACGTCTACGAGGGCCTGAGCGGGGTGGGCCGCTTCCCGGCGCCGGACTACCTCTTCGATCCCGACAACCTGGACGAGACGAGCGACGGCTACGACGCGCCCGAGCCCGCGCCCGGCGATGAGCTGAGGGTCGTCGTCGAGACCCCCACCGGGCAGAGCGGGGTGCGCTTCGGATACGTGCAGCCCACCGGCCAGCACGGCTTCTACTTGCCGGAGCCCGACAAGCCCTTCGACGTCCACGCCTACCTGGCCAACCTGGTGGCCTGGTACTTCGGCTCGGGCGGTCGGCAGATCGTCGACGACCTGTGCCTCGAGGACGGCAGCTGCGCGCTGCCCTGACGGAGGGATCGCCATGCGCTGGAGAGCCGCACTGGCCGCGATGCTGCTCGCCCTGGCCGGCTGCGACGGGGGCAGCGGCCCGAGCGACGGGGGCACGGACGGGGGCATCGAGGGCTGCGCCTTCCCGTTCGAGCCGCTCGCAACGCACGAGCTGCCGTCTCCCATGGGCGGCACCTGGGAGATGATGGACCGGCATGTCTTCTGCACGATCGACTTCGAGGACGTCCAGGCCGAGGTCCTGCTCAAGGCCGAGCCGATCGAGATCAACTACGTGGGCGACCCCGTCTACGAGGCCACCGAGGCCTGGGTCTGCCAGGCCGACAAGATGCAGCAGCTCGCCGAGGGGAGCTTCTACTACGAGACCTACCACCACGGCTGGGAGCAGATGGGGCTCTCCTTCGGCGGTCGCAAGTACGTCTTCGACTATGCGGACATGTGCGTGGGCGCCCGGCCCTGCAACTCGACCTTCGAGGTCTACGAGGTGCGCGACGCGGCCGATGACAGCCTGCTGGCCGCGGACCTGCCCGCGGTCTGCTTCTGGGTGACCGAGGACGGCAAGCGAAAGCCGCTGGTCCGCCAGGTGCGCCTGCCGGCCGAGGGCGGCGATGTCGGCTTCCAGATGGGCTCGGCGCAGGGCGACGCGGACGAGCAGCCGGTGCACGCGGTCACCCTGCGCCCTTTCCGCATCGACGTGCGCGAGGCCAGCTGGGCCGACCTGGCCCTTTTCCTGGACGCCTGGGCGAGCGAGAACGACTGCGAGGGCGTGCCCTGCTTCGACGCCGAGGCGCCCGGCTCGCACTTGCACCTGCATGCGGGTGAGTGGGAGGTGGACGAGGGCTGCGAGGACCTGCCCGCGCTGGGGCTGAGCTACCAGGGCGCCGAGCTCTACTGCCGCTTCCGGGACTGGCGCAGCATGCCCACCGAGGCCCAGTTCGAGTACGCGGCCTCGGCGCAGGGCACCGAGGCCTACCCCTGGGGCGAGCAGGCGCCCGACTGCAGCCGGGCCGTCTTTGCGGACTGCGAGCCCGCAGCCCCGGTCGCCACCTGCTCGCTCGAGCCGGGGGTGAGCCTGGACGGGGTGTGCGACCTGGCCGGCAACGCCGCCGAGTGGGTCCGGGACTTCTACGCGGCCGATTACTACACGAGCTGCGAGGCCGAGTGCAGGTACCCCCGCGGGCCAGCGGATCCGACCGGCCAGCGCGTGCTTCGCGGCGGCAGCTTCGAGAGCCCACCCAGCGAGCTCAGGGCCGCGTCCCGGGTGCCGGTCGAGGCAGACGCCCTGCCCGCGGGCGCGGGCGTGCGCTGCGTGGGCGGGGCTGGCGATCTGTAGTCAAGCGTGAGGATTGTCGCCATGCCTGAGCAGCCTGAGCCAGCAGAAGCCGCAGCCGAGCTCGAAGACTCCGACGCCGCACGCGCCGAGCAGGCCGCCCGGTCGCTGTGGCTGATCGCCCGGCAGGGCGGCGACCTGGGCGCGGTGCGGGCACAGCTCGATCGAGCCACGCACCGAGCCGAGGGCAACATCGCCTTCTTCGCCTCTCTGGCCCTGAGCCACCACTGCAGGCGCACGGGCGAGCCGCCTTTGCCCATCGCCGAGCCGAACGAGCCGCCGGCCGACATCTCGGCCGTGACCTGGACGGGCAGCTCCTACTCGTACCGCTGCGGGCACGAGCCCTTTCACGAGGGGCCCGATTCGAGCGAGAAGCGATCGAAGAGAGCCTGCGGGGTCTGCGGATCGGACAGGACCCGCTGCGTTCACTCCGACGGCTACGGCTCGGTCGCGGGCGGGTACGACTGCGAGGAGTACCTCTGCAGCGAGTGCGGCAAGTACACGCTCTACGAGCACGAGTGGGGCTAGACGATCACCGGCACGAGACGAAGGCGTGATCGAAGTTCGCCTCGTCTTCCGACTCGTCCAGGAATCGCGGCAAGCAGCTCACCGAGGGGGCGGACGGCCAGCCGCGCGTGTAGAGCTGATCGAGCTGCATCATCGAGATCAAGTGGGTGTAGCCGTCGACGGGCAGGCGCGTGAGGCCGAGCGCCGCGACCATGTGCGCCAGCGCCTGCGCGTCCGCGCCGTCGTAGAACTCCGGATCGAAGTTGAAGTCGCCGGCCATGAAGATCGCAGTGCTGGCGGGCTCCGATGCCAGCGCCTGCTGGATGGCCTCGAGCTGGGCTGCGCGGCAGTCCTCGGCTTCTTCGCCCACGCCGGCATTGGTGTGCACCACCACGAAGATGGCATGGCCGCTGGCGATCCTGCCGCGGATGCTTGCAAGGCGTCCGTCCCGGCCGCAGGCGGCCGGGTTCGAGACCAGCAGCGCCGAGCAGTCGTCGTCGCAGGACCCGCCGTCCGGCTCGAAGACCCGATCGCGGAACGCGATGCAGTTGTCGGGGTACTCGCCCGCGCAGCCGAAGCGATAGCCGTCCGGCAGGAGGCGCTGGATCTGGAGATCCGAGCCGGCCGCGCAGACGTACGGGGCCGCGTTCAGCTCGGCCGGCCTGCCGGCCTCCTCGCAGTCCGGCTGGTGCCAGATCTCCTGGAGGAAGAGCAGATCGGGCGTCTGTTCCTCGATGGCCGCGGCCAGCTTCTGCTCGGCGGCCAGCAGGCAGAGGTTGTTCGAGTACCAGTCGGAGCAGTCGGCCCGTACCTCGGGCGGCGGCTGCGGGGCGAAGAGCTCCAGGAAAGTCGTGGTCCCGGCGTTCTGGGTCGAGAGCCGCTCGATGGCTCGAAGCCCGACCGCATCGCAGCCTGGAAGGAGCGCCAACAAAAGGCACATCACGGATCGAGATTGCATGGGCGGATGATGCGGGCAATCGAGGGTGAAATGCAAACGCATTGGACGGCGAATGGTTTTTCTGTATGCTTCGGCCCCCGGGGGAGAGAAGGGACGGGAAGATGCGCACGGTGATCCTCATCGGTCTATGCTGGATGGTGGCGGGCTGTGGTGTGGGTGGGGATTCTGGCTGTGCGGACTGCGACGTGACGGGCTATTGGCTCGGATACTATCAGAGCGAGGAGAAGAACGGGAAGTTCTCGGCCGAGATCGTCCAGACCGGACAGGTCATCAGCGGCCAGTTCGAGAGCGGAAGTGGCATGCTGGAAGGCGCCTCCCTCGACGGGACCGTCGAGGGAGGGCGGATCTCCTTCGGCGATGGTGACGCGCAGATCCACTTCTCGGGCACGGTATTCGAGGATCTTTCGGCCTCGGGATCGTTTTCCCTCGCGGCTGCCGGGGTCGAGGGCGAGTGGCGTGCGTCGCTCGCCGAGCGCGGTGCGTTCGAGCTCGCGGAATGCATCGAGATCGACTCCTACGGGGTCAGCGCCCTGGCGCACGACGGCGATCACCTGTGGTACATCGACGGCAGCGGGAATCTCAAGAAAGCCGACGAGACGGGTCAGGTTCTGGCCGAGTACGACACGCCCACGGCGGGCGGTGGGATGCGGCTCGCGTATGGGGACGGCAGCATCTGGTATGCCCACTTCGGCACCGTCGCGCGGATCGATCTCGACGGCCAGATCCTGGAGCAGACCGAGATCGAAAAGAACGCCACCGGACTGGCCTACGCGGACGGCTCGTTGTGGATCGTCGATTTCGAGTACGAGGAGCTTCATCGGCTCGACGCGGAGCACGCCGTCGCCGAGTCGATCACCCTCAGCGTGCCGCATGCCAGGTCGATGGCCTTCGATGGTGAGAGGCTGTGGATCGTCAGCGGGCAGTTTTTGCCCAGCCGCCAGATCGCCGCGGTCGACCTGGACGGGCTCGCGCGCGCCTACTGCGATCTGCCGGCGGACTTCGAGGTTGGCGACGTGGCCTTCGACGGGCAGTCGCTGTGGATAGGCAGCGATGTGTACGGGCAAGGCGATGCCCGCATCTGTCGGCTCGTACACACGGGCTCGTGAGCCTGGCGATTACTGGCAGACGATCTCGATCTCGCAGGCCTGCCTGGCCTCTTCGTCGATCCAGTAGAACTCGAACCAGCCGCCGGTCGGGTAGTCGAACTCACCCGCGAAGTCGCTTGCGACTGAGTGCATCATCTCGCAGACGGTATCCGGGTCATCCTTGGTGTCGAGCCAACCCACGATCTCGGTGCGCATCGTCTCCTCAATGCTCTGGAGACTATCGCGGCAGGTCGACTCGTCGTGGGCTGTCCTCCAGTGCGCCTCGGAGCACTTGCAGGTGTTCTCGGAGTTGTCCAGGTTCGCCCCTTGCGGGTAAGTGATGAAGGTCCAATTGTAATAGGGAGCGATCTGGACGTCGTTGCTCACGAAGGCGAAGCGGACCTCGAAGGAGTTGCCGCCGAGGCCCGGGGCGTAGTTCACCGTGGCCAAGATCTCGACCGTGAAGCCCAAGACGGCGACCGGCTCGATCCGATAGTAATGCGCTGCCGCGTCGTCGCGGTTTGTCTGGGCCACGTGAGCGATGATCCCGGTGACATTGGCGCCGGTCAGATCCCGATCCGCGTTGAGCATGATGGTGAACTCGGTGCCATACGCGGTCATGCCCGTCAGTCCCTGGTCCCCGAAGGCCGATCCGCCGCCCATCACGCCGGCGTAGACGATCTTCGGCGCGTCGACCGTGCTCTCCGGCGGTGCACCGTCGGTTGGCGGCGTCTCCTCGCCGTTCGAGTTCTTGAAGGTCATCTCCGCGGACATGTCCGAGGCCAGGGCGTCCGCCAGCTCGTGCGGGTCCATCACGTCGCTCGAGCAGGTCGCGGCTGCGAGCAAGAGGGCCAGGCTGGCCGCGGTGGCAATGTGGGGGTTTCGCCAGAGCGTCGATATGCGCATCTCGTCCTCCTCGCTTCGATCACCAGTAAGCCACCGCGCCGGCCGAGAAAGTCAGCACCATCAGGTGCTGCTGGACGGCCGTGTCCTCGGTGTAGCGGTTGTATCGCTGGTCGGGATCCGCGGGCGTGCCCGCATTGTAGGTCCCGGTCGTGCCGTCGAGCTGCATGCGCAGGGCCTGCTCGCTATCGAAGGCATAGGTGTAGCGCCAGCGCACCTCGAGCTTGAGGCCGAGGTGGTGGGTGAAGAGCCACTCCGCGCCGGCCGCGGCGATCACGCTCAGGCCCCAGAACGACACGTCGCCGCGCGGCTGCATCTCGAGATCGAGCGCGCAAAAGCCACCGCTCTCGGCGCTGGCCGCGAAGGGCGGCACGCAGCGCTGGACATCGTCGCTCTCCCGCCGCTCGGAAAATAGCACCAGCCGCGACGACGACAGGTCATAGCGCTGCCAGGCGACCCCGAGCCCCAGCAGCGCAAAGGGCAGGAAGCGGCCCGTCGCGGGCGTGACCTTCACCCCGAGCTCCACGGGCAGGCGCAGGGCGGCGTAGTCGATCTGCGTCTGGGCGGCTTGCAGGTCCCAGGCGATCTTCTCGTCGTCTTCGGCGTCGTAGACGGCCGCCAGGTGGTTGTCGTCCTTCTGCTGGTGGGCGGCGAAGCTCGTGCCCACGCCGAGCGAGCCGAACACGCGCAGCCAGGGCAGCACCGGCATCTCCCCATCCAGCCGCAGCGAGTACATGAAGGGCCGGAACACGAGCAGCCCGCCCTTGCCGCCGGATGTGTTCCAGCCGGTGTCGACGCCGAAGCCGAACGACAGCGAACCGAAGAAGGTCTTGGGCTTCTCGGCGATCTTCAGGTCGTCGATCAACTGCTCGCTGATATCGGGCGCGATGCCTTTCTCCTCGATCGTCAGAGCGAGCACCGCCGAGCGCAGCGAGCCGATCAGGTCCTGCTCCCGGCCCACCAGGGTCTGGTTGACGCGGCGGACCACCTCGGCGCGGCTCACGTCGAGCAGCCGCAAGGACAGCACGTAGGTCCCGCCCACCTGACCGACCGAGCTCGCCAGGGCGTACGGCGCGCTGACCTTCTTGGCGATCTCGCCCAGGCGCTCCTGGTAGCCCTCGTCGTCGCCGAGCAGCACCCTCGTCTGCTCCACCCGCAGCATCGAGCGTAAGTCGTCGAGCGAGACGACCTCGTAGAGACCGGAGCGCTCGAGCTCGAGCTCGAGCAGACCGCTCAGGCTCTTGGCGACCTTCTCGTTCACCCCCCTGGGCTCGATGTCCTGGACGAAGAGCCTGGGCGGCCCGGCCCGGGCCGGGCTGGCGAGGGTGAGCAAGTAGAGAACAG
Organism: Deltaproteobacteria bacterium; assembly: GCA_016935365.1. GTDB lineage: Bacteria > Myxococcota > B64-G9 > B64-G9 > B64-G9 > JAFGRB01. The sequence goes on from JAFGRB010000398.1 coordinate 23,650, forward strand.
GAATCAATCTCTGCATGTCGGCTCCCCGGAGAACGACTATCATCGCCTTTTCCCATCGGTCAAGAAGACATGTTACTATTTCATGGATATCGCGAGAATCGGGAGAGGAGAGCAGATGCGACATGCGGTCATGGCGATGTGGTCGCTGGTCGGGATGCTGGTGATCTCTGGCTGCTCGTGGGGCGACGACTGCCCGGGCTGCGAATGCCAGAGCGACACCGACTGCGCGCAGGGGCAGTTCTGCGACCCGGCCAGCCATACCTGCGAGGACCTCTGCGCGCCGGACAGCTGCGCTGATCTCGGGCGCGAGTGCGGCGACTGGCCCGACGGCTGTGGTGGAGAGGTCCATTGCGGCGCTTGCCCGACCGGCCAGGTGTGCAACGCGACGACCGGGCAGTGCGAGCTTTGCGCGGACGACGACGGCGATGGTTACGGGGAGGGCGAGGGCTGCCTGGGGCCTGATTGCGACGACCGGGACGCGGATTGCCAGTCAGGCGATTGCTGCCCAGCGTGCGAGGACGCGGACGGGGACGGCTGCGGCGAGGGCTCTGGCTGCACGGGGACGGACTGCGACGAGAGCGACCCGACATGCTGCCAGGGGGCGTGCTGCGAGCGCTGCGAGGACGAGGACGGGGACGGCTTTGGCGAAGGGCCGGGCTGTGCGGGTGCAGACTGCGACGAGGGAGATTCGGGATGCAACCAGGGCGCCTGTTGCGAGCGCTGCGAGGACGCGGACGGGGACGGTTGCGGTGAGGGGCCGGGCTGCGCAGGGCCGGACTGCGACGAGGGCGATCCCTCCTGCTGCCAGGGTGCGTGCTGCGAGCGCTGCGAGGATGCGGACGGGGACAGCTTTGGCGAGGGGCCGGGCTGCGCAGGGACGGACTGCGACGAGGGCGATCCCACCTGCTGGCAGGGTGCGTGCTGCGAGCGCTGCGAGGACGCGGACGGTGACGGCTATGGCGAGGGGCCGGGCTGTTCGGGGCCGGACTGCGACGAGGGCGATCCGGCCTGCTGCGAGGGAGCGTGCTGCGCGCGCTGCGAGGATACCGACGGAGACGGCTACGGCGAGGGGCCGGGATGTCTGGGAACGGACTGCGACGAGGACGTCTCAAGTTGCCACGCCGGTGATTGCTGCTCTGACTGTTCCGACAACGACGGCGATGGCTTCGGCATGGGCCCGGGCTGCCAGGGTGCAGACTGCAACGATTCGGATCCGCTCTGTCATGATGGCGAGTGCTGCATCAGCTGCTTCGATCCGGACGGCGACGGGTATGGATACGGCGAGGACTGCGCCGGGCTGGACTGCACCGAGCTGGATCCCCTGTGCTACGACGGCCCGTGCTGTGAGGTGTGCTTCGATCCGGACGGGGACGGCTACGGCGACGGCCCGGGCTGCGAGGGCTTCGACTGCAACCAGTCCGATCCTGACTGCTACATCGGCCAGTGCTGCGCCGCGTGCATCGACCTGGACGGCGACGGTCACGGCGTCGGCACGGCCTGCGATCCCGACTGCGACGACGAGGATCCGGACTGCTTCGCGGGCGAGTGCTGCCCGGCCTGCATCGACTGGGACGGGGACGGCTTCGGCGAGAACTGCGAGGCCGGGGACGACTGCAACGACGAGGATCCGGACTGCTGGATTGGCGATTGCTGTGGCAGCTGCGAGGACGACGACGGTGACGGTTACGGCCGGGGCAGCGGCTGCGAGGGCTGGGACTGCGACGACAGCGACCCGGACTGCTACACGGGAGCCTGCTGCGGCGAGCTGGGCTGCGACGAGATTCTCGAGTGCATCCTGCAGTGCCCGGAGCTCGAGGAGACCTGCATGCACGACTGCCGCGACATGGGCGCGCCAGGCGAGCAGGAGAAGGCCGAGGCGCTCATCGCCTGCATCCTGGAGAACGAGTGCACGGACGACATGTGCGTGTATGTCCGCTGCACATCGCTGGTCTCGGACTGTCTCAACGTGTCGAGATGAATCGAGCGCTCTTTTCCGAGCGCATTCGAGAGAAGCTGTGAAGACAGAGCAACTGACAGCGCTGCGCGTGTGCTTCGAACGCTACGTCGAGACCTTCGAGCAGGACGGTGCGGGGCTCCCTCCCCCGCTGGCGCTCAAGGCCCAGCACTCGGAGCGCGTGGCTCGCGAGTGCCGGGATCTGTCTTTTGAGCTGGGTTGGCCGAGCGGCTTGCAGCGCAGCGCCGAGGCCCTCGGACTCTTGCACGATATCGGCAGGTTTTCGCAGTTTGCACAGTATCGCACCTTTGCGGACGGTGCTTCTGTCGATCATGGTGAGCGTGGCTTCGAGATCGCTTCAAGCTGCGAGCTGCTTTCTCGACTGCCGGCTGCGGAGCGCAGGCCGATCCTAGACGGCATCCGCCATCACAACGATCGCTCTATGCCGGATGGCCTCGTCGACCGGAGCGCAGACTTTCTTCACCTCGTTCGGGACGCCGACAAGCTCGACATCTTTCGCGTCGTGCTGGAGGCCGTCGACAGGGACGGATTTCGGGATCTTCCGGACATGCTGCCCCACGTTTCCCTGCAGTGCTCCCCCTGTCCGGAGATCGTGGCTGAGCTTCGCCACCATCGGAGCTGCTCGTTCGAGAAGGTGCGCACCCTGGGCGACTTCTTGTTGATGCAGCTTTCGTGGGTCTACGATCTGAACCTCGCACCGGCGCTTCAGCGAGTGCTCGAACGCGAGATCCCCTCGCGACTGCTGCAGCACGTGGAAGGCGATCTGGGGTGCGAGGAGCTCGGCGAGACGGTGCATAGTTTTCTTCGCGATCGTCTCGACGCCGAGTGATCCCGAGGAAGGTCATGGGCTCGTTCTACCGCGACCGGCGTCCATTGCCGGACCACCGAGGCGATCATTGCCGCTGTCGGGACGCCGGACCCGGACCTGATCCGGAACCAGGTGAATCCGATTCCATGGATCTTCCTGCGCCTCCTGCTAACCTTGACGGCGCTCCCGAAAGCGGCGGATCAGCGCGTTGGTCGAGCTGTCGTGTGCGAGATCGGGGGAGGCCGCGGCTTTCAGCTCGGCGAGGATCTTGCCGGCCAGGACCTTGCCGAGCTGCACGCCCCATTGGTCGAAGGACAGGATGTTCCAGACGATGCCCTGGCAGAAGATCTTGTGCTCGTAGGCGGCGACGAGCGCGCCCAGGCTGTATGGATTGAGCTCGTCTGCGAGCAGGGTGTTGGTCGGGCGGTTGCCCTCGAAGCACTTGAAGGGCACGAGCGGCTCGGGGGTGCTCTCGGCGCGCAGCTCCTCGGCCGTCTTGCCGAAGGCCAGCGCCTCGGTCTGGGCGAAGATGTTGGCCATCAGCTTGGCGTGGTGATCGCCGAGCGCATTGTGGCTCCGGCAGAAGCCGATGAAGTCGCAGGGGATGAGCCGGGTGCCCTGGTGGATGAGCTGGTAGAAGGCGTGCTGGCCGTTGGTGCCCGGCTCACCCCAGAGCACCGGGCCGGTGGTGTAGGGCACGGGCCGGCCCTCGCGGTCCGCGCCCTTGCCGTTGCTCTCCATGTCGGCCTGCTGCAGGTAGGCCGGCAGGCGGTGCAGGTACTGGTCGTAGGGCAGCACGGCGAAGCTCTCGGCGCCCAGGAAGCTATGATACCAGACCCCGAGCAGGGCCATCACGACCGGCAGGTTGCGCTCCAACGAGGCCTCGGCGAAGTGCCGATCCATGGCGTGGAAGCCGTCGAGCAGCTGCTCGAAGCCCTCTCGCCCGATGGCCACCACGAGCGGCAGGCCGATGGCCGAGCAGAGCGAGTAGCGCCCGCCGACCCAGTCCCAGAAGCGGAACATGTTGCGCTCGGCGTCGATGCCGAAGCGGGACACCAGCTCGGCGTTGGTCGACACGGCCACGAAGTGCCGGGCCACGGCCTGCTCGGGCAGGCTGGCCAGCAGCCACTCGCGGGCGGAGTGCGCGTTGGTCATCGTCTCCTGGGTGGTGAAGGACTTCGAGGCCACGACGAACAAGGTCTGCTCCGGATCGAGGTCCCGGACCTGCTCGGCGAAGTGGGTGCCGTCGACGTTGGACACGAAGCGGACCGAGATGTCCCGCCGGGAGAAGGCCTTGAGCGCCTCGCAGGCCATGCAGGGCCCCAGGTCGCTGCCGCCGATGCCAAGGTTGACCACGGCCCTGACGGGCTTGCCGGTGTGGCCCTTCCACGAGCCCGAGCGGACGCGCTCGGCGAAGTCGAAGACCTGCTCGAGCACGGCCCGCACCTCGGGCATGACGTCCTCGCCGTCCGTATAGACCGGTGCGTCCGAGCGGTTGCGGAGCGCCGTGTGCAGAACGGCCCGGTCCTCGGTCGCATTGATGTGCTCGCCGCCGAACATCGCATCCCGGGCCGGCTCCAGGTCGCAGGCGCGCGCCAGGGCAAAGAGCCGGCCGAGGGTCGTCTTGGTGATGCGGTTCTTGGAGTAGTCCAGCAGCCAGCCGGCCGCCTCCAGGCTGAAGTGCTCGGCGCGCTGCGGATCGGCGGCGAAGAGCGCGCGCAGGTGTACGCGGTCCATCTCGGCCCGGTGGGCCTCGAGCGCCTTCCACTCGGTCAGCTCGCTCCGTACGATCGACATGCCGGGTCTCCTCTCGGGCCAGATCGGTCTGCCCGCAAGCATGCGTCAGTTGCGAGCACGAGGCAAGCGTGCGGTGCGACCGGAAGCCAGAGCGGCTATTGCTTTCCGTGTTGCTGTTGTATTATTGGCAAACATGAGATGGGATGAAGACGAACTCTAGAAAGGGGGTATCGATCATGAAAGGCAGCATCCTGCTGTGGGGTTTGCTGGCGGTGGAAGTAAGTCAATGCGTTCTGGGCTGCGGTGGTTCGTGCAAGAAGCACGACCATCTGGACTGCATGGATGGCAATCTCGTCTGGATAGACAGTTGTGGGCAAGCAGGGGAGGTCTTCGAGGTCTGCACTTGTGGATGCGATGACTCGCAGACATGCCGATCCCAGAGCTGGGAGTGTTCGGGAGATTCCATCGAGATCTGCGACGATGGCGTCTACAACACCGAGTCCTGCGAAGACCTGTGCGCCGGAGGCGGCAAGTGTTATTCGGGCTTGTGCGGCCACAGCGATGAGAAGGGCCACGACGTTTGCTTCTGTGAGGACTGTCCGAACCTCGTCAACATGACTTTACGGATCACGGACGCATGTCCGGATGGCATGATCATGCACTACCGGTACTTCGACATGGACAACAACCTCGTCTGGCCGGACAACGAGCACGTCTACACGACGCCCGAGTATGATACGGTGTACTCCGAAGAGCTGACTTGTTACGAAGGAGCGAAGATCTGCTACGGAGCGAGAGTTTTTGATGGCAGCAGCTATACGAATAACTATTGGGGGGTCGACATCGATCGCAGCAAGAGCTGCGATTCTTGCTGCTACTACTGCGCCTCTGGCGAGACGCATGGCTGGCGGCTCACATGTGAATAATCCTCCGAGAGAGTTGGCATCATTTGCTGCGGGCACGCGCCGGTTGCGAGCTTGATGCAAGCGTGCTAGCGATCGGGCGATGGACGACGAACGCCTGCCGCGGCTGCGCGACGACATCCAGCTCCTGCCCGCTGTGGTCCAGTCCCGCCAGCTCATCGCGGTCCAGGACCGCCAGGGGCTGTCCGAGGGCCTGAGCCTGCTCGTGCCCGAGGCGGCGGCCTTGCTGCCGCTGTTCGACGGGCAGCACACGGTGCGCGATCTGCAGATGGCGCTCATGCGCACGCAGCGCAACCTCTTCGTGCCCCGGGAAGCGGCAGAGCAGGTGGTGCGGGACCTGGATGAGCTGCTGCTGCTCCAGTCCGAGCGTTACCGGAGTCGGCTCGCCGAGGCCAAGGCCGCCTACGCGCAGCTCGACGAGCGTCCCGCTTCCCATGCCGGCGAGGCCTATCCGGCCGATCCGGCCGGGCTGAGCGCCTTCCTGGACGATCTGCTCGGCGGGCCCGGACTCGACGCGCAGGCGGAGGCACGCCCCTTGCCCGCGGCCGTGATCGCCCCGCACATCGATCTGCGCAACGGCGCCCAGGTCTACGCGGCGGCCTATGGCCGGCTGCGCGGCGCGGCTGCGCCCGAGCGGGTGGTGGTGCTGGGCACCGGGCACATGCTCGAGCACGGCCTGTCGGTGAGCACCAAGGCCTATCGAAGCCCGCTGGGCGCCTCGCCGATCGACAGCCGGGCCGCAGAGCGGCTGCGCGAGGCGGCGGGCGAGCTGCTGGCACCCGACGACTTCGATCACCGCCAGGAGCACTCGGTCGAGTTCGAGCTCCTCTTCCTCCAGCACCTGCTGGGCGTCGAGCTGCCCGTGGTCGCCGTGCTGGTCGGCTCGCTGCACGCTCATCTGGTCTCGGCCGAGCGGCCCGCCGAGATCCCGGGCCTTCCGCGCTTCGCGCGCGAGCTCGGCGCGCTCGCAGCCGAGGGCAGCCTGGTGGTGGCCGGGGTGGATCTCTCGCACGTCGGGCCCAAGTTCGGTCACGACGAGATGGCCCGCGATCTGCAGGCCGCCTTCGAGGCCCACGACCGCGCCTTGCTGGACGCCGTCTGCGCGGGCTCGGCCGATGCGCTGTGGGCCGAGGCGCGGCGGGTGGGCGACCGGTACCACGTCTGCGGCCTGCCGGTGCTCGCCCTGCTGGCAGAGGCCCTGCCGGGCGTGCGCGGGGAGCTGGCCGCCTACGAGGTCTGGCACGAGACCCCGACCCGCTCGGCGGTCTCCTTCGCAGCAGTGCACATCGGTCAGCTCGAGGATGCCTGAGCGGCTGCGGACTCCCGTGGCGGCCTTGCCGGGCAGGGGCGCGATTTGCAAGCCCAGGGCGAAGCCCTGAACGCGGCAATCTTGAGCAGTGTCCGAGACGCAGAAATGGCTGCGCCCCTCCAGGGCGCGTATATTTCTTGCCTTCTTGAACCTGGGTCTGAAGACCCAGGCTTTATCCCCCCCGCTGCTTCGCAGCGGAAGACGGCGCCGGAGAGGATGTATAGGGTGCAAATCCCAGTTTCCGCCCATCGATGGACAACCCGTACAGCTTGCGCCCTCCATCTGACCGTATGGAGCGCCCCGCTCCATACGGTCTACATTCCTTGCTCAATCGAAGGACCTGAGCAAACAGGG
>JAFGRB010000399.1 GCA_016935365.1 Deltaproteobacteria bacterium
GCAGGTGTTGGGCCCGCAGGTCACGTCCTCGATGCATGCGCCGTCCAGATCGTGGTAGCCCGCCAGGCAGTCGCCGCACACGGCCGTGCCCTGGTCGTTGACGCACTCCCGGTGCTGCTCGGCGCAGGCCACGTCAATCGCGCAGGGGTTCGAGGGCCGGCACTCGCCATCGCCGTAATCGGTGTAGCCATCGTCGCAGCTCTCGCAGTGATCGCCCGCGTAGCCCGCGTCGCAGGTGCAGACCGGCACGCCGCCCGCGTCGTCGCAGGTTCCGCGGCCGTTGCAGGTGTTGGGGCCGCAGGCCACGTCCTCGACGCACACGCCTTCCTCCTCGTGATAGCCCGCCAGGCAGTCGCCGCACACGGCCGTGCCCTGGTCGTTCTCGCAGGCCCGGTGCTGCTCGGCGCAGGTCGTGTCGTCGGCGCAGGGATCGGCCGGCCGGCACTCGCCGTCGCCGTAGTCGGTGTAGCCCAGCGCGCAGCGCTCGCAGCGCTCCCCGGCCCAGCCCTGGTCGCAGTAGCAGACGATCTCGCCGGTGGAGTCGTCGCAGGTGCCGCGGTTGTTGCAGCTCGCGTTCCCGTCGCACTCCTCGACCTCCACGGTCACGCAGACCCGATCGCGGCAGCGCTGCCCCTCCGGGCAATCCCCGTCGTCCAGGCAGTCCATGCACAGCGAGTTGACGCAGAAGCCCTCGTCGCAGTCCGCGCTGGAGTCGCACTGCGCTCGGGGCACGCATTCGTGGTTCACGCAGCGGCCGGAGACGTTGCAGTCCTCGTTGCCGCGGCACTGCACGCAGCTGCCGTCCACGCAGACCCCGGCCGCGCAGTCCCCGTCATCGACGCAGTCGATCGGGCTCGTCGAGCCGCAGGAGCAGCCGGTCGTCGAGCCGATGGCCAGCAGCATGACCATGCCTGTCAATACCGAGTATCGATTCATGTCGCCTACACCTCCTCGCATGGCTCGTCACACGAGCCTCCCCGAGATCCATCTGTGCTCCGCGCCGTACGCATACGGCGCTATTCCCGTGCCATCTATACGGCCCTGATGGTACCACCCGCCCAGGCCCCGAAGCAAGCGGAGTGCCAGACCGCCATCGGCGTGAAATTTCGGCCCTTTCTCGATCGCCCGGCTTCGAATGACCCGCTTACAGGCGGGGCTCCGCCCGCACAGTGTTGCGAAAAAGACCACCTCCTCGCTCGCGGCTGCAGCAGAAAAACAAAACGCTTGCGGGGTTGAAGTGCCCAGGGACGGAATTGCAACTGTTCACTGCGGGGTGCCGAGGGCTTGAGCAGCGCATAGACCCTCGCACACGGCGGGTATCGGCTCGACCACTCGGCATTGTTCAGGGTGGCCTCGAACACGGCCGAGACATGTCCCTCTGTCAGCCCGACCGTCATTGTCCCACGTCGCTCCTGAATGTACCCGGGCGCGGGCCAGATCCTGCGCCTCGGCGAGGGGAGCGATCTCGGCATGCAGGACACCCCGCATGGCGAGAATTGAGGCCCATGACAGTTGAGATGTTCTGCATGTCGGTATAGGAATGAGTGATACGAAGGATGATCGGACATGAGAGCCTTTGTTTTCGTTCTATTGTCGGTCTTGCTCGGGTCGTGCGAGTTTCCTCCTGAATGCCCGCGGATTGACGGTGGCGTGCTTCTGCGAGGACGGGCATCAGGGGACGAAGACATGCCTGCCTGAAGGGGACAGTTGGAGCGAGTGCGATTGCGATTGCGAGCGGCAGTGCGTAGGCCGCGTCTGCGGCGAAGACGGCTGCGGCGGCTCGTGCGGGACGTGCGGATCGGAGCAGAGGTGTGAGGACGGCCAGTGCGTCTGCCTGCATGCCGCCTGTCGGGATCGGTGCTGTGCGGAGGGCGAGGTCTGCTTTGACAGCGCTTGCTGCCTGCCCGACTGCAGCGGCAAGGAGTGCGGGACGGATGGGTGCGGGGATGAGTGCCCGCCCGGCTGCGGAGAGGAAGAGATATGCGATCCGCAGACCTGGACCTGCACCGTGTGCGTGCCGGATTGCGAAGGCCGGGAGTGCGGCCCGGACTCGTGCGGCGGCACCTGCCCGCCGGGCTGCAACGCCGGGTTTTTATGCAGGCAGGGGCAGTGCGAGGCATGCGAGCCGGACTGCGAGAACAAGGAGTGCGGGCCGGATGGATGCGGGGGAGAGTGCCCGCCCGGATGCGGGGAGGGCCAGTGGTGCAGCCAGACCGGTACCTGCAGTGCTCCTGAGGACCGGGAGTGGATCACGGTGATCTCAGGTGCCTTCACCATGGGCTCTCCGCTCGAAGAGCCGGGCAGGTTCGACAGCGAGGTCCAGCACGAGGTCAGCCTGAGCAGGGACTTCGAGATGCTGGCGACGGAGGTTTGCCAGGGCGACTTCGAGGCCGTGATGGGCTACAACCCGTCCTCACAGCTCGAATGCGGCCTGGAATGCCCAGCCAACAATGTCACCTGGCACGAGGCCGCGGCCTACACGAATGCCCTCTCGGTCATGAATGAACTCGAGCCCTGCTACGAATGCACGGGCAGCGGAGAGGAGACCCGCTGCGAGCTGCTCGCTTCGCTCTCGAGCCCCTACGCGTGTCCGGGATACCGTCTGCCGACCGAGGCCGAGTGGGAGTACGCTGCCAGGGGCGGCACATCGACATCGACGTACAACGGAACCATCGACCAGGACCACCTGGAGTGCGAGTCACCCAATCCGGTCCTCGATCCGATCGCCTGGTTCTGCGGCAATGCGAGCATGAGGCTGCGGCCTTGCGGTCAGAAGGAGCCGAATGCTTTCGGTCTGTACGACATGCTGGGAAGCACCCTGGAGTGGTGCCAGGACTGGCACGCAGACTACCCGGACGGCCCGGCCCCGGATCCCTGGGGACCGATATCGGGCACCGACAAGGTCAGGCGCGGGGGATCGTTTCTCGACAAAGCCAGAGATGCTCGATCTGCTCGCAAGAGGAGGCTCAGACCCGAATTATCTAGCTTAAACGATGGAGTCAGGCCCGTCCGAACGCTGCCGTGAAAGGGAATGGCGCCATGATGCAAGATCGGGTGATTCAAGTGACCGCACGGCGCCTTACATGCTCGGGGCTTCTCCTCGCCGCTCCTATCATTCTCCAGTTGACGGGTTGTGGTGGTGAGTGTCCATTGTGTGTCACGGATTGCAGGGGCAGGGAGTGCGGGGTCGATTTCAACTGCGGGATAAGCTGCGGCACCTGCAGCGGCTGCCAGACCTGCGTGGACGGATTCTGCCAGGATCCCGACTTCGGCCTGGAGTGGATCCCGATCCCGGGCGGCAGCTTCGAGATGGGCTCGGATGCGGGCGATGCGAACGAGCAGCCGATACACCAGGTCTCGGTCGAGGCGTTCGAGATGAACGCGACCGAGATCACCGTGGCCCAGTACCGGCGCTGCGTGGACGAGACGCTGTGCAGCGAGCCGGGCACGGGCTACGAGTGCAACTGGCAGTTCCACGACCGAGACGCGCACCCCATGAACTGCGTGACCTGGGAGCAGGCCGCGCGTTTCTGCACCTGCGCCGGCGGCGGCCTGCCGTCCGAGGCGGCCTGGGAGTACGCGGCCAGGGGCGCGGGGGAGCAACGCACCTATCCCTGGGGTGAGGAGGAGGCCAGCTGCGATCTGGCGATGATGTTCCAGGGCCAGATGGGCTGCGGCTCGCCGAGCACCGCGCCCGTGTGCAGCCGGGTCCAGGGCAAGAGCGCCCAGGGCCTGTGCGACATGGCGGGCAACGTATGGGAGTGGGTCCAGGACTGGTACCACCCGAGCTACCAGGGCGCCCCGGACGACGGCAGCGCCTGGGAGGCAGGCGGCAGCTTCTCGCGCGTCATCCGGGGCGGGAGCCTGTACAGCTCGCCTTACGAGCTCCGGACCTCGTTCCGCAACCTCGCCCCACCGACCTCCGAGCAGCAAGCCTTCGGATTTCGCTGCTCGAGATAAACCTTTCGCTCGAAAAGACAAGCCCCGCAAGAGCTTGCGGGGCTCGGCAGAGTGCCCAGGGACGGAATTGAACCATCGACACACGGATTTTCAGTCCGTTGCTCTACCGACTGAGCTACCTGGGCGTCGGAAGCGGACAAGGACATTGCCAGAAGCCGGGCTGGCTGTCAAGCCGATTCGATGGGCCAGGCGGGGCTTGCAGCCGCCGCGCCCGATGGGTCATACTGGTCCGGACCGCTACCGGGAGGATGATAATGATGCGACAGATCGGATTCATTCTTGTGGCCTGTCTGGGAGCCTGGGCGTGTAGCGAGGGGGGCGGCATCGACGAGACGCCCTGCGATCCCAACCCCTGCACCGCGGTCCAGCCGGCCGCCTGCAACGGCAACCTGCTCGAGACCTACGCGAGCCCCGGAGAGTGCGCCGTCGTGGAAGGCACGGTCCAGTGCACCTACCCGGTGGCGCAGAGCACCGACTGCGCGGCCAGCGGCCAGGTCTGCGACCCGGACAGCGCTGCCTGCGTGGGTTGCTTGATCGACAGCGACTGCGCCGCAGGCGAGGTCTGCCGGGACAAGACCTGCGTCGGGTCCTCGGACCCCTGCGATCCCAACCCCTGCACGGACGCCCCGGCGCCTGCCTGCAACGGCGACGTGGCCGAGACCTACAGCTCGCCCGGCACCTGCACCGAGCAGGACAACAACCCGATTTGCACCTACCCGGTCAGCGAGTCGACCGACTGCGAGGCGCTCGGCCAGGTCTGCGATCCGGATACCGTCACCTGCGTCGACTGCGTCGAGGACGCCGACTGCCAAAGCCCCTTCCTCGTCTGCCAGGACCACGCCTGCACAGCCGGCTGCATCGACGACAGCCGCGAGCCCAACGACGACGTGGCCTCGGCCACGGCGGTCCAGCAGGACGCGCTGTGGGCAGACCTGGTGCTCTGCGCGGGGACCGAGGACTACTACGCGGTCGTCGCGGCCCAGGGCGACGTGATCTCGGCCCTGATCGACTTCGCGCACGCGGACGGCGATCTGGATCTCGAGCTGATCGGCCCGGACGGCTCGA
>JAFGRB010000400.1 GCA_016935365.1 Deltaproteobacteria bacterium
AGTGGCGGCCCCAACGGGGCCTTCCAAGCGTGTAAGCCCCCTTTGGAGGGGGCTTCCGAATACCTCGCCCTCTGGGCGAGGTTGATTGTTTGCACGACGATCTGGCCTCCCGGATCAGAAGGGCCAGGCGACTTGACATGGCCCCCTTTGTGGCGCATTCTCCATTTTAGGCCTGCAAATCGTGACTTTGTATCGCGATCTGCAGGCCAAATGGAGAAAAAGAGTGGAAGCCGATCTGGAGCAGTTGCTGAGGAGATACAATCCCTGGCTCTGGAGCAAGGACACCTGGCCGGACTCCTGGGCCTTGCGGATGCCGGAGCACTTCGTGCCCCGCCTGCCGGTGAACTGGACAGGCGCCTTTCCCGCCAACAAGGTGACGCTGGTCATCGGCCCCCGCCAGTCGGGAAAGTCGACCTTTCTGTGGTCGGAGCTGCGGGACGTCGGCCCGGATGTCGTGCTGGTCAACTGTGAGGAGCCTCTGTTTCGGACATGGTGCCGATCGCCCGCCGAGGTGCTGGGGCAGATCGCCGAGCTCGCGCCGCGACCTCGCGCGATGCTCTTCGAGGAGGTCCAGCATTTGGACGAGGCCGGGCTCTTCCTCAAGGGGCTCGTGGATCTCAGGCCGGGCTGTCCGGTGCTGGTCACGGGCTCGTCCTCTTTCCACTTGACGGCGAAGACCAGGGAGTCGCTGGCGGGTCGAGCACAGCGTCTGCGCATGCTGCCCTTCAGTCTCCGCGAGATGTCTTTCGATCTCGTCGATCTCCCACCCGCCGTGCGCGCTTACCGGCAAGCCGAGCGGCTCCAGAGGATGCTGATCTACGGCAGCTATCCCGAGGCATGGTTGAGCGACGACCCCTCCGGTGTGCTGGCGAGCCTGCTGGAAGGCGTCATCGTCAAGGACGCCTCGGACCTCTTCCGGATCGATCATCCGGAGGCCTACCGCAAGCTGTTGAAGCTCATGGCCAGCCAGATCGGCAACCTCGTCAACCTGGCCGAGTGGGCCGCGCTCTGCGGTGTCAGCTCCAAGACCGTGCGTCGATATGCGTCCATTCTGGAGGAGGCCCACGTGGTCTCCCTCCTGCGGCCCTGGGTGTCGGGCAAGCGAGCGGAGCTGACCGGAACACCGAAGGTGTACTTCTGCGATAACGGCATCCGGAATGCGGCCCTGGCGCGCTTCCACGCGCACGATCGCAGGAATGATCTGGGAGCGTTGTGGGAGAACTGGGCCTTTGCCGAGATCCAGAAATCGATCCGACCGCTGCTCGATGGATGCGGGTTCTGGCGGACGCGTTCGGGGGCCGAGGTGGATTTCGTCGTCGAGACCGGCGGTCGGCTGCTGGCCGTGGAGGTCAAGGCGGGTGTCGATCACCGCAGGCGGGTAGGCCGGGCGGCGAGAAGCTTCATCGAGGCCATCGGTCCGGATCTCTTCGTCATGCTGCATGCGGGCGAGCGCTTCGAGCGCGAGCTTCTGGGGTGCAGGATCGTGTGGATCGGACCGGCGGAGCTGGCCTCGCTGCTAGGCCGGTGATGAGTCCGGGCTCAGATCTCGAAAAGCACGGGATCCCGGGCGTGCATGAAGGCCGAGATGGCGCGGGCCAGCTCCTCCGGCACCCCGTCGAGGGCGAGCCCTACGCCCGGGGCGGCGTCCCGGGTGAAGGCGTGGAGCTCGCGTACCCAGCTCACCTGGCCGGACAGGCGGACCGGGGCCTGTCCTGCAAGCCGCAGATCCAGGCAGACCGGCGTGCCCGGCTCGAGCGCCGCGTGTGTGGCGAAGAAGAGCCCGCCCCGGTCGAGCCCGCCGTCGATCCCGGTCCAGAAGTTGTGCTCGCTGCGCGCGTCCACCTCGGCCTCGAGGTGGACCGCGGGCCTGCTCGCCCGCTCGCGCTGCGCCTGGGCCCAGAAGCGCTTCACGGCGCGCTCGTGCTCGGCGCGCGCTGCGTCCAGGGCCTCGCGCCGATCGCGGGTGGCGCGCGCCTCGCGCTCCAGCTCGCTCCGGTGCGCGAGCAGCTTCTGCGGATCGCGGGCCAGGGCCCGGATCCGGCCCTCGAGCAGCGCGGCCGCCTGCTCGACGGCCCGCGACTGGATGTCGATCTCCGCGCCTCGGGCTTCCAGGGCCCGCCAGGCCGCCACCCGGTCGGGCTGGGCAGGGGCGCTGTCTCGGGTCTCGAAGAGGGCTTCGCGCATCGGATCACCTCGCTGGCTGGCCCGGTTTGACTGCAAAAGCCGAACCAGGCAGGCGTCGAGCGGAACAGATCGGGAAACAAGGTGTTTTTATCTCGACCGGGCTCGGGCAGCCATCAGATTTCCGAGGTCTTGCACGCCGTGCAGGTGTTTCTCGGAGCTGTCTGAGTGATCCGCGTTGTTCGCAAGTTCGCTTGCAGTGCGGGTTTGCGCAAGGCAGGAAAAGAGAATACCCCATGATTTGGCCGGGAGATGGATCGCAATCACGATGATTGACCAAGCTACGCCCCCTCCCTCGGCCTTCGGCCGGTCCCTCCCACCAGGGGAGGGACGTAACACGTTGTTCACTTTCGAAAAAATCACCTCCCCCTCGACGGGGGAGGTCGGGCGAAGCCCGGGTGGGGGTGAAAACGCTACAGCGCGGATGCCTCGTGTCTCAACATCGTTGACAGGCTCCGTTGCCTTGGAATACGCAAATGGGAGAGGAACTGCCATGGCACGGAAACCAAAGGCGATCGATTGGGCCAAGAAGCGACTGCGGAGTGACAAGGGGCAGAAGGTGCCCGCCAAGTTGAAGAGCCTGGTATCCAGAAGCGCGAAGCAGCGTTCAGAGGCGCTCCAATGGTTCTCCAGAGAGATCTTCGAAGACGGTCCCTACATGTCTGTCGGAGCAGACCTCGTACCGGTGCTCGTCGATTTGCTCGAGCAAGCGCCCAAATACACCAACGAGCTTGGGGTTCTGCTCGTCGATCTGGCGGTGTGCGAACACACCGAGCACCTCGAGACCGGCGTAGACGTCAAGGCGTTTCGGGGGGCGCTGAAGAAGGCATACGAGCGATTCGCACAGGGCGAGAAGGTCTACGTCCAGCTGCTGGAATCCCGTCAGGCCGATGCACGAAAGGTGGGAGCCTTTGCCCTCGCTTTCATCCGCGAGAAAGGCAAGGAGGCGCATTCACTCCTGAGCAGCCGGCTTGGGGTAGAGAAGGACCCGAACGTGCTCGCGAGCCTTCTGCTCGGTGTGGGCCTGGCCGGGCTGCATGGGAAGCCCAAAGCGTCTGCGGCCGAATCGTTTCTCGAGCACGAGCATCCCGTGGTTCGCGCCGCCGCTGCAATCTCCACTGCGCTGCTCGAGGCGAAGCCCGCGCCAAAAACCACGCAAGCACTGGTCGAGGCGCTCACTGTGGGCGATGCCGATCTCCCGTGGCTCTATGGTCACCTCGCCTTCCATGCGTTCCGCGTGCTGCGCGGCAGCGCAAAGGAGAGGGGCGCGTCCCTGGTCTCTCCCCTCCGAAAGGCGCTCGAGGATCCGGGTGCTTTGAGCGATGAAGCACGAAAGCTACTGGTCGAGGCCGTCGTGGTAACGGCCTTCGGGGCGTTCAAGGGACGTCGCGCGGACCCGGTGACACACGCGGAGCTCGACGCGGACCAACAGCAACTCGCCCGGCTCATTCGCGATCTCGGTATCAGCTCATCGTACTTCGAGGACTATGGCCTTCCTTCGAAAGCTAGTGGGTTCGAGCTCCTGCTGCCCGACGCTGCTGGCCCCCTCGTGCGTGTGCTCGATGTGACCATCTCGAAGAAGAAGCGCGGCGTTCCTGTGTGGAAGTGCCTGCACCTCGTCCTGGAAGGGATGATGTCGCCCGAGGCGCTCGCCACAGCTCTCACCGGGCAAGTGCCCAGGGAACATCTCTTCGCCCTGCTGGTCGAGGCCAGCCGGTACCGACACAGGGTTCCCGTGATTCCGACGGAAGTAGTCGTCGGGTGCCTGGAGTGGCTCGGTCAGGACGCGGTCGCTCCTGCACGCGAGCTCGCCCAAGAGCTGGTTTCCGACCCGGCGCCAAGGTCGAGTCTGGCCTTTCTCGCTCTGGCGGCCCTGGTGCGAAACGGGGAGGTGCCTCTGCCCGCAGCCTACCTGGAGCTCGGTCGCGCATACAGGTACGTGCTCAACGCCATCGGATATGACGAGGTGCTGCAGGCGTTCCCGGAAGATGTCAGGAGTGAGCTTCCTGAGCCTCCCAAACGCAGGTAAGAACTTGGCAGGCGTTTCTCGGGGGAGCGGATCCCGTTGTAGGTGATGGCCATCTGCGAGAAGGCGATCCCGTTGGCGCCGATCGAGTAGCCCAGGGCGTGCGGATCGGTGCCGGCGAACTCGCGGCCGGGGCTGGGCATGATGTCCTGCTTCTTGACTTGCCGCCCGCAGCGGGTCTTGGCCCCTGATGGGCTTCGGGCTAGACTGGGATCGATGAGGGCTGTGGACAGACCGTGGCCGTTGCTGGTCGCCTTCCTCGCGTTGACGGGCGCGGGCTGCGGAGACTACCGCGCCCTGTGCCTCGAGGATGCATCGGCCGCGCGCCTGGAAGACGATCGCGTCGAGGTGAACGTCACGGTGCTCAACTGCGGTCTCGGCAAGGACTCCCACTGGCCCGAGGGCAGGGAGTACTGCGTCGAGTGTGGCTGGCGCGATGCGGGCGGCGCAGAGCTGGACCGGGCCCGGACGTGTCGGGATCAGGGGATTGACCTGGGGGCGTCGATCGACGTCGAGGTCGTGTCCAGCGGCGCGATCGCCGGGGAGCCCGGCATCCGCATCGAGGTGAGCATCCCGGGCGCCAACTGGCCCGGCTACCGGCCGCTCGAGATCGACTGCCCGTGAACCGAAGGTGCCTGTGATGGGAGAGAAGGACTCGAGCGCGCAGCCCTCCGGGGCGGAGATCTCGTGCAGCCTGGCGGAGCGCTTCGGGCACGCGGGCTTCTTGCCCGGCCAGGAGCAGGTGGTCCGGGCCGTGCTCGACGGCCAGGACTGCCTGGTGGTCATGCCGACCGGCGGGGGCAAGTCGCTGTGCTACCAGCTACCGGCCGTGCTCCGGGCCGAGGGCGTGACCCTGGTGATCTCCCCGCTGATCGCGCTGATGAAGGACCAGGTCGACGCCCTGGAGGCCAGGGGGATCGCGGCCACCTTCCTCAACTCCAGCCTGGGCTGGGACGAGATGGCCGCCCGGCTCGAGCAGATGGCCCACGGCCAGTTCCGGCTGGTCTACATCGCGCCGGAGCGCTTCCGGAACGAGCGCTTCCTGGATGCGCTCGGGCCCGTGAAGGTGGAGCTCTTCGCCGTGGACGAGGCCCACTGCATCAGCACCTGGGGTCACGACTTCCGTCCCGACTACCTGAGGCTGCGCCAGGCGATCGAGCGGGTCGGCCGGCCCCAGGTGATCGCCCTGACCGCCACGGCCACGCCCGAGGTGTGCGCGGACATCGCGGATCAGCTCGGCCTGGCCGCGCCCCGGATCTTCGTGCGCGGCTTTGCCCGGCCCAACCTGGCGCTCGGCGTGCACGCGATCCGCAGCCACGAGGAGAAGCTGCGCCGGACGCTGGAGATCCTCTCCGACTGTCACACGGCCATCGTCTACTGCGCGACGCGGGCCAGCGCGGACAAGACCCGGGCTCGGCTGGCGGCCAACGGGATCGACTGCCTGGCCTACCACGCCGGCCTGCCGGACGGCGAGCGGCAGAGCGTGCAGGAGCGCTTCATGGCGGGCGGGCTGCCGGTCGTGGTGGCCACCAACGCCTTCGGCATGGGCATCGACCGGGCCGATCTGCGGGCCGTGGTCCACTGGGACGTGCCCGGCTCGCTCGAGGCCTACTACCAGGAGGCGGGCCGCGCGGGCCGGGACGGGCAGCCGGCCCGCTGCGAGCTGCTCTACACTTACGCCGACGCGCGCACCCACGAGTTCTTCATCCAGAGCAGCGCGCCCGACGAGCGCACGGTGATGGCGGTGTTGGAGGCCTTCGAGGCGCTGTGCGCGCAGCGGGGCGCCGTGCCCACGGCCGTGATGATCGCCGCCCGGCTCGGCCCGGGCGTCAAGCGCGTGGCGGTCTCGAGCGCCCTGACCCAGCTCCGGCGCGCGGGGGCGATCGAGACGGGCGCCGGCGAGGCCGCCCGAGGCGCGGATCCCGACCGGGCCCTCGAGGAGGTGCTCCGGGAGGCGCAGCAGCGGGCCGAGCGGGAGCGCTCCCGGCTGCGCCGCATGCTGCGCTACGCCGACAGCCGGGAGTGCCGGCACGCCTTCATCCTGCGCTACTTCGGGGACCCGGAGGGAGACGAGGTCTGCGGCCGCTGCGACAACTGCCTGCGGCGCGACCGGCCCTCGGCGCTGGGCCGGGCGCCCGACGAGGCCGAGTGGATCCAGATCCAGAAGGTGCTCTCCTGCGTGGCCAGGCTCCACGGGCGCTTCGGCCGGGCTCGGGTGACGCAGGTGCTGGCCGGCTCGCGGCTGGCCGAGGTGCTCCGGCTGCGGCTCGATCGCCTGCCCACCTACGGCGCGCTTTCCGACTGCAGCCAGGCGAGGATCCGCAGCCTGATCGAGGCGCTCGTGGACGCCGACTGCATCGCCACCCGGGGCGACGAGTACCCGACCCTGGTGCTGACGAGCAAGGGGCGGGAGGTGATGCACCGGCGCCGGGAGGTGCTGCTCGCCCTCGCTCCGCCGCGAGCGCGGCCGGCACCCTCGAAGGCGAAGTCGGCAGCCCCGAAGACGCCGACGAGCGGGCCGCTGAGCGCACCGCCGTCGCCGCTGCTGGTCGAGGCGCTCCGGGCGCTCCGCAACCGGCTGGCCAGACAGCGCGGCGTGCCGGCCTACGCAATCCTCACCAACGCCACGCTGCAGGCCGTGGCCGCGGCCGCGCCCCGCGACGAGGCCGAGCTGCTGGCGGTCAAGGGCATCGGGCCGGCCAAGCTCGAGGACCTGGGGAGGGAGATCCTGCAGACGGTCGCGAGCCTGCGCGCGGCGCCGGGCGGGCAGGAGAAGGGAGGCGCGGGGTGAGACGCTACGCGTATCGGGTCTGCCAGGTCCAGTTCGCCACGGTCACCTTCGCCGACGGGCGCTGGCAGGGCGACGTGCCGGTCGAGTCGATCCAGGACCTGAGCCGCATGGGCGATCACTGCCCCAAGGTCTGGGACTACCTCGCCGCGGCCGGGGAGGAAGGCTGGGAGCTGGCGGCTGCGGTCAGCGAGACGAGCCCCCACGGGCAGGTCGAGCGGCTCTACCTCAAGCGCCCCCTGGACGGCTGAGCGCCTCAGGGCTGGAAGGTCCAGTGGATCCGCTGGGCCGAGAGGTCGATCCGGTAGCTCAAGCCCTCCAGGAAGTCCATGCCGAGCAGGCCGTGATAGGGCGCCTTGTTGGGCTGCTCCAGCACGGAGACCTCCAGGTCGCGCTTGAGGATCGGCCCGACCTGGACGACGTCCATGTGGCCTCTCCGGATGGCGATCCTGCGCCCGTCGGCCACCCGGCCATGCACGGTCTCGAGGTCGTCCAGATCGATCTTCAAGGCATCGGCCACCTTCCGGTGCAGCAGGGTGGTCGTGGCGCCGGTGTCCAGGATCAGCCAGGCGCGGACCCGGCGGTTGCGGTAGCCGAACACCACCGGCACCAGGACGGTCCGCTCGCCGAGGATGCGGATCTCCTGGCTGGTCTTGGCGAGCCGGTCCTTCTCGCGCGGCTTCTCGTCCGCGGGCTCGTCCACGCGCCTCGGCGGGGGCAGCTTGTCGGGCGGGGGCTTGGAGATGTCGGCCTCGTGGACCCGGGTCCGCTGCCGGTACTTGTCGGGGATCTTGCCCGGGTCGTCGACGAAGTGGAGGTTGCCCTGCTCGTCGGTGTAGGAGTAGAAGCCGCCGGCCGCTTCCCGGGGGAGCACCAGGAGCGCGAGCAGCGGCAGGACGAGCAGGTGCGAGCTGCGCATGCTGCCGATTGTAACCCGAAAGGGGATCCGCAAGCGAGTGCGGTCAGTAGTCCGTGCGGCGGAACTTCCAGGTGCCGAAGGCCAGCGCGAGCAGCAGCCAGGCCGCGGCCACCGCGAAGGGCGGCCAGGCGACGCTCGGCGCGGCCAGCACGCTGGCGCAGGCGTGAGACTTGAGCAGACCGAAGTTGGGCAGGCCGAAGTAGAGCACGTCGGCCGCGACGCCCCAGGCCGACGACTCCGCGAAGACGCCGAGCTCCTCGAGCTGCAGCAGGGTCGCCAGGGCCGTGTCCACCACCAGGTAGAAGCCCAGGCCGACCAGCAGGCACAGCAGCCCGTTGCGGGTGGCCACGCCCAGCGCGGCCAGCAGGGCGTAGAGCACGGCGGCCGTGAAGACCTGTAGCGGCAGGACGAAGAACACGCCCGTGTGCCAGACGCCGGTCCGCAGCCCGATACCCACGAAGACGATCAGATAGGTCGCGGAGATGGCGACCGTGTACAGGGCCAGCCCGCCGACGTACTTGCCCGCGAAGACCTGCAGGCGGCTTATGGGTCTCGCGAGCAGGGCCTCGATCGCGCCGGCCTCCAGCATGCCCGGGAAGTAGCCGGCCGAGGCGCCGATGAACAGCAGCATGCTGAGGGTGAAGATCAGCTGGGCCAGCAGGTAGAAGAGGATCTCCACCACCCGGCGCGGCTGGGGCGTCGTGTCGTGGAGGCGGATCTCGGCCTTGGCCGCGCCCAGGCGCAGCTCGAGCCGGCCGGCGTCGAGCAGGTCTGCGGCATCGAAGCGCTCGCCCTCGCGCTGGAGGCGCGCCTGGGCGCAGGTGCCGACCCACAGCTCCTCCAGGAAGTCGGCCGGCCCCTCGGAGATCCACAGGCCGATCCGCGCGGGCTCGCCCGGCCCGTCGATCGTCCTCGGCAGCGCGATCCACGCGCCGGCCATGAGCGCCAGCAGGACGAGCAGCACGATGAGGACGACCTGCTGGCGGGACTGGCGCCAGGTGTCGACGAAGATGACCCACAGCGCGTTCACGCGGATTCCCCTTCGTTGGGATCCCCGTCCCCCTCCCTCGGCCTCCGGCCGGTCCCTCCCGCCAGGGGAGGGACGGAGGATGCTTTTTCGACAATCTTGCGATTATCGACAGTCTCCCGGGAGAGGGGGTCGGGGGCTGAGGGCTCCTGCTCGCGGATCAGGGAGAGGAAGGCCTCCTCCAGGCTCCTGCGCTGCGGCTCGATCGCGTAGACCGGCACGCCCGCGGCGCGCAGCTCGTCGATCAGCGGCTGGGCGGCCTGCTCGTCGGGAAGCGGCATCGAGAAGCGATCGTCCGCCTCGCGGATCGCGCCGCGCTCGGCCAGCGAGCGCCACAGGGCCTCGGGCAGCGCTCCGGTGCGAAAGCGGATCCGCAGGCCGCCGCCCGAGACGGCCGCGGCGATCTCGGCGACCGGGCCCTGGCTCAGGATGCGGCCCCTGTGCAGCACGGCCACCCGATCGCAGCTGGCCTCCACCTCGGCGAGCTGGTGGCTGTTGATGAACAGCGTCGCGCCCTGCCGGCCCAGCTCGGCGAAGAGATCGCGAAGCCGCTGCCGGGCGATCGGATCGACCCCGTCGGTGGGCTCGTCCATGACCAGCAGCTGCGGGCTTCCGAGCAGGGCCTGGGCCACGCCGAGGAGCTGGCGCATGCCCTTCGACAGCGCGGGCACGCGGGTGCGCCGCTGCTCGCCCAGCCCGACCCGCTCGATGACCCGCTCGACCTCGCGCGCGAGCGCCTGCCCGCGCAGGCCGGCCAGCCGGCCGTGGTAGGCGCAGACCTGCATCGCGTCCAGGTAGCGCGGGAAGCGCGGGCTCTCGGGCAGGTAGCCCACGCGCACGCGGGCGCGGGCCTTGCGGATGTCCTGGCCCAGCAGCCGGGCCGAGCCCGCGCTGGGCCGCACGGCCGAGATCAGGATCTTGACCAGGGTGGACTTGCCCGCTCCGTTGGGCCCCAGCAGCCCGAAGCGGCAGCCGCGGGGAACGGCGAGATCCACGCCGTCGAGCGCCCGGATCCCCTTGCGGTAGGTCTTGGCGAGCCCGCGGATCTCGACGGCCGGTGCGTCTTCCGAGATCGCCTCCGGCATGGCGCCGAGTAGAGCACGGCCTTTGGCCGGCGGTCAAATCGATGCGTCTCTTTGGAGATCAGGATACCTCGGTAATTCCCGGGCAAGGGAAGAATGGTCTTCTCAGAAGTACTGTGGTCTGAACTGCTCGACAGTCCTGAGCGTGCGCTCGAGGCTCGGTGAGTATTTTCCTGCGCGGCGTGGATTCCAGAGCCGGCGAACGAACCCGGAGAGAGTTCCATTGTAGTCTGGACCGGTCTGCGCATTCGTTCCTGCCGCGGGTGCTATCGCCTTCCTGATTTCCGATCTCGGCGATCTGGACGCGAGTGCGAGGAGCTTCTCTTTTGCCTGCTTCAGGTCCTCGGGATGCCTGGGCACCTTGCTCTCTGCGATCCCGAGAAATCCGGCAATTGCTTTTCGATCCGCCATCAGCCAGGCCTCGACCTCTCGGACAGCCACCCGGAAGAGCAGGTTTGGGTGCCTGGGCTTTCTCAACCATTCGGCGATGAGGCCAGGAGGGCACTCTGCCTGATCCAGGTCGGTCAGTACGAAGAACGGAACACCGCGGGCTGCCTGGTTGAATCCGTCTATGTGGCGCTTGATGAAACCGAATCCCCGCTTTCCGTACACTGCTGCTACGTGGAAGCTGTATCCGGACTGCGAGAGTATCTTGCGGAGGGTTTCCTCGCTGAGGATGTCTTCGACGACCAGATAGATCGGGATGACGTCGTTCACGGTATCAGGCTCAGCTGTCTCGCATCCTTCGGGCTGGTTCTGGGCATGATCGCCTCGCCGACGCTCAGGCCGCCTTTCACGAGATCGACGATCCCGGGTGCGTCAGCTGCCAGTACGACCCTGGTGCCCTCGCTCTCCGGCTCCAGGAACAGGACCTCCTCCGCGGTTATCCCGGTATCTTGCAGAAGATCTTCACTGTGCGTGCTGATGAGGATCTGTCTCTTGTGCTTCTGTTGGACCTTGTACATCAGTCCCGGCAGTCGCCTGACGATCTCGGTGTTGAGGGAAAGCTCCGGCTCCTCGAGCAGGAGAAGAGAGTCGCTTTCCAGCAAGGACCAGAAGAGCCCTATCATTCGAAGTGTGCCGTCAGAGAACTGGTCCTCCCGTTGCTTTGCACCGCGCGAGCGCCAGTGCTCGTAGGTGGCTTCTAGATGCGGAACTCCTCGCTCGTCTACCGCATCGGTCAGCCCCTTGAGCTGGGGAACCGCTATCTGAAGCGCAGCCTCGATCTTCCTGAGCCGAGCCCTGCGTGTCTTCTGGGGCGTCTTGGCCATCCTTTCCAAGAAGTTCCTGCCGAAGGGATCGCCGGGAATGCCGGGACCGGTGAAGTAGTCCGGGTGACGGAGCAATTGTGGAACCAGATGAAGGTACAACACTTCATTGAAGTACTTTGATACTGGTCTGAACTTGCTGTTTGAGTTTATCTGCTCCAGGTAGGTTTGCGTCAGTCGCAGCTCATCATCACGGTCCTTTTTCTCCGGCCGGCTGACGATCTCCTTTTCCTTGTGCCATACTCTTTCGTGAGCCAGGTAGGGCTTGTGGTGGCCCCTTACCTCCTGTTTGAGCCCGATGGCGTAGCGCCAGGTCGGCTCTTCTTCCTCCGCTTCGGCGAGATGGATCTCCACTTCCACCTGGGGAAATCGCTTCGCTGCGAGGCAGCGGATCTTGGAAAGCCCGCCCCTTTCCTCGACGGCTGTCTGCAGGCCGCCACCTGGCTTGGCGATATCTCGAAGGAAACGGAAGACGTCCAGCAGATTGGATTTTCCAGATGCATTCGGCCCTGCGAGGAACATCCGTTCCCGCAGCGGTACATCCACCTGTTGGAAATTTCGCCAGTTCCTGAGCCTCAAATGGGAGACAATCATGATTCGTATCTCTTCCTCGAGCAGTATTCCTTGGGACAGCTCTCCAGGGCACACATGTTACCCGCAAGACCGATTCAAGGGAAGGTGGATATCGCGGGATATCGCGTGCTTTTCTTCAGCAGTGTTATCTACCGTCCGAAGAGCAGCTGGGCCATCCAGCCGGCCAGGGGCGGGAAGACCAGGGTGCAGAGAAGCCGCACCAGGGTGAAGCGCAGCCCCATCAGGCCGACCTCCATGGGCAGGCGGGTCACGGCCCACAGCGACCAGGCGGTCACGAAGGCCACGGTCGTGCCGATGCTGGCCCCGGCCCGGTACAGGCCGGCGACGATCGGGAAGCTCACGTAGGGGCCGCCGGGGGTCAGGCCGCCGGCCAGAGAGCCTATCAGGATGCCCCGCCAGCCCGACTCCCCGCCCACCCAGCGGGCGATGAGCTCCTTGGGGATCAGGCTCTGGGCCATGCCCGCCACCAGGAAGGCGAAGATCAGCAAGGGCAGCACCTGCAGGGTCATCTGGCCGCCGGCCTTGAGCCCGTCCAGGTGCTGGCCCTGGCCGCGCCAGGCGCCCACAACGAAGAGGATGACCGCCAGCGCGGCCATGATTCCGGTCGCGATCCACATGTTGGCCTTTCCTCCGGAGCCGCCACCGCGTCGCGCAAACGTCGTCGCAGTCGATGCTCGACGTGGAGAACCACGACTGCGCTCGACTTCGGCGCAGCTCCTTGATTCGCACGACGATCTGGCGTTCCGGATCACCGCGTCTGGATGATCTTGCGCTCCGGCGCTCGACCTGTGCCCGCCGGCGGAGGTGCTATCGGGCTTTTCTCTCTGGCCTGCCATCGCGTTCAGGGCAGCTCGACCCGCATGCTCAGCTTGACGGCCCAGCTGTCGGCCGTCTCGGCGTCGAGCTCGCGGGCGTAGTCCAGATCCACGAGCAGAGCGCAGTTTCGGAAGAAGGTGTAGGCCGCCCCGGCGATGAAGCGATCGCGCTGGCCCGTATCCCGCCAGTCGAACCAGTCGTAGCGGAAGAACAGCGCCGAGTCGATCCACGGCAGCTCGAGCTCGGCGAAGCCCGACGCGCCCCGATAGGCCTCGGCCCGGCCGTCGGCGCTGAGCCGGTCTCCGCACTGTGCGCCGCGGCCGTAGACGAGCTGGCCCGCGAGCACGAAGGCGGGGTGCTGGAAGCTCAGGTAGGCGTCGTGGAGCGTCCAGTCGGGCTCGGCCTCGCTGTTGCCCTTGCCGTAGACGTAGTAGTACGTCGCCTGCAGGCCCGGCATCCAGGGCCCGGCCGGCCGCAGGCTGGCCCTCAGCATCAGGACCTTGTCCTGGTTGAGCTCGGCCCCGTGGTAGCCGCCGCCGTTGTACACGCCCAGCGAGACGCTGCCCCACTGGCCCGGCCGGTGGGCGCCTGTCGACTCGCGCTGCGCGTCGGTCATCTTCGGCCCCAGCAGCGCGCCGACCGCCAGGCCCAGGTCGGCCGAGTTGAGCACGCCGTTGCGCTCGAGCAGCATGCTGCCCTGCACCCGGTAGCGGTTGATGTGCTCCTCGAAGCCCAGGAAGGGCGTGTGGACCAGGCCGAACTCGACGAAGGGATCGCTCACGACCGGCGTCTCGACCGGCAGGGCGAGGCGGCCGTGGAGGTACTTGAGGCGCAGCTCCCAGCCGTCGTCGTCCTCGTAGAGGTCGATCGTCGAGCGGGCCTCGAACCAGCGCGCGGGCTTGACGTGCACCGTGGTGTAGCCGCGGCTGACCTGGAAGCGGTTGAAGGGTTTGCCCGCCTCCTCGCCCCAGGCGTAGTGCAGGTACCACATGCAACCGATGCGGACGTGCTCGGCGAGCCACGTTGCAGGCGATGATCCCTCCTGGCTCTTCGGGGGCATCGCGCCTCGACCCTCCTGGTCTGCTTCGGCTCCATCGGCCCTCGTCGCCTCCTTGCCAGGAGGGCCGATCCGCGATGCGGGGCGATGCGGTGCGACTTGTGGATCGGCGGTGACATCCTCCGACGACTCTTCCGCTGCGAGCGCCGCTGGCGCGAGCAGCGAGATCGCCAGCGCGGCTGCGAGAGCGGAGCGCCGCATGCGCTAGAAGACCCAGCCCACGCCGACCTGCAGCGAGAAGTGGAAGGACTCGATGGCCTTGACCGTGGCCCTGTTGCCCGCGAGATCGACCCGGTCCGGGTAGTTCTCCGACTGGTCGAGGTTGATCCCGGCCCGCAGGTCGATGGGGATGAAGAGCTTCCAGACCGAGATGCTCACGCCCAGGTCCAGGTCGAGGAAGGTGCCGTTCGCCTTCTCGGCGCCGTAGAGGCCCTCCAGCTGGGCCAGGGCCTGGGCCTTCTGGGCGGCCGAGAGCGCGGTGTGGATCTCGAAGCCCACGTCGGCGCTCAGGCCGACGACGAACTCCGGCCCGATGCCCAGGCTGAGCTCGACCGGCCCCAGCGGCACGGTGCCCTTGACCAGAATGGGCACGCGGAGCTGGGTGAAGTGCGTGTCGTAGTCGTACTCGAAGTAGTTGATGGTCTCGTTGAAGGTCAGCGAGTTGGCCTCGAAGAGCAGGTCCAGCTCCAGCCCCACGAAGCCGAAGAAGTTCACCTCGGCGAAGATCCCGCCGCCGCCGCCGACGAAGAACTGGTCGTCGCCCCAGAAGGGATCGCTGCGCGCGGGCGCCTCGTTCGGCTCGGCCCACAGGTTGCCGGTCAGCGCGCCCTTGGCGCCCACCCGGATCTCCCAGAACGAGTCGGCCCGGCTCGGGTGTGCCAGGCACGATATGCCGATCAGGGCGAGCAGCGCGGGCATGAGACGCGTGTTCATCACGGCTCCTTTCGTCATCAAGGCGTCGGCTCGGTCCGGCTGAAGCACACCTGCAGCTCGCCGGCCTGCTCGGCCCGGATCAGCAGGCGCTGCTCGGCCTCGGCCAGGGCCCACTGTGCGGGGCCGCCGCTCAGGCTTGCGTGAACGCCGCCGGGAAATTCCCGCCCGGGCACCGCGATCTCGGTCAGGCCGCCGGCCTCCGCCCGGTAGACGAGGGTCCCCGCGCAGCTCGCCTTGTCGTACTCGAACGACAGGATCTCGCCCGCGACCGCGGCCGGGTAGGGCCTGACGATCTCGTCCGCCATGGGCGACTCCTGTCCGTCCGCGTCCACCAGGCTGTAGTGCTCCTGGTTCCAGTCCAGCTCGTCGCAGGAGTACTCCCAGACCGCAGCGCTCAAGCGCTGCGCGTCCAGGTTCCGGTAGTAGGTCCTGAGGTAGTCCGCGCCGCCGGTGCAGGTCGCGCGCACCCCGAACTCGCCCAGGATGGCGGGCACGCCCCAGGCGTCCGCCTGGGCCCTCCAGCGCCCGATGGGCGCCGACAGGTCGCCCGTGCCGGTCCACTCGTCGAGCAGCATCACGGTCGGCTCGTAGTAGTGGGGGCCGAAGATCAGCCCCTCGGCCTCCGGCAGCTCGAGCGAGGTCTCGGCCGTGGCCGAGCTCATGACCGGGGCGTCGAGCACGACCGGCGCCCCGGGCGCGCTCTCGCGGATCGCGCTTACGAGCTGGGCGTAGAAGTCCCTGAGCACCGTCGGGGCCCAGCTGTCCACGTCGGCCGTGCCCGGGCCGGGCTCGTTGATCACCTCGAAGGCCACCACGCCGTCGTGCGCCCAGGCGCTTCCGGCCATCTCGCGCCACATCTCGACGAAGGCGGCGCGGATCCCGTCCCGGTCGGCCCAGAAGCGGTCGAAGGCTGCGTTGATGTCCGGGTTGGTGAGGTAGCCCATGTACCAGTCCTCGCAGCCGTCCGGCGGCTCGGGCAGCGGCTCGGGCAGGGTCCAGATCGGAAAGCCGTCGCCGCAGAAGTGCTCGCAGTAGACGTCCTGGTGGAAGTCGACCACCACCCGCAGGCCCCGCGCGGCGGCCGCGTCGATCAGGGCCAGGTAGCGATCCAGGTAGGCCTGGTCGTACGAGCCCAGCTCGGGCTCCAGGGCCTGCCAGGAGAAGGGCAGCCGGATCCAATTGTGCCCCCAGCCGACCACCCGATCGAGAAAGGCGCCGGCGGCCTCGTCGAAGGGCGGCGCAGAGGCGTGCCCGGCGAGCCCCGACTCCCGGAAGGCGAACGCGAAATAAGGCGCCACCTTGGCCCGGCAGCCGGTGGCCACCCCGCGGAGCATCACCTCCCGGCCCAGGGAGTCGAGCAGGCGCGTGCCGTCGACCGTCAGGCGCAGGGAGTCAAGCTCCGCGACCGTAAGATCCTCGGTCCCGGATCCGCATCCAGCCGTCAGGACCGCCAGGCCGAGGCCGAGCACCACCCGCTTGTCCATGCCGGCTCCTTTCAATCAGGGTGGGATTCTAGCCCGAATGCGCGCCGGGCGAAAAGGCTTTCTTGCGAGTGAGCGTGATTGACAATATATCGCCTGATGGAGGGACAATGATTGCGAGCGAATACCACGGCCTTTGGCCGTGTGACCCAAAGAGGTTCGACCGATCCGTGGTGAAGACAGTGGGTGGGACCAAGATG
>JAFGRB010000401.1 GCA_016935365.1 Deltaproteobacteria bacterium
CGCGGGCAGGTTGTCGGCCAGGGGCCCGAAGTCGTCCGTGCCGACCGCGCAGTCGTCGCAGCCGTCGCCGTCCGCATCCTCGCAGATGTCGGGATTGAGCGGGTCGTTGTCGCTGATGTCGAGCACGCCATCGTTGTCGTCGTCCGGATCGGCCGAGTTCGGCATGCCATCGCCGTCCGTGTCGACCGGACGGTGGGACAGGTTGTCCATCACCATGCAGCTGTTATCCGCACCGACGATCTCCAGGGTGAGCGTATCGAAGGTGGCCGGGTTGTCGAACCCGATGTAGTACTCCTGGTCATAGTCGGTGGCGAAGTCGTAGGTCTCCACGAGCGTACCGCCGAGGTACGCTGTCAGCCGCGAGTTGTCGCCGCCATTCGTGACGATGTAGAAGCCCGCGAAGTCGACCGCCTGCGAGAAGATGATGGTCCGGACTCCCGGGCAGCTCTCACCGCCCGAGAAGTTGTCGAGCCCGAAACCGTCGATCCCCGGGTACACATGGTTGGAGTAGCGAAAGCTCGGCGGGGAGTCGAACGTGGAGCCGTAGGCGGAGTACTGATCGGTGACGATGGTGCCGAAGGGAAGCACCACCTCGGAAAAGTCGATCGTCGTGGCTCCTGTGGGAATCAGGCCGGGATCGGTGACGGGTGTCGCCCGTACCGGCGCCGCCTGCAACAGCGCTGCAATCGCGACCGTGGCCAGCAGAATCTCTGACTGGAGTCTCATCTCCGTACCTCCTTCCATTCTCACGTCTCAGCTCGCGTCTCTGAAAGACTAGCCGCAGCCATCGACTGCGTCAATTTCAGCGGG
Organism: Deltaproteobacteria bacterium; assembly: GCA_016935365.1. Classification (GTDB taxonomy): domain Bacteria; phylum Myxococcota; class B64-G9; order B64-G9; family B64-G9; genus JAFGRB01. The sequence continues at coordinate 811 of JAFGRB010000401.1, forward strand.
CGGGGCGATCGCGGTCCTTGACTCCCGCACGACAGATGCGCTTTGCTGGCGATCGATATCCGGATTGCAGGAGGGGCCGGTGAAGCCGGGCGACAAGCACAGAGTCATCGCCGAGGTCACCCGGCGGGTTCTCGACAAGCACGCGTCCAGCCCGCAGGTGCTCGAGCAGGCCTTGTTCGAGACGCTCTACCTGGAGCGCCAGCGGCTGGAGAAGCAGCGCCACACGAAGCGCCGCAGGCAGGAGCGGGCCCGCTACGAGCGGATCCAGTCCGAGGCCTTGCGGGCGCCGGCCGAGCGGCAGCGCGAGCTGCTCGGCACGGTGATCCGCGCTTTCTGCGAGGAGGTCAGCGGTCACTTCGATCCGCGGGTCTACAAGCTCGCGACCCGGGTGATACCCGGCGCGCTGAACCTGCTGCTCAACGCGCTCAGCCCCTTGCGCCTGCTGCAGGAGCTGCCCGGGGGCATGAGCCGCCTGGACGAGCAGCTCGTGCTGGAAGGCGAGTGCGATGCGCTTCGCAAGGCAGCCTCGCTGGGCACGACCGTGCTGGTTCCGACCCACTCGAGCAACCTCGACAGCATCCTGGTCGGCTTCGGGCTCTATCGCCTGGGCCTGCCGCCGTACGTCTACGGGGCTGGCCTGAACCTGTTCTCCAACAAGCTGATCGGCTTTTTCATGCACAACCTGGGCGCGTACAAGGTCGATCGGCGCAAGCAGGCCTCGGTCTACAAGGACGTGCTCAAGACCTACGCCGGGCACACCATGGAGCTCGGCTATCACAACCTCTTCTTCCCGGGAGGCACGCGCAGCCGCTCGGGTTCGGTAGAGCAAAAGCTCAAGCTGGGCTTGCTGGGCCAATCGCTCGACGCTTACATCCACAACCTGCGCCGCAAGGCCGAGCAGCCGGACATCTTCGTCGTCCCCTGCACCATCAACTACCAGCTCGTGCTCGAGGCCGAGACCCTGATCGACGATCACCTCAAGGAGGTCGGCAAGAGCCGCTACATCATCGAGGACGACGAGTTCTCGAAGCCCAAGCGCATCCTCGACTTCGTGCAGCGCATCTTCTCTCTGGACTCGCGCATCCACCTGGTCGTCTCGCAGCCGCTGGACGTCTTCGGCAACCGGGTGGACGAGCAGGGCTGCTCCCGGGACGCCCGCGGCCGCCCGGTGGACCGCACCCGCTACGTCCAAGTCGACGGCGAGCCGGCCTTCGACGCCCAGCGGGACCAGGAGTACACCCGGGAGCTGGCCCGATCGGTGGCGGAGGCCTACTTGCGAGACACGGTGCTCAGCCCCATCCACCTCGTCGCCCACACGGTCTTCGAGTGGCTGCGGGATCGCAACCCGACGCTCGATCTCTACCGTCTGCTGCGGACCGGCGGCGAGTTCGAGAGCATGCCGCTCATCGAGGCCTACGACCGGCTGGAGCGCACGCTCGAAGCGCTGCAGCGGCGGGCTGGCCGAGGCGAGCTCAGACTGGACGAACGTTTGAAGACCCGCGACAGCGTGGCGGTGATGAGCCATGCCCTGCAGCATCTGAGCAGCTACCACCGCAGGCCAGCGCTCGTGCGCCGCGGAGACCGGCTGCTGCATATCGACCGCAACCTGCTGCTCTATTACCAGGCACGGATCGGCGAGCTTTCGCCCAGGCTCGGAGGTGCATCGTGAGCCTGGATGCGCTGGTGGTCGGCGGCGGGTCGTTCGGCACCGCCCTGGCCACCATTCTGGCCGGAATGGACCGCCGGGTGCGCCTGTGGGTTCGTCGCGAAGAGCAGGCAGACGAGATCAACCGCGGGCACACGAACCAGCGCTACTTGCCCGACTTCGAGCTGCCGGAAAGCCTCCAGGCCACGATCGACCTGCAGGGCTCGCTCTCGCAGTGCAGAGTCGTACTCATGTCCGTGCCCTCGCGCTCCTTCCGTTCGGTCGCCCGGCAGCTCGGCGATCACCTGCGCGGCGATCAGATCCTGGTCCACACCACCAAGGGAATCGAGAAGGACAGCTTCAGCCGCATGAGCGAGATCCTGCGCCAGGAGACCTGCGTGCTGAAGGTCGGCGTGCTCTCGGGTCCCAACCTGGCCCGCGAGCTGATGGCCGGCCATCCGGCCGGCGCGCTGATCGCCTCTCGATACGACGAGGTCATCGCCGCGGTCCAGGCGCTCTTTGCCCAGAGCCGCCTGCGGGTCTACGGCGGGCGAGACGTGACGGGGACCGAGCTGGGCGGGGCCTTCAAGAACATCATCGCGCTCGCGGCCGGGGTGGCCGACGGGCTCGGCTTCGGCGACAACACCAAGTCGCTGCTCATCACCCGGGGCCTGAGCGAGATGGCCCGCTTCGGAGTGGCTCGGGGCGCGGACGTGTTCACCTTTGGCGGCCTGGCCGGAATCGGCGACCTGATGGCAACCTGCGCCTCGCCGCTGAGCCGCAATCACAAGGTGGGCGAGCAGCTCGCCGCAGGCAAGCCGCTCGAGGAGATCCTCTCCTCCATGGCCCAAGTGGCCGAGGGCGTGCCCACGACCGAGGCGGTCTACCAGCAGTGCAGGCGCATGGGCCTGGATCTGCCCATCGTGCGCGCCGTGCACGGCATGCTCTTCGAGGGCTGGTCTCCCCAACATGCGCTCGAGACGCTGATGGGGCTGGATGTGGGCCGCGAGCTGGCGGCGCTGCGCTTCAACTGACGTGGCTACGCAGCCGGGAGGACGGACGTGGCTTACCCGCTGAGCATCCAGAACGAGCGCGAGCTTCCGGACGGCTACGATGCGTGCGTCTTCGTCTGGGACATCGACAAGACGTATCTGGCCACGCGCTTTTCTTCCATGCGAGGGCTATCGCGCATCCCGTTCGAGTTCGCGATCGACAAGCGCGCCATCCCGGGCATGCCGGAGATCCTGCGTGGCCTGCGGCGCGGCCCGGGTCCGCGCTTCGCCTGTGCGCCGCTATACTTCGTCTCGGCCAGCCCGCCCCAGCTCCGCAGCGTGGTGCAGCGCAAGATGCAGCTCGACGGCGTGGAGTGGGACGGGATCATCTTCAAGGACTGGCTCGGCACGCTGATGCAGCTCAGGCCCGGCAGGCTGCGGGACCAGATCGGCTTCAAGCTGGCCGCCCTGCTGACCGGACGCCTGCAGCGCGCGCAGCCTTCCGAGTGCCTCTTCGGCGACGACGTGGAGAGCGACGCCGAGGCGTTCTGGCTCTATGCCCGCATCCTGGACGGCGAGCTGGGAGCCGGAGAGCTGGAGCAGCGGCTGATCTCGGCCAGCGTGCCGGCCGACGACCGCCAGGCCATCCAGGACCTCATCAGCCGGCTACCCGCCAAGCGCGGCTCGGTGGAGCAGATCTACGTCCACCTGGAACGAAACAGCCCGCCCGAGGCATTCGCCCGCTTCGGCGAGCGGGTCTGCCCGGTCAAGGGGGCTTGCCAGCTCGGCCTGGCCCTGTTCCAGGCCGGCCACCTCGACGCCCAGGCCGTGCGCGACGCATGTCAGACCGTGGCGGCCAGCCGGCGCTACCGCTTCGGTGACGTGGATGCGCTGGCCGAAGACGCGCTCGCGCGCGGCCTGATCGAGCCCGGACGCCTAGCCGGGCTGGAGATTTCGTGAATCACCACCTCGTCTGAACCACCCCGTTTGCCTCTGCAGACGACAGCAAAGAACGGGCGGGCATGAAGCCCTCGCCCTGATATGGAGGGGGGCGCCGCGCGCCCCCCTCGCCGCCCGGCACAGGTCCGGGCGGCTGTACCCGCGGATGGATGGCTCAAGCCCTCCATCTGAAAGTATGGAGCGCCCCGCTCCATACGGTCTACAGCAGCGCGCGGGATCCGGCAGACGACAGCCCGGCGGCGGCTAGTCCTCGCCCGGCTCGTCCAGGCTGGAATCCGGCACGGGCTTGTCGTCCTCGGGCGTGGATGCCAGATACTCTGCCTCGAGCTTCTCGAAGTAGTCCATGCAGCGCCGGACGTACTTGCGCTTTTCCGCGTACGGTCCGGGGAAGAACGAGCGTTTGAAACCGTAGACGAGCAGGTTCTTGAGGTAGTGCAGGTCCAGGTCGAAGACCGTGACGGCCTTGTACAGCTCGTCGGTGACCGTGGTGTTGGACACGGTGCGGTTGTCGGTGCAGATGCAGATCGACAGCCGCAATTTCATCATCTCGCCGAACGGGTGCGTCTCCAGCCTGCGCAAGCTCGGGTTGGTCTGCTGGTTGGACGTCAGGCAGACCTCCAGGGTGATGCGCCGGTCCGCGATGAAGCGGGCCAGGTCGGCCACGTAGCCGACCGGGTCGGCGATGTCGGGGTCCTGGACCGCAGCCGGGTTGAGCAGCGAGGTGCCGTGGCCGATGCGCTCGGCGTGCAGCTCGGTGATGGCCTGGTAGATGCTCTCGGGACCGTAGGCCTCGCCCGCATGGACGGTCTTGCGAAGGAAGTGCCGCTGCGCGAGCAGATAGGCCTCGCGGTGGTGGATGGGTGGGTAGCCCTTCTCGGGTCCGGCCAGGTCCACGCCGACCACCGGCAGGCCATGCTCGTCCCGGGCCCTTGCAGACGCCAGGACCAGCTCGAGCGAGGCCAGACCGAAGACCCGGTCGAGGTCCGAGTAGCGGTGCGCGCCCAGAAAACCCGCATGAAAGGGCGAGGACTTCTCATCGAAGTAGCGCATGGAGCAGGAGATGATGCCGTAGTCGAAAGGCGGCTCCTCGCCCGAGCGGACCTCCTCGCGCGCGTTGAAGTCCCGCTTGGCCCGCTCCAGGCCGTCGCTGACCGCGCGTAGCGCCTCGATGGTGTCGAAGCTGCCGTGGGCGTGGAGCTGCGGGGCCAGGCGCACCTCGATGTAGCGCACACCCTCGGCCTGGTTGTCGCAGGCCAGCTCGAAGGCGACCCGGGCGAGCGCCTCTGGATCCTGCAGCACCGCCAGCGTGTAGGAAAAGCCCCGCAAGTACTCCTCGAGGCTCGTATATTCCTGCTTGAACACCAGCTCGCGCAAACCCTCCTCGGTGTAGGAGGGCAGCTTCATCTCGACCTTCCGGGCCAGCTCGATCAGCGTGTTCAGCCGCAGCGAGCCGTCCAGGTGCAGGTGGAGATCGCTCTTGGGTAGTCGGGTAAGGAATGCCTTTGTGATCGGCGTCTTCATTGCCCGAATATAATCACCTTGCGAGCCGGCTGCAAGATTCGAACAGTGCCCGAAGTGCCCGAATCCTGCCTGTTGACAGCCGCGGTGGTCCGGAGTAGTGGTGTCCTCTCGGGCTGCCGAATCCGGCCGCCAGGCAAGAGCCATTCACAGGAGCATGACCATGAAGACCGAAACATTCCGCAACCGCGACTACTTGACGCTGCTCGACTACAGCCGGGAGGAGGTGGAGACCATCCTCGATCTGGCTTTCGAGCTGAAACGCAAACGAGCAGTGGGCGAGAAGCACCACCTGCTGGAGGACAAGACTCTCTTCCTCATCTTCTACAACCAGTCCCTGCGCACGCGAAACAGCTTCGAGGCCGGCATGACCCAGCTCGGCGGTCACGCCCACTTCCTCGACCCGTCCAAGATCTACATGCCCGCCATGGAAGGCCGCGAGGTGGCCTACTCGACCGAGCGCATCTCCGACGTGGCCCGCACGCTGGCCCGCATGGGCGAGGGAATCGCGATCCGCTGCTATGGCGATCCGGTCGACTGGGAGTACGGGGGCGCGCACGGCATGATCCAGGAGTTCGCCCGCTGGTCCCACGTACCGGTCATCAACATGGAGTGCGACAAGTACCACCCCTGCCAGGCCATGGCCGACCTGATGACGGTCAAGGAGAAGCTCGGCTTCCAGGGCACCAAGTTCACCATGTCCTGGGCCTACTCGCCCAGCGTGCACAAGCCGCGGGCAGTGCCGCAGAGCGCCATCATCGCCGCGGCCAAGGTGGGTATGGAGGTCACCCTGGCTCACCCCGAGGGCATGGATCTCGATCCCGAGGTGCTCGGCGCCTGCGAGCAGATGGCCTCCCAGGCGGGCGGGTCGTTCCGGGTGACCCATGACTTCGAAGACGGCCTCAAGGGCGCCCACGTGGTCTACCCCAAGGCCTGGTGCGCCACGCCCATCTTCAAGTCGCCAGTGGGCAAGTCCGATCCGAAGGAGACCCAGCGGATCTTCGATAGCCACAAGGACTGGATCTGCGATCGGGCGCACATGGAGCTGGCCGACAAGCAGGCCATTTACATGCACTGCCTGCCTTGCGATCGGGGCTTCGAGGTGACCGACGAGGTCATCGACGGGCCGCAGTCGGCCGCCTTCGACGAGGCGGAGAACCGCCTGCACGCCCAGAAGGCGGTCATGGCGCTCGTGATGCGTTGAGTCCGGTCTTCAGTTCCGGCGGAGGAATGGCATGCGCGTGCTGTACGTGGAAGACGATCCGGACACCCAGAACATGTACCGGCGCCGGCTGGAGGCTCGCGGTGTCGAGCTGCACACCGCATCGAACGGCTCCGAGGCCATCGAGCTGCTGCGGCGCCAGCACTTCGACGCGCTGATCCTCGACGTGATGATGCCCGGCATCGACGGCTTCCAGGTCGGCGAGGTCGCCCGGCGCGAGGGCAAGAACAAAAAGCTCGCCATCATCATCCTGACCGCCCACCCCGCAGCCCTCAAGGACAGCCGGGCCGACCGGCTCGAGCCGCTCGGAAAGTTCATCAAGCCGGTCAAGATGGACAAGCTGATGGCCCTGCTGGAGAAGGCCGGCGAAAGCGCCAAGAGCTAGCTGACGGCCTCGAACCGCTCGGCGGGGGCATTGCAGACCGGACAGGTCTCGGGGGGCTGGCCGGTGGCCACATAGCCGCAGACGGTGCACACGAAGTAGCTCGTGTCCGTCTCGCCGATCAAGTGATCGATGGCGTTCTTGTAGAGCTTGGCGTGGTAGGCCTCGGCGTCCCGCGCGTGGCTGAAGCTCGTCAGCGCACCCTTGGCGCCCTCCTGCTCGGCGACGCGGACGAAGTCTTTGTATGCCGCGTCGGCCACACCGGTCTCGCTCTCGAAGGACCGCTGCAGGTTCTCCTCGGTGGTGCCCACGGCATTGAGGTGCCGGAAGTGAGCCAGGGCGTGGACGCGCTCGGCCGCGGAGATGGCCCGAAAGAGGTGCGCCATCTGGGGATAGCCCTCGCCGGCTGCGCGCTCGGCGAAAGCCAGCAAGCGGATGCTGGCCTTGGCCTCGGCGACGTAGGCGCTGTGGAGGTTCTGCTGGGTCTGGGTCCGCTCGCTCATGATCGCTCCTCTCGTGCTCATGAGATGCTAGCACCCCGGGTGATGAAATGGAAAGCCGGCGGGAGCCAAGAACAGAGCTACATGGAAAATCAGGCTTTTCGTGGCGGCCGGGTCAGCAGCATGATCAGCGCGCCGGCGATGCAGGCCGCACCCGCAATCATGAAGGGGGTCAGCCAGGCAGAGGCGTCCGCAGCGCCCTGGGCCGCGTCCTTGAAGTAGCCCGCGATCTGGGGCCCGGCGATCCCGGCCACCCCGTAGGACAAAAAGACCCAGCCGTAGTTCAGACCCACGTTCTTGTTGCCGAAGTAATCCGCCGTGACCGCCGGGAAGAGGGCGAAGTTGCCGCCGAAGTTGAAGCCGATGATGCAGGCGCCCAGGATCAGTCCCACCTGCCAGCTGCCGATGAAGTAGAAGACGAACATGGCCGCGGCCTGCAGCAAGCACATGGCCACCAGAGCGACCTTGCGGCCGATCTTGTCCGAGACCGCACCCCAGAGGATGCGCCCCAGACCGTTGAGGATGGCGTAGAAGGCCATGGCCGTGCCGGCCGCAGCCGAGGCGTCCTCGACCGACATGCCCGCACCGAACTTGAGCGCGTCGATACCGAAGAGCTTGATGCAGTAGATGACCATCAGGCCGGCCAGGCCCGAGAAGACGAAGGTCATCCAGATCATGTAGAACTGCGGGGTCTTGAGCATCTCGCCCGAGGCGAACTCCAGCGTTCCGGTGGCCCGGCTGGTCTCGGACGGGGCTGGAGGCTCCCAGCCCGCTGGCTTGTATCCCTGGGGCGGGTTGATCATCACCAGGCCGCCGAGCAAGACCATGACCAGGAAGATGACGCCGTAGAGCAGGTAGGTCCCCTGGACCGGCGGCAGCCCGAAGAGGTCGAGCTCCGTGACCAGGCAGAACCAGGATCCGCCCGCCTTGACCCAGATGGTGGCCCCGAAGCCGAAGCCCGCCACGGCCAGGCCGGTGATCAGGCCCTTCATGTCCGGGAACCACTTGACCAGCACGGCGATCGGCACCACGTAGGCCAGACCGATGCCGGCTCCGCCCACGATGCCGATGAAGACGAACTGGGCCCAGAAGGACGAGCCGAAGAAGCCGGCCAGGATGTAGCCCGCCCCGAGCACGATCCCGCCGATGATGGCCACCAGGCGCGGCCCCACCTTGGCCTGCCAGCGGCCGGCCAGGACCATGACCACGGCGAAGACGGCCAGGTCGATCGAGAAGATCCAGGCTGCCTGCGCAGCCGAGAAGCGGTACAGGCCGGTCGGGCTCACGAGCGATGGGGTGAACAGGCTCCAAGCGTAGATGGCCCCCAGGGCCAGCTGGATCAGCACGGCGCCCACGACCGTGATCCAGCGGTTCATGACCTTCTCCGGAGACATGGGGACGCTCCTGGATGGAGATTGACAAACGCGTCAACGAGTCGCACGTCCTATACCATGCCGGATCCAGTCGGTCAAGTCGCCTGTATGCAAAAAACAGACGCCACTGGACAAGAGGAGTAGATTGGTCCGGACCGTAAGATCTCGAGATACAGCCCCGGCTAGGTCTTCGACCTGCAACGGGAGCAGAGCCTGTTCTGGAAGCCGACCGACAGGAAGCGCTCCCCGCAGCCGAGGCAGTCTCTGAGGGCCACCGCGGGCGTGCCGACGGCGCATTTCTTGAGGAACTGCTCCGTGAGCCCCAGCTGCCTCGCCCGCTCCAAGACCACACCTCGACTCAAGCCCTGCCTGGCCAGGTTCTTGAACATGGCCTTCCGATCGGCGAGGAAGCCGCGGACGATGCAGGCGTCGATCGACTCGGAGAAGGCTTCCGCGTTCCTCTGCTCGCTCATCCTGGGCTCCCGGTCTAGGGTTATATCCCGAGCAGCGCGCTCCACTGCTCGATGCGATCCTTGCGGGCCACTTCCACTACCCGGGTGGTTCTGGCGGGATGGGCTTGGGCAGATTCGTAAGAGCCCGGAAAGGTGGCAGGCAGGAGTATCTCCTTTTAAGGCTTCCGTGTAAAGCACTTTTTGCCTCTGGCCGCGCCCGTGGTCTATTCTGACGGCTGTACCGAGCCGCTTGGCTCGAGACGAGAGGAGCAGATGAAATCGCATACCGAGTACCTGACGTTCAAGGTCCCGGCCCGAATGGACTTCGTCCACATCACGCCCGAGATCGAATCGATCGTGAGAAAGAGCGGCATCTCGGAGGGCCTGTGCCTGGTCAACGCGATGCACATCACCGCCAGCGTCTTCATCAACGACGACGAGCCAGGCCTGCATCAGGACTACAAGGACTGGCTCGAGGGCCTGGCGCCCCACGACCCATCGCGCTACCGGCACAACCGCACCGGCGAGGACAACGGCGACGCCCATCACAAGCGTCAGATCATGGGCCGCGAGGTCGTGGTCGCGATCACCGAGGGGGCCCTGGATCTCGGCCCCTGGGAGCGAATCTTCTACGGCGAGTTCGATGGCCGGCGCCCCAAGCGGGTGCTGGTCAAGATCATCGGCGAGTAGCCGCAGCCCACCTGCGCAGCACAGTCAGCATGCAAGCGATCAGCCACAGCGCCGGGCACGAGCCGAGCGAGCCCGCGCAGCCGCAGCCCCCGGCTCCATGCCCCTCGTCGGCCGGGCCCGCGTCCGAGCCGTCCGCATCACCCCCGTCGGCGATGCCGCCGTCGGCCTGCGGGCTCGCCCGCTCGACCCAGACGAGGGCCAGCGCCTCGTCGCTCGAGGCAGCCGCGTCCGAGACGCGCAAGCCCACCCTGTAAGCGCCGGGCCGGTCGGGCACCAGCGTCGCCACGGGTCGATCCGCGGCCTGCAGCTCGGCCTGCGAGCGCAGCGGTCGGTCGACCAGGCGCCAGTCGTGACGCAGCGCCGCACCCTCCGCATCGCAGCTCGCCGAGCCGTCCAAAGCGATCGGCTGTCCCACCAGTCCCTCCCGGGCAGCGGAGATGACGGCCGTGGGCCGGGCGTCACCGCCGGCGCCCAGCTCGATCTCGAAGCGGCCCGGCCCGGCCAGGACCAGCTCGACCGAGCTGGCCTGCAGCTCGAGCCCGCAATAGCCGCTGCCGCCGGCCGCAGAGGCCACTCCCTCCACGGTGAGCCGGTTCGCGCCTCCGAAGTAGGCGCCCTGCAGGCGATCGGGCTCCCAGCGCACGGCCAGCGTGCCGGGCTCGACGAGCCCGATCGCGCGCTCGCCGAGCGAGACCGCCATCCCGTCTGCCACGAGCAGCCACTCGGCCTGGCCGGCGCCGGAGATCCCGGCCGCGGCCAGCGCGCCGGTGAAGGCCAGCTCGCCCGCCTCGTGCGCACCGCTCTCCGGCGCGGCCAGGCCGAAAAACGCCTCGCCCGCCGCGTCCCCCACCCGCCAGGCCGCCAGACCATCGCCCGATGCCAGGCGCTCGATCTCGGGATCCGGCTCCGCGCCGCGCAGCGGGTAGAGAACCCACAGGAAGTCCGCCTGGCCCGGCCCGTCGATCGCGGCGTGCAGCACGCTGTGGGTCTCCTCGCGCCACGAGCCGGCGTCGTGCACGTCCTCGCCGGTGCTCAGCTCACAGGCTGCCCCGCTCGAGGCCACCCGCAGCTCGAGCCGCGCGAGATCTCTCTGCACCCTGGCGCCCTGGCCGGCGATCTCGACGTACTCGCCGCCCGAGCTGCCGCCGCCGTGGACGTGGGCGAGGACCTCGTAGCGGTGCGCGGCGCCATCGTCCGAGACGAGCCGATCGGCCTGGACGAAGTAGCGCCCGCCCACGAAGAGCATGTGCCGGCTCCAGTCGGTCGGCGGGGCCTGCTCGAAGTAGCGCGCATCGACCCGGGCGTGCTCCACGACGCCGCCGAGGGAGAAGGCGGCGCGCAAGCTCGCCTCGGCGTCGCGGCCTGGCACCCAGCCGCCCTCCTGGCTGGGGTCCAGCCAGACGATCTGGCCGTCGACATAGTCGAAGGGCGGAATGGACAGATAGGCGTCCTGGGGCCCCTTGCCATCCACGAAGGCGATGTTGTGGTTGCGCGCCATGCGCACCTTGTGGTGCTGCTCCCAGCCGAGGTAGCCCGAGTCCAGAACCAGCACCTCGCCGTAGGCCACCATGTGGGTCGAGCCCGGATCGGAGTGCTCGTGTCCGCCGGCGCCGTCGAGCCACTCGCCGTCGTGGCGAAAGCCCCGGCCCGCGACCACGCCGTGCTCGGCCATCATGATCAGGTACACGGCGTCCGGATCCCAGCTGCTGCGAAAGATGGCCTGGCCGTTCTGCGGCGCGAAGATGCTGGGTCCGAAGCCGGGCGCCTCGGCGGCCACGCTGTCGTCGAAGGCCACCAGGGTCAGCGGCGACTGGTCCACCGAGCCCGCGGTGTCGAGCGGCCGGAGACCCCGCTCCCAGGCCCAGCGGTAGTGCGCTCCTCCGGGAAGCGCCACGAAGGGCCCCCAGAAGAAGGTGGTGCCCGGGGTGTTGTCGTCGAAGGGTGGAAAGCTCATGTCCGGCAACAGGATCGAAAGCAGCCAGTCCAGGGTCCGGCCGCGTCTCGGCTCGGTCCACGGGTCGTCGAAGCGCAGCCCGTCGATCTCGCGGCTCGCCCCGCGCGTGTATCGGTGCCAGGCCCAGAAGAACGGCGCGCAGTTGATGTCGCCGTAGCGGTAGTAGACCGGCCCCTCGGCGTAGCCGCCGTCGACCGCGGTCAGGGCCTCCAGCCCCAGGCTGTGGGCGGTGGCCAGGCCGAAGTCGATCCAGTCGACCGGATCGGCGTAGCCGTCCAGACCGCCGCCCACCTGCCGGTCGTAGCCGTTGAGCACGATGCCCGCCAGGCCGATGGCCGCCCCGGTCTTGGAGCCGTGGTTCTCATTGGCCGAGCGGCTCACGTCCCAGTGGCGCACGGTCCACTTGTAGAAGAAATCGGCCGTGAAGGCCGCCAGGCGGTCCTCGATCGCGGCTGCGTCGTCGAAGGGATAGCCCGCCCCGGCCAGCAGGTCGTAGGCCGTGGCGTACAGGCCCAGCTCCTGGGCGCAGTGGATGTCCAGGGTGGCGGTCAGCAGGTCCTCCATGCGGCAGGTCGGGATCATGTGCGCGAGCAGCTCGGCAGCCCGGTCTCCGAAAGGCTGCCGCTCGGTCGAATCGGCGAAGGGCTCCACCGCGACAGCGTCGCCTTCGCGGTGGGCCTTCCGGTCGAGCGCATAGACGAAGGCCGCCGCCTGGGCGACGTTGGCCTTGCGCTGCTCGGACGAGGTCTCGTGGTCCTCGAGATCGTAGCCGCTGTCGCCCGCGCGCTCGAACACGCGAAGGTAGATGCCGGCATAGGGCTCGCGCGGGAGCCTTCCGCGGATGGTGTCGACGTCCTGCGGGCCGAACAAAACCCGGGGGCGCTCGCCGACATCCATGCCGGGCTCGGACCAGGTGCCGCCGAGAATCGTACACGGCCAGAGCAGGCCGCCGAGCGTCCAGATCCACAGGCGCATGCTCTTACCCCTCCTCTGGACACCGAGTCTAGCACTCGCGCACGCACTTGGCATGATGTCTTTTCCTGTGATAGGCAAGGAGCATGAATACCAAGCAAGGTGGAACGTTGTCTCCGTGGCTCGCTGCGCTGTGCCTGTGGGCGGGCTGCACGGACGAGCCTGCGAGCCCGACTGCACCGGCGAGCCCGGGCGACAGCCTGCGGGTGATCCCCGCGGGCAGTAAACCCTCCGGACCCTCCGGGCAGAAGCCGCAGATGGTCGACATGGACATCGACGAGCTGCGCCTCATCCTGGTGCGGCCAGGCAGCCCGGCCAGAGAAGCCGGGTTCCAGCCCGGCGACCGTATCCTGGCGGGCGACGGCAAGGACCTGGCCAGTGAGGAGGCGCTCGAGGCCGCCCTGGCCAAGACGGACAAGGGGAAGAAGATCTTCTTCGAGGTCCGGCGCGGAAAGCAGGTGCTGACCTTGCCGCTGTCGACATCCCGACCGGGCTGGCAGATCCTGACCGGAGATCTCTTCAAGGGCTTTCTGCTCTCCCGCGCCCAGAAAAAACCGGAGATCCACAAGCCCATGCCCGGGGAGAAGGCCCCGCGCATCGAGCTGCCGGGCTATCAGCGCGAGCAGGTCATCGTCGATCCAGCCTCGGGCAAGGCGTGCGCGCTGCTGTTCTGGGGGACCTTTCTCGAGCCGAGCTACGCCCACCTCCAGGCCTTCCGCAAGGCCTGCGAGTCGGCCGGCGAGCGCATCGACTGTACGAGCATCGACACCATGGAGCTGTTCACCGCCGTCCAGAAGACCGAGCCATACGCCCGCGAGCTCGACCGGGTCCACGCCGAGATCTGGTCAGGCCCGATCGGGATCGACCTCTTCATGGCCTCCGAGCGCATGTACGGGGTCCAGAAGCTCCCGACCCTGGTGCTGCTGGGCAAGGACGGAACGGTGGTCGAGCGCTTCGACGGTCCGCTCGCCAAGCCCGACGAGCAGATCCCGGCCGCCTTCGACAAGCTGACATCGGCCGGCCGCTGAACCGGCGAGCATCCGAGTCCGGATCCCGGACAGCGGATCCGGATACCGGACACGCGCGGCCTGCAAATCCCACCCGAAATGCCTCGATTCGGGTCGCTCGGCCAGCCAGCGCCGCCATGGCACGGTGATTGCTCGGTCGCCGTCGCAGGAGGTGATCCATGAGAGTCGATGGAAGCATGTCACAGGGGCTCGACCGCCTGGCCGCGGATCCGTTCTGGCAGCACGAGTCGAGCGAGGCCACCGGGCTGGCCGAGCTGCATCTGAGGGTCAACCGGAGCCTCGCCGATCTGGACCTCGCGGGGCTCGGCCGCCTGAGCGAGGATGAGCTGACGGTCGAGCTACGCAGCCGGATCGCGCGCGCACACCCTGACCTCTCACCCGAGAAGGTGCGCCGGGCAGCTGACCGGGCCCGGCGAGCGCTGGGCGAGCGATTCATTTCCTGGACCGAGGGCGAGCTGCGTACCCGGGGCGCCGAGATGATCCATCAGACCGCGAACCGCCTGCGGCGGATCGGGTCCGACCGCGGCGCCTGCATCCGCCTGCTCGGCGAGCTGGGCCGCCAGGAGCACGGACGGGTACGCAGGGATGCGCTGCGCGCGCTCGGGCTCTCCGAGGAGGCGGCCCGCGGGCTGGATCGCAGCCTGAGCGATCCCGAGCGCTTGACCAGGAAGCTCGCGGCCGGAAAGCCCGTGGCCCTGCACTGCCGGCCGCCCTTCGAGCTGGCCGAGCTGCAGCAGGCCATGCACCAGACCGCGTCCGCGCTCGACAGCCTGGGCCACAAGCTCTCCCACCGGGCCGAGCGGGACGTGGACGTCTTCTCGCTCTGCCCGACCCTGGTCGACGGCATGCTCCTCCAGATGCCGGAGCGCTCCTTTGCCGTGGCGAGCATCCGCAATCGGCTCGCGTTCAAGGGCATGTGCCGCAAGGCCGACGACATGCTGGAATCGGCCGGCTCGCTGCTGTTCGAGATCGGCGCGGCGTTCGCCGGGCCCGCCGGCATGGCGCTGTCCATCACCTACAACGTGGGCGCGGCCTGCTACACGCTCCACCAGGGCGAGCAGACCTGGCAGCAGATGCGCCTGACCTCGCTCGCCCAGGCCGCCTCGCTCGAGCAGGCCGGCGCGCAGGCCCTCCGGGCGCAGGGCCGAGGCCTGCTGGGCCTGATCGCCGCAACCACGCCCGGGTCGGCGATCGTGGAGGAGATGGCCGGCGCCCTGTAGAGAGCGAAAGCGCTTGCCGAGGCGAAGCGGAGACAAAGAACCCGGTGACTTTTCGCCTTCCCTTGTATAATCCAGGCCATCTATGCGCGTATTCTTTTCCAGCGGGACGCCGCAGAACCGAGTGAAGAACACCTACCTCGTATGCGCGTTCTACTTGCTGCTCTTTCTCGGCTTCGCCTACCTCTTCGCGCCGCGTACATGCCTCGACTTCCCGTGCTCCATGATGCCTCTGGAGATCGAGCCCGAGGCCGCTGGGCAGACCAAGCTGTTCATCTCCGTCTTTCCCGCCAGGTCCAGCGGCGGCGGCTGCGAAGCGAGCATCCTGCGCGAGGGGGAATCGATCCGCGTCGGGCCCTTCGTCCTTTCGAGACGCAAGGACCAGTTCTGGGTCGACGGCCAAGCGCTGGCCCCGGGGGCGAGCCTGCAGATGAGCAAGCAGCGACTGGAGCCGTACAACCCCTGGTTCCTGATCTCGGACACGATCGACATCCAGAACAAGGGCCCTGCGAGCACAGGCGTCAGAAACCCCGCGGTCCTGATCACCGGAGCCCAGCACTCCGACACGTATCTCAACTGGGTGACCCTGGCTCTCTTTTCACTCCTCTCTTTTCACTCCTCTCTTTGCTCTTCCTCATGCTGATACCGCCGTCCATCTACTTCCAGATCGCCGAGTGGCGAGCCGATTCTGCCGGAGAAGAAGCCGCGCTCGCCAGGCCCTCGCTGCGGCCCGCCATCCTTCTGTCCGTCCTAAGCTGGTTCTTGCTCCTGTTTGCCGTATGCCTCGGGCCGAGGAGCATGTGGGGCTGGGAGACCTTTGAAGACCCCATCCAGTACGTGCCCGTCTTCGTCGGCGCTTTCCTCACCCTGCTGGCCGGGTTCACGGCCACCCGCCCCAGAGCCTCTCTTCTGCCGCGCATCGCGATCCTCTCGCTCGGGTCGGGCTGGTTCGTCCTGCTCGGGACCCGCTGGCAGGTGGCCGGCTGAACGGACGGCTCTCGCCTCAGTCGAAACCGATCCCGGCCTGGAAGAAGAAAGTCCTCCCTTCCGGCGGGTAGTCCTGCACGACGTAGTAGGCCGCATCGAGGAGGTTGCGCGCGTGGAGGGCGAGCTCGAGCTTCCAGGGGCTCTGCCAGCGCAGGCTCAGATCGAGCAGCCAGAAGGCGTCCAGGCTGCGGCGGGGCAGCTCGAGCTCGCCTGACATGAAGTCGTCGTAGTCCCGCGCGCCCACGACGCTCACCTGGGCGCTTAGCGCGAGGCCGTAGAAGCCGTGAAAGGTCGCGCTGCCCGCAGTCTTCCAGAGCGGCCGGTAGAGCAGCCGGCTGTCATCCTCCAGGTTCCGGGCGTCCATCAGCGACAGGCTCGCCCGCAGCCTCAGCCAGGAGAGCGGATCGGCCCGCGCCGAGAGCTCGCCGCCGATCACCCGCGTGCCTACCAGGTTGCGGGCGCTGACCGGCAAGCTGCGATAGTCGAACTCGATCGTATCCGAGCCCTCGTTCAGAAAGGCGCAGGCCTCGAGCCACAGCCGGTCATCCGCGAAGGAGCGCCGGGCGCCGAGCTCGAAGGCCCACAGGACCTCGGGCCCGAGTGCGGGGTTGCCCTGGAAGCTCAAGCCGAAGCTCGTCTCGTAGCGCAGGTAGAGCTCGCCCACAGACGGTGCCCGAAAGCCCCGGTTGGCGGCCACCCAGACCACGGTCTGCTCGTCCGGCCGCCAGGCGGCTCGCAGCTTGGGGCTCAGCGAGACGTAGTGCTGGTGCGTGTCGTGCCACAGGGCGTCGAACCGCAAGCCTCCGGTGAGCTCGAAGCCCAGGCCCAGATCCACCTGGGTCTGGACGAAGGCCCCGGCGGCCAGCACGTGGAAGGGCCCCTCCTGCCCCAGGCAGTAGACGTCGCCCTCGGCCCGCTGGAGCTCGAGCTCGACGCCCGCGGTGTTCAGACTACGCCCCCAGAGCAAGAAGCGAGCCCTGGAGCGCAGCGCAGCGCGGTGGGTCTCGTAGCCATTCGCATCTCCCCCGTCCGGATCGGCCACCGAGGCGCTGAAGCGGGTCCAGTCCGCCTCGGAGACGAGCCGGAACCCGCCCCCCGTCTCGTAACGGTGCGCCAGGTGCGCGCCGAGGGTGTGGCGGTCGAAGCGCCGTGAGCGGCTCTCCAGCGAGCTGTCCTCGAAGCCGGGATTGCCGCCGGCGCTCTGCATCCAGCTCAGGTCCGCCTCGATGCGATGGCCGGCCGTCGGCTCGAAGCGACCTGCGGCCCGAAGACCGTTGCGCCGGCTGTCCGAGTTGAAGCGCAGGCTGTCCTGCCCGGCCGGCGTCAGGCCCGGGTAGCGGAGCAGCCAGCCCGAAAGCCGCCAGCCCCAGCCTTCTCGCGCATCGGACACGACGCCCGCGAGCTGCGTGCGCTCGGCGCCCGAGGCCGCGAGACCCTGGCCGACATGAAGCTCGGCCCCGCGGGCTGGCGGCCGGCTGATGAGCTGGACCACCCCGCCGACCGCGGTCGAGCCGTACAGGGCAGAGGCTGGGCCTCTCAAGACCTCGATCCTCGCAAGGTCGAACAGCGGCAGCGCAGACCAGTCCACCCCGTGGGTGTCGGGCGCGTTGACCGGCCGGCCGTCGAGCAGCACCAAGACCCGGTTGCCGAAGCCGCCCGGCTTGAAGTCGCTCGAGCCGCGGATGCTGACGTTCGCACCGTAGCCCGCCGGGCTCATGCGCTGCACGTCGACCCCTGCGGTCTCGCCGAGCGCACCTGTGACGTCCACCGGGGCGCGCTGATCGAGCTGCGCGCGGTCGATCACCCCCAGCGAGGCCGCGGTGCCAGAAGCCGTCTCCTCGTCCCGCTCGGCGCTGACCACCACCGTGACCGCCTCGATCTGGGCATCCTCCTCGGCCCAGACGCGCCTGCGCCAGGCCTCGTCGGCTTCCCCTTCCCGCTCCTGCTCGGCTCCCTCGTCCTGCCCGAATGCGCCCGGGGGCAGCAGCGCCAAGGCGAGCGCGAGGGCCAGGCAGCCTGGAAGTCGATGCCACATGAGAGCGAGGGGCTCAGTAGTCCGGAGTGTAGTGCGAGCGCATGTCTTCCGCATGCTCGTACAGGATCATCTCCGGCAGGACGAGCCCTTCTCGGTCGGGCTGCGCGGCGTCCAGGTCGATCGCGGACGCTTCTTCGAGCCGGTCGAGCTCGGTGCCGTGGACCGAGACCGGGAGCATGTGCTTGGACTGCTCCACCGGGTCGGGATCGCTCCAGGCCACCACCAGGGAGTCATAGACATCGAAGGCCAGATCGGTCAGGGCGAAGTCCGCCTGCGATCCGGTGGGCCTCTGCAGCACGCAGTAGGCCGCCGGTGGTCCCGGCACGAAGTCTGGATCCCAGGGCGCGACGCGGAACAAGGCGACCAGCATCGAGCCCTCCGCGGGCCAGGTCCCGCCCCATGGTACGCTGCCCGACACACTGCCGGTCACCCTCTCGACCTCGCCGCAGCCAGCGGCAACCAGCAGGGCGATCGGTATGCACAAGCCTAGCCTGCCTCGCATGTCGTCCTCCACGCGAGACAAGACTAGATCAGCTTGAAAGCGAAGAACAGAAAGTAGAGCACGAAGGCGACCGCGCCCGAGATGGCGGGCGTGCCGAGCCAGCCGAAGAGGATCCTGCCGAGGGTGCGGACATTGATCGTCCGGACTCCTTTGAGGATGCCGATACCCAGCACGGCCCCCACGATGGCCTGGCTTGTGGAGACCGGAACGCCGATGATGGCATAGACATGCACGGTGACCGCCTCGGCCAAGATGGCGATGAAGGCGGTGTAGGCGTCCAGGCGGACGAGATTGCGCCCCACGGTCCCCATGACCTTGTGCGAGTAGGTCAGCACCCCCAGGGCGATGGCCAGCGAGCCGATCAAGGTGGCCCAGAAGGGGCTAAGGCCGTCAGGGCCGACGAAAGGCCCGGTCACGTTGGCCACATTGTTGGCCCCCAGGGCGTAGGCGCCGTAGGAGCCGGCGATGATGAGTGACCAGCGCAGGCCCTTGTCCCAGAAGAACAGCGACGGAAAGACCAGGTTGATCATCTTGCCCACGGTGTAATACAGCACGATGGTGACGATGGCCGCCCCGATCGGGGTGCCCAGCCAGCACAGCACGACCTTGACCAGCGAGGAGCAGTCGAGGTTCTGCTGCAGCACGCCCACCAGCACCAGGGCCCCGACGACGGCCTGGGACGTCGAGACCGGCAAGCTCCAGTAGGACATGAGCGTGACGGTGGCTGCGGCTGCCAGCGCCACGACGAAGGCCAGGTTGAGAGGGATGGGGCTGAGCTGGCGGTAGGTCTCGATGCCCTCCTGGCCCTCGAGCAAGGCGCCCAGGATGACGAAGCCCGAGCACAGCACCGCCGCGGTCCAGAACTTGACCATCCGCGAGGCCACCGCGGTGCCGAAGACATTGGAGGCATCGTTGGAGCCCAGTGACCAACCGAGGAATACGCCCGCGCCGACTTGCCACATGCTCGCGCTCTCGCCCCCGAGCGGCGATCTGTCAGATCTGCCGCTTGATGGCTATGATCCCGATCCGGTCGGCCGTCTTCTCGGCCCGGTCGGAGATGTTGCCGATCAGCAAGACCAGGTCCTTCATCAGCAGCTTCGTACCCATGTCCAGGTCGGAGCTGAAGATCTTGCACAGGACCTCGCGCTCCTCCCGATCCGACTCGCTCTCCTTCATGTCCACGTCCTTGGTGGAATGCAACGTGACGCGGGGGTTGTGGAAGAGGTTGTCGACCGCCTTGCGGACCAGATAGTACGCCTGGAGGTTCACATCCATGAGCTTCTGGATGTCGTCGGCGATCAAATCGGGCACCACGATGCGCTGGCAGCGCAGCGAGAAGAGGATCGTCTCGGCCATGTTCGGCAGCGAGTCGAAGGCCTCGAGCAGCCCCAGCAGGTCGCCCCGCGACTCCGGCAGCAAGGCCTTGCCGTATAGCGTGTGCTCGATCTCCCGGCGGAGGTCGTCGGCCGTAGACTCGATCTTGTGCGTGCTCTGGACAGCCGCCTCGAACGCCTCGCCCTGGCCCATCTCCCGGAAGGTCCTGAAAGCCTTCTCGAAGCCCTGGAAGCACTTGTCGCATTGCTCGAAGTAGCGCTCGAGCATCTCCTCGATCTTGTCCTGCTTTCGCCAGAAGAAGGTCATGTTCGAACCCTCCCAAGCGCCCCTTATATCACCGAAGGCGTATCGATGACAAATTTGTGACGTCTATGTGTCGAAGCAGGGAAAAACCGCAGTCCTGGCGGACCGGACTGCGTGCTCAGGTCGGCGGCCGGACCCTGGGCTTCTTGGGCGCTATCTTCAGCGGCAGGCGCCCGGGCTTGCCCCTGACCATCGGCAGGCGCGGCCTCTCGCCGGACGGCGAGTCGGGCTTCGTGCGATCGACGCGGCGAGGCGTTGCCTTTCGCAACATGCGGACCCGGTAGGGCACCTCGACGACGGGCTGCTTCTTGCTGTCGGTGTAGACGAGCAACTTGCCTTCGGGGGGATCGGGATTGCCGACCAGGTTGGCCTCGAGCTGCCACATGTCGCCCACCTTGCGGAACTCGGCCTTGACGGCGCCCTTCGGATCCTCGACCTTGTTGATCTTGAATGGCTGCTCACTCAAGGAGCGGATGCGCACCACCCGCGGCCGCTGGAGCTTCTCCTGGGCGAACTGGGTGAAGTAGAGCTGGGCCGGCAGCGCCGAGATGTCGTCGGTCACGTTGGCCCGGACCCGCAGCGTGAGCTGGTCCGGCTTTTCCAGATTCGTCTTGGCGGTGATCATCCCCTGAAAGTGCTGCTTTTCCGCGCCGGCCTTGAATGTCACCTCGACGGCCGGCTCGCCGCCTTCAGCCTTGGTGGCCTTGACCAGCAGCGTCTCCGGAGCGGACGAGATCAGCTCCTTGATCTCGAGATCGGAGACCTTCTCGCCGACGAGCTTCACGAGCCGTTTCTCGTTGCTGTTCTTGAGCACGTTGTTCAGGTTGAGATAGGACAGCTCGAAGTCGGCCAGCACCCTCACCTCGCCGTGGATCTTGAGCTGAAAACGAGGCTGCTTGGGGTCGTTCGACTCGACGGTGACCGTCTTGGCCAGCTTGCCTCTGCGGTTTCTCGTGGATGGGCTTACCGTGATCTTTCCTTCCCCTCCCGGGGGAATTTCGCGCACCGATGGGGCGGCGTGACAGCCTCACCCACCCCGGGCGCGCTTGATGCGCAGCACGCCCTTGCCAGTGTTACGGATGACGAATGCGTGCTCGACTTTCTCGCCCTGGAGCACGGACCCGAAGTCGTGCTCGGGCTTGTCGCAGGCGATCGCCGGCGGGGGGCCGACATCGGCCTTCTTGAGATCCAGCTTCGCCTGCTTGCCCCCGTCGGCCACCTTGGGACCGCCCTGATCGTCCACACCCTTCGGGCAACCGACCACGAGGGCGGCCAGCAGGCAGCAGGCAGCCAGAAGGCAAACCGCAAATCCTCGATTCATGTCTCCTCCGTCTGTCGATCGGCCCTCGGGCGACCGCTGTCCTGCCAGGCGTCCCGGGCCAGCAAAGCTCGCATGATAGACGATGGCGCAGCCATACGCAAGCGCCTTTGGCAACCCGGCAACCCTGGCAACCCACGGTCTGGTCTCCCGTCCTGAGCAATCCGCGTTGTTCGCAAATGCGCTTGCTGTGCGGGTTTGCGCAAGTCAGGGAAAGAAGATACCCCATGATTTGGCCGTGAAATGGCACGCAATCAAGATGATTGACCAAGCTACGCGTCCCCCTCCCTCGGCCTTCGGCCGGTCC
>JAFGRB010000402.1 GCA_016935365.1 Deltaproteobacteria bacterium
ACGCGGCCAGCGAGCAGTTCGAGGACCTGTACAAGGCCGGCGTGCTCGACCCGACCAAGGTCGTGCGGACCGCGCTCCAGAACGCCATCTCGGTGGCCGGGCTGCTCCTGACCACCAACGTCATGCTGGCCTCCAAGCCGGAGGAGAAGAAAGGCGGGATGGGCGCCGGGGGCATGGGCGGCATGGACTACTGAGCAGGGCGAAGCCGGTAGCACATCGCGGTGGGCCACAGGGCCCGCCGCTTTTCGTATGCGGGTGGACAGGTCTGCGCTCGCGTGGTAGAAAATACCCCCTGATATCATCCATGTGTTTGATAGGAGGTTTTTGGTGATGAAGCGGCTATCCTGTCTCGTTCTCGTCGGCCTGATCTCCATGATCGGCGCTTCGGCGAAAGCCGACGTGGTCTACGAGTCCGCCACGCTCGGGCCCACCGGCCAAGGAGGTGGCTACTCGGTGGATAGCTCTCAGCTCCTCGGCGTCAGGTTCCAGACGAGTCATGACTGGTTGATCACCGACGTGGGCGGCCACTTGATCGCCTACGGCGGCCCGCTCTTCGTGGCCATCGTGCCGCTGGCCGACATGGGCTCGCTGCCTGCCACCACGGACCTGTCCGATGCGATCTGGGCAACCACATTCACCGGACCGAACCCTTCGGACGAGATCAGCATCCCGGCCGGCATCCTGCTGCCGCCCGGCACCTGGGGCATCGTATTCGGCTCGGGCCTGTTCGGCGCCACGGGCAATGGCGCGATGCCATCGAACAACACGGACATCGGTTCTCCGGCCTACTTCTATAGAAACTCCAGCAACTGGGTCAATGGGGGAATCAGCCGCACGCGCTTCTTCATCAACGGGCTGAACTACGCGGACGACGACGGCGATGGCTGGCGCGTTGCGCTCGGAGACTGCGACGACGGCAACCCCCACGTCCACCCGATGGCCTTCGAGGCCTGCGACGGGCTGGACAACGACTGCAACCCGGCCACCCTGGACGGCTCGGACGAGCCCTGGCTGGGCACGGCCTGCGACGGGCCGGACTCCGATCTGTGCCCGGAGGGCGTGCTGTACTGCAGCAGCGCTGCGCCCGCCTGCTCGGATGCGAGCGGCGACAGCCTGGACGTCTGCGACGGCGCGGACAACGACTGCGACCCGGCCACGCCGGACGGCTCCGACGAGCCCCTGTTCGGCTCGGCCTGCGATGGATCGGACGCCGACCTGTGCAAAGAGGGCTCCTTCATCTGCAACGGCACGTCGATCGTGTGCGACGACGCGACCGGCGACACGCTCGACCTCTGCGATGGGCTGGACAACGACTGCGACCCGACCACCCCGGACGGTTTTGCCGAGATCGGCTTCGGCGCGGACTGCGACGGGCCGGACGCCGACCTGTGCACCGAGGGCCAGCTCGTCTGCGACGGCAGCGGGCTCATCTGCAACGACCTGACCTCGAGCTCGCTCGATGTCTGCGACGGCGCGGACAACGACTGCGATCCGCTCACCCCGGACGGCTCGGCCGAGCCGCTCTTCGGCCAGGCCTGCGATGGGCCGGACGCCGACCACTGCAAAGAGGGCTTCTTCATCTGCGACGGGACGACGATCGTCTGCGACGACGCGACCGGCGACGCGCTCGACCTCTGCGATGGGCTGGACAACGACTGCGATCCAGACACCCCGGACGGCTTTGCCGAGATCGGCTTCGGCGCGGACTGCGACGGGCCGGATACCGACCTGTGCGCCGAGGGCCAGCTCGTCTGCGACGGCAGCGGGCTCATCTGCAACGACCTGACCTCGAACTCGCTCGACTTCTGCGACGGCGTCGACAACGACTGCGACCCGGACAG
The DNA here is from genome assembly GCA_016935365.1 of Deltaproteobacteria bacterium. Taxonomy (GTDB): domain Bacteria; phylum Myxococcota; class B64-G9; order B64-G9; family B64-G9; genus JAFGRB01. Next base: position 1,842 of record JAFGRB010000402.1, read on the forward strand.
CCCGGACGGCTCGGCCGAGCCGCTCTTCGGTCAGGCCTGTGATGGGCCAGATACGGACCGCTGCGCCGAGGGCTTCTTCGTCTGCGACGGCACTTCAATCGTGTGCGACGACGCGACCGGCGACTCGGTCGACATCTGCGACGGGCTGGACAACGACTGCGATCCGGACACCGCCGACGGCTCTGCCGAGCCCGGCTTCGGTGACGCCTGCGACGGGGCCGACTCCGACGCCTGCGAGGAGGGCCAGCTCGTCTGCGACGGCTCGGCGCTCATCTGCAACGACACCACCGACGGCATCGAGGAGGCCTGCAACGGCCAGGACGACGACTGCGACGGGCTGACCGACGAGGGCGAGCCGGACACCGACTCCGACGGCGTCATGGACGCCTGCGATCCGGACGACGACGGCGACGGCGTGCTGGACGCAGACGACAACTGCCCGCTGGTCGCCAACGCCGACCAGACCGACACCGACGGCGACGGGATGGGCGATGCCTGCTCGCAGGACACCGACGGAGACGGGGTGCTGGACGCGGCGGACAACTGCCCGCTTCTCGCCAACACCGGCCAGGCCGACAACGACGGCGACGGGCTGGGCGACGCCTGCGATCCGGATGATGACGACGACGAGATCGCCGACGAGGACGACAACTGCCCCTTCGAGGCCTCGGACGACTTGACCGACACCGACGGCGACGGGGCTGGCGACGTATGCGATCCGGACGACGACGCCGACGGCGTGCTGGACGAGGCGGACAACTGCCCGCTTCTCGCCTCTGCGGATCAGCAGGACACGGACGAGGACGGACTCGGCAACCCCTGCGACCCGGACGACGACGACGACGAGATCGTCGACGAGAACGACAACTGCCCGCTGACGGCCAACCCCGATCAGGAGGACGCGAACGAGAACGGGGTCGGGGACGCCTGCGAGGTGAGCGATGACCTGGACGGGGACGGGGTGAGCGACAACGTGGACAACTGCCCAGACGATCCCAACACCGGGCAGGTGGACACCGACGGCGACGGGCAGGGAGACGAGTGCGATCCGGACGACGACGGCGACGAGGTGGCCGACGGCGAGGACGTCTGTCCGCTGGTGGCGGATCCCGACCAGTTCGATTCAGATGGCGACGGGCTGGGCAACGCCTGCGACGACGACGATGACGACGACGGCGTGCTGGACGAGGACGACAACTGCCCGACGACGGCCAATGCGGATCAGAGCGACAAGGACGCCGACGGGGCCGGAGACGCATGCGACAAGGCCGAGGGCGGCTGCGGCTGTGCGACGGGCCACGAGAGCACGGACTGGCTGTCCATGGCGCTGCTGCTGCTGATGCTCGCGACGCGACGCGGGCGCTGATCGGCTGCAGGGTCGATCCAGAAACCGCCCGGAAGCTCGAGGGGCCCGTATGCCCGAGCATGATCTACATCCTTCCCTGTCCGCATACAGGCTGGGAGAGCTCGCGCTCCGCAACCGGGTCATCAAGACGGCCACCTTCGAGGGCATGACCCCGGGCGGTGTCCCAGGAGAGGACCTGATCGAGCACCACCGAGAGATCGCGGCCGGCGGGGCGGCGATGACGACCGTGGCCTACTGCTCGGCTTCCAGAGACGGCCTGACCTTCGAGCACCAGATGGTGGCCGGAGAAGCGCTCGTCCCTGGACTGCGCCGCCTGACAGACGCGGTCCACGCCGAAGGCGCAGCCGCCGCCCTGCAGATAGGTCACGCGGGCTACTTTGCCAGCCCCTCGGCCGCCGGCTCGCGCCCCATCGGCGCGTCTCGTGTCTTCAACCTCTACACCCTGACCTGGCCACGGATCGCGACTCGAGCGGATCTGGATCGGATCGAATCCGACTTCGCCCGCGCGACGGTCTTCGCCCGCGAGTGCGGATTCGACGCGCTGGAGGTTCACCTGGGTCACGGCTACCTGCTCAGCCAGTTTCTCTCGCCGTATACCAACCGCCGGAAAGATGCGTGGGGTGGCGATCTGGAGGGCCGCTTGCGGTTCCCGCTCAGTGTGCTCCGCCGGGTTCGCGATGCTGCGGGCAAGGACCTGGCCGTCATGGCCAAGTGCAACCTGCGCGACGGGTTTACGCGGGGCCTCGACTTGTCCGAGGCGACCGAGATCATTCGGCGTATCCAGTCCGAGGGAGTGGCCGACGCGGTCGTGCTATCGGGCGGCTTCGTGTCGAAGACGCCGTTCTACATGATGCGCGGTGAGCTGCCGGTGGCCGAGATGGTCCGCAACGAGCGCCAGGCGCTGCGGAGGATAGGGCTGCGCCTTTTTGGCCGACTCTTCGTCCAGGAGTACGCGTTCGAGGAGACGTTCTTCCTCAAAGACGCGCTCGAAGTGCGCGCGGCGGTCTCCTCTCTGCCCCTGGTGCTGCTGGGCGGCATCCGGCGTCTCGAGCAGATGGACCGAGCCGTGTGCGAGCACGGGTTCGACTTCGTGTCCATGGGCCGCCCGCTCATCATGGAGCCGGACCTGATCCGTCGCATGCAGCGCGGCGAGGCGACGTGCTCGCGCTGCGAGCCGTGCAACAAGTGCGTGGGCGAGATGGAAAACAGCGGCATCCGCTGCACGCATCCGGAGCTCGGTCGCCTGTCTACCAGCCGCTTCGCCCGGAGCGACTAGGCGTGAAGCCGATTCTGCTCGCAGCGCTGATGGGCATCCACCTCGCCTGTGCTGCGCCCGCAGCGCCGCGACGCGCGCTGCCGCCTCGGGTCGAGCCCCAGCCCGCGCCCGAAACAGACGGTCCGCTCCGGGTCGGACCGTGCTCGGTGGCGATCGAGCCGCCGGCGGGATGGACGCTCAAGCTCGAAGCCGAGACCGTCGCGCTCCTGCCAACCTCGGGCTCCTCCGAGCGCATTCGAATCCGGATCGCCCCGATCGCATCGACGACCCGGTCCATCTTCGAGGAAGCGCGCGCGCGCTTTCGCTCCCGAGCAGGCGTGCTGGTCATCTCCGACGCCGAGCCCCTGCGCAGCTCTGCGGGCAGGCCCATCCACGTCCGCTTTCTGGCGGGCGACTCGGCCTCACCCCACGAGGGCATCGCCTGCGTGGAGGAGGAGGCCGTGATCGTGGTCATCACGCTACGGGCCGAGTCCAAGCTCGCGTTCGATCAGGCCCTGCCCGCATTCGAGTCCGTGCTGAGCTCCTATGCATTCGTCCCCTGGCCCGCCCAGCCCGAGCCGGCAATTCGGCAACACCATCGAGCCTCTCCGACTGGAGAGCAGCCTGGAGGCTGCCCATGAAAACACCCGCCAGCGCTTCACTGCTGGTCCTGGTTCTTCTCTTCTCCTGCCTCGCCCTGTGCAGCTGCGAGGATGAGGGGCCCTGGACGAAGCCGGGGCAGATGGAGCCCATGAATGCCCCTCCGGGCACGGCAAGGCCGCCCGCGCCGGCTCCCGAGCCCGCACCGGCGCCCGAGCCCACGACGGCACCCGAGCCGGCACCGGCACCCGAGCCCGCGCCGGAGCCGAAGCACGAGCCGCCGCCCCGCAAGGGCTCGGTGAAGCTCACCTGGAAGCTGCCGGACGGCAAGGCCCTCGCCTACCGCGCCACGGTAGGACCGGTCGAGCCCAAGAACGATCCGCTCAAAGGCGTGCGCATCGATACGCTCCTGAAGTCGAAGGCACTCCCGCCGGCCGTTCGCAGCGGCCTCGCCCGGATGAAAGCCCCGCCACCCAGCGCGACCTGGGTGCTCAGCCCCTCCTACGAACAACGCCTGCTGGTGCGCGTCTTCATCGAGAAGCCGATCGTGACCAAGACCCCTCCGGGTACGCCCAGGTCCAGCGCGAAAGCCGGCGACCTCGTCCTGCGAGGCGAGATCGAGAGTGGGGGCAAGGTCTATACGGCGCTACGACAGCAGGATCACAACATGCTGACGATCCCTTTCGGTCTGTCCGGCAAGCACGTCCTGCCGGGCGACCGATGGGAGCTCGATGTGAAGCTCGTCGAGATGCCCCCGGGCTTCAAGGACGAGAAGACGAGCCGCATCAACAAGGTCCGGCTGGCCGGCTGGAGGCAGGCCGGGTCGGATCGGCTCGCCGTGCTGGAGTATCTCGTCACCGAGGACATCGCGGGCGTGTTCAATCCGCTGTCCAGACCCAAGGCCCAGCGTTTCAGCGCAGCCCTGGTCGCCGTGGGAGAGCTGTCGGTTAAGCGGGGATGCTGGCGGCGATTCGCGGGGCAGCTTTTCACCCGCACTGCGGGCGTGCTCAACCGGGAAGAGCGCCAGGTCTTCTACCTGGAGCCCTTGCCCAAGGTTCCAGCGAGGTATCTCGAGAAGTAGGCCGCGATCGGAATAGCCGCATGCGCAAGCACCGCCGACTGGAGATCGAGGACCTCGACAGCCTGCAGGCCGCCTTGCAGTCCGGCTCCATGGCTCCCGGGACCGTTGTCCAGGCCGTGGACCTTCGCTCGCTCGAGGACTATGGAACCGTCCGACTCGACGGGGTGCTCTTTGCCGGTTGCAGATTCGCCTCGCTCGCCCAGGAGCGGGTCTTGCGGGAGGCCGGCGCCTTGATCTTCCCGCGACTCGAGGGCCTGCCCTACGATCCTTTCCGAAAAGACCTCTACAGCCCCTCCGAGCTCATGCAGGGCTACGAGCACGGCGGTTATTCGGGCGCGCTGGACTTCGCCATCTACGCCCATGCGCACCGCGAGCGCAGCCACCCGGGCGGCATCTCCCTCTACGAGGCGCTGGCCCAGCGCATCCACGACCATGCCATCGACGACGCCTTGATGGAGTTCCTGGAAGAGAACCGCGGCCGAGGCGCGGTCGGTATCATGGGCGGCCACGGCACCCGTCGCTCGGATCCGTCGTTTCACAAGGCGGCCCGGATCGCCTGGGCCCTCGGCCGCAAGGGATACCTGGTCGTGACCGGCGGCGGGCCGGGCGTGATGGAGGCAGCCAACCTGGGTGCATTCTTCGCCCCGTGCGAGGCGGCCGCTCTGGATCGCGCCATCGAGCGCATGCAGGCAGCGGATACGTTCTCGGGCGGTCACCCCGAGGGCAGCCCGGCATACCTGCAGTCCATCCGCGATTACATCGCCTCTGCGCGAGACGTCGTACAGCACGCCACCCACGAGCCCGGCACGAGCCTGGCCGTGCCCACCTGGTTCTATGGCCACGAGCCCACCAACCCCTTCGCATCGGCCGTGGCCAAGTACTTCGACAACTCCATCCGCGAGGAGGGCCTGCTGGCCATCGCCGCAGCAGGTGTGATCTACGCTCCGGGCAGCGCGGGCACCACCCAGGAGATCTTCCAGGACCTGACCCAGAACCACTATGCCACCTACGGAACGCGCAGCCCGATGGTCTTTCTCGGCAGTGAGCGCTACCGAGCAGAGCACGCCTTGATCCGTGAGTTCGCCCGCGCGCGAGGGATGGGCGAGATCTACGGCGATATGCTGGCCCTGCTCGACGATCCCGACGAGGCGGTCGCCTTCATCGAGTTACACCCCCCGCGCAAAGCGCCATCCAGCCTGCCCCTGTACGAGTTGCTCAACCGCGACGGCGGATCGAGGTGATGGCGAAGGTCCCCGCTCCGCGGGCCACGAGAATGCACTGCTCGTCGGCCGTTCTCATCTCCATCTCTGCCAGGGCCAGACGCTTGCCCGCCTTGAGAAGCGCGCCCTCCGCTTGCAGCGCTCTGCCCTTCACGGGCTCGAGCAGCCTGATGTGCAGGTCGACGGTCGAGATCCAGACGTCGTAGTGCAGCGCGGCGGTGAACCAGCCCGCGTTGTCCAGCATGGTGGCGATGACCCCGCCGTGCACACCGCCAAGGGCGTGATCCAGGCCTGGATTGTATGGCAGCTCGAAGATAGCGCGGGTCCCCTCGAAGCGGAGAGCCATCCCGAAGGTGCGCTTGATGGGTGCCGAGTCGAACAGGGACTCGAGCTCGGCTGCCCTTTTCGCAAGCAGCTCGGCGTCGATCATCGGGCCTTCGGGCATGTCCACCTCCCTCGAGCCGGCAGCCCGAATCAAGGGCTCTCGCCCGGAGCCCAGCGCAGCGTCCCGTCCGGCTCCACCCGCACGCCGGTCCGGGGGAAATCGGCGCGTGAAAGCTCGCGGACCTGCTGCAGGCCATCCCCGCGCGGATCCACGGCGGGAACGCTCTCTCCGCTCAGCGCCACGGGGTGCAGCCGAGCCGAGACGAGCACACCGTTTCCAGCCAGCTCCGCCTCCAGGATGACCGAGCGGCCGCCATACCCCCCGCGCAGACCGAACTGGCGAAATCCCATGAAGTTGCCGAGGCTGTATGCGATCAGCCGGCCGCGGTAGACCTCCATGGCCCGCAGGACGTGCGGCCCGTGACCGAGCACCAGATCGGCCCCTGCGTCCACCGCCGCGCGGGCGAGCCTCTTCACGTCGCCCCGCCTCTCTCCATATGCCCGCTCCACCCGGCCTGGCACATGGCGATGGCGGGACCCCTCGGCGCCGCCGTGGAAGCTGAGCACAACCAGATCGGCCAGGCGGTTCGCCGCCTGGACCGCCTTGCAGACCTCTTGCGGATCGTTGACGTTCAGACAGCACGAGCCGGAGTGGGCGGCCAGGAAGGCCACTTTCAGCCCTCGTTTCTCGATCAGGGCCATGTCTCCGTATCGGCTTGCGTGGCGGACACCGGCCGCGTCCAGCGCCGCGAGCGTGGAGTCCATTCCCCGCGGACCGAGATCCAGTGCGTGGTTGTTCGCGTTGGAGACCACATCGATGCCGGCTTCGACCAGGGCCGCCGTGTAGCGCACCGGTGTGCGGAAAGCATAGCAAGAGACGCTACCGGGCCGGCACTTGGTCTGTGGAAGGTCATCGGCCAGCACGCCTTCGAGGTTGAGAAAGGCGATGTCGGCTGCCCTGAAGACCTCCTTGACCCCGTCGAAGAGCGTTTGGCCATCACCGGGTGCGAGCCCGCGCTCCCCCTGGCGCAGGTCCGTGCCCATCATGGTGTCCCCGGCCGCAGCGATCCGGATCCGGGAGCCGGACGGCTCGAGGGCCACGTGCGCATTCGTCTCCAGCTGCAACTCGCTCAGGTGCAGCCGCTGCTCCACGATGCCCAGGTAGTGCCCCAGGTCGGGATAGCTCGGATCCCGTCTCTGCACCTGCAACCAGGCCTTGCGCGCGCGCTCCATGTCGCGTTTTCGCCAGTAGACCCAGCCCAGCTCCCACCAGGCCTCCGCCCGCTGCGGGCTCTTCTCGACCGCTCGCTGCAGGGCTCGCTCTGCCCGCCCGAGCTGCCCCGCTGAAAGCGCCTTGACACCCTCCTCGTAGGCGTCAGCCGAGCACAGGGCAAGCAGGCTGCACACGCCGAGCAACGCCATCGCCCGAATACGCGCCGATCGCATGTGCGGAGTGTAGACCGTTCGGGTAAAAAATTCTCTATTTTCCTATGGTGATCGAATAGGATCACGAGCATGCATCGGGGCGTGCATCCCATCTGCCTGCTCGCGATGGTCATCGCAAGTGTCGCGATCCCGCTTTCCGTCTCGGCCGAGGACGAGCTGGAAGACGAGTTCGCGCTGCTCGAGGATGAGATCGTCTACGCGCCCGCCCGCCACCAGCAGGACATCAACGAATCGCCCGCTGCGGTTTCGGTGATCACCCGGGAGCAGATCGCGAACACCCACTGCATGGATATCGCCTGCCTGCTGCGCCAGGTGCCCGAGCTGGACGTGCTGCGTATCCGGCCCATGTACCACGCCGTCGGCGCCCGCGCCATGAACGACGGTCTGGCCGACAAGGCCCTGGTACTGCTGGACGGCCGGGAGCTGCTGATCGAAGCGCTCGGTCTGACCATCTGGCAGTGTCTCCCGATCCACATCGAGGACATCGAACGCATCGAGATCATCCGCGGCCCCGGCTCCGCGCTTTATGGGGCCAACGCGCATTCTCTGGTCGTCTCCATCTCGACCCGGCGACCCGGCGTGAACTATGCAGAAGCGTTCGCAGCCGGCGGCGAGCTGGATCGCCTGGCCTTCAACGTGCGGCTGGGGCAATCGATGGGGCCCTGGGCATTTCAGTTCAACGGCGGGCGGGAGACGGCCGGCAACCTCGACGAGCCCGCTGCAGAGCTGGAGATGGACCTGTACCGGGCGCGGCTGCGCATCGATCGCGACTGGGATGCCTGGGGCGACAGCTTGCTCAGTCTGGGCGTGGTGCGCTCCGAGGGATGGATTTATACCCGGCTCGCTCCAGCAGCCGTATCGGGCCTGCATTCCCATGCCCAGATCGAGCACCGGACCGATCTCGTCCAGGGGCGAATCTGGTTCAACTTCTTCGACACGGACTTCTCCTTCGACCTGCCCCTGACCTACATGGGCTTCCAGGTCGGCAAGATCCCCGAGGTGATCTCTTTGACCAACGCCACGCTGGACGCCGACGTCCAGGCGCACTGGTCGCCCTTCGAGGGCAACCTGCTCACCGGCGGAGCGAACTACCGATGGCTGGCCATGTACGCCTCGCAGAACGAGCCGGACGAGATCCACCAACATCGGGTCGGGCTCTTCATCCAGGACGAGCAGCGGCTTTTCGACCAGCTGATCCTCAATGGAGGAGTCCGGCTCGACTACAACAGCATCACGCCCTTCACGGTCAGTCCTCGCCTGGCGATGGTCTGGAGATTCACCCGCAACCAGCTCCTGCGCCTTTCGGGGGGCCAGGCCTATCGGAAGCCCTCCTTCTTCAACACCAGCGTCCACGTCACGGGCACCGAGGCGAGCATCTTCTTGCCGGAGCTGCCGGACTTCATCCAGCGCAGCATCGGCAACGAGTCGCTCGAGAACGAAAGCCTGACCGCCTTCGAGATCGGATACCGCGGGAGGTTGCTGGAGGGCGCTCTGACCGTCGAGTCGGATGTCTTCTTCAACCTCTACCGCAACGGAATCCGTTTCCAGTCCCACCTCGAGTACTTCGAGAGCGGATTTCCAGATCTAGCCAACAGCATCATGCGCTTCGAGAACACCGGCGGAGATGTGAACTGCCTGGGCGGCTCACTCTCGCTGATCTGGAGGCCCATCGCCGCGCTGCGACTGAGCGCCAACTACACCTACAGACACAGCTGGTTCGCCACCGAGCCGGCAGAAGGCGAGGCGGATCCCTCCGTGGGCAAAGGCGACCGGGTCCCCTGGGAGCCTGCTCATCTGGCCAACCTCGCGGTGCACGGCACGCTCGACTTCGGCCTCAGGGCCGGAGCCGCTTTCCACTTCCACTCCGGCACACAGCTGCAGCAGAGCAAGACCGGCGAGCTCTTGAGCGGATACGAAACCGTGGAGAACCCGGCCGCCTTCTTTACCAGCCTGTATGCATCCTGGCGCTTCCAGCCACAAGAGAGCCCCCGCTGGCTGGAGATCGGGGTCCGGGCGTACAACGTCTTCAACGAGGGCTACTGGGATCGCTTGGCGACTTGGCGCCTCGACGGAGTGAACATCGGCGGCCAGGCCCTGGGCCGGCTCGTCTCGCTCTTCATACGGGGTGGGCTATGAAGACCGCAGCCGCTTGACCATCGGATTTCAGGAGGTTCGATATGCCACTCCACCCACTTGCCGGACAGCCGGCGCCTCCCGAGCTGCTCATCAACGTCCCGAGACTGGTCGCAGCCTACTACAACCGCCATCCGGATCCTGCCGAGCCGGCACACGGCGTGTCCTTCGGCACATCGGGCCACAGGGGCTCTGCCTTCGATCACAGCTTCAACGAGGATCACATCCTGGCCATCACCCAGGCCATCTGCGAGCACCGGAGCGCCCGGGACATCGACGGGCCGCTCTTCGTGGGCATGGACACACACGCCTTGAGCGAGCCCGCGCTGGCCACGGCCCTCGAGGTGCTGGCGGCCAAGGGGGTCCATGTCCACATCCAGCAGGGGCTGGGCTACACACCCACGCCGGTCATCTCCCACGCCATCCTGACGCACAACCAGGGCCGCAAGACGGGCCTGGCCGACGGGATCGTCATCACCCCGAGCCACAATCCACCCTCTGACGGGGGGATCAAGTACAACCCGCCCGAAGGCGGTCCGGCGGACACCGAGACCACGAGCCAGATACAAAAGCGGGCCAACCAGATCATGTCTGGCGGCCTCGATACCGTACCCCGTGTTCTGTACGAGCGTGCGCTCGAGGCTTCGACCACGCATCACCACGACTACATCTCGCCCTATGTGGAAGACCTTCGGCACCTCATCGACATGGAAGCCATCTCCTCGGCGGGCCTCTCCATCGGCGTCGACCCCCTGGGCGGCTCGGGTGTCGCGTTCTGGTCCCCCATCGCGGAGCGATACGGCCTGAAGCTCGAGGTGGTCAACCCGGCAGTCGATCCGCGCTTCGCCTTCATGACCGTGGACAAGGACGGGAAGATCCGGATGGACTGCTCCTCGCCCCATGCCATGGCGAGCCTCATTCAGCTCAAGGACGACTTCGATGTGGCCTTCGGCAATGATCCGGACTTCGACCGGCACGGCATCGTCACCCGCACGGCTGGCCTGCTCAATCCCAACCACTACCTGTCGGTCGCCATCTGGTACCTCTTCCAGCACCGGCCCGATTGGGCGCCCGGCATGGCGGTGGGCAAAACGCTCGTGTCCAGCTCGATGATCGACAGGGTCGCCGCGCATCTCGGCCGCAAGCTGGCCGAGGTTCCCGTGGGCTTCAAGTGGTTCGTGGCCGGCCTGCTCGACGGCAGCTATGGCTTCGGCGGCGAGGAGAGCGCCGGCGCTTCCTTCCTCAGGCGGGACGGCACGGTCTGGACGACGGACAAGGACGGGATCGCCATGGATCTCCTGGCCGCCGAGATCACCGCCGTGACGGGCAAGGATCCGGGCCAGATCTATGCCGATCTCGCCGCACGCTTCGGCGAGCCGGTCTATGAGCGGATCGATGCACCCGCCAACGCCGAGCAGAAGGCCCGATTGAAGAAGCTCAGCCCCGAACAGGTCGAGGCGAGCGAGCTCGCCGGAGAGCCCATCCTGGCCAAGCTCACCCGCGCTCCGGCCAACGACGCGCCCATCGGGGGGCTCAAGGTGGTCGCGGAAAACGGTTGGTTCGCAGCCCGGCCATCCGGGACCGAGGCCATCTACAAGATCTATGCAGAGAGCTTCCGCGGCCGGGAGCACCTGCAGGAGATCCAGAAGCAGGCACAGGCGATCGTCAACGCGGTGATCGGCTAGCCGTCAAGATACCGGCACCATCAGCCAGCGCTCCCGGGACTCATCATAGGCCGCGGTCTTGAGCTCGATGCGATCGCCGACGCGGAGTCGGAAGCGCTCGTCCGCGGAGGTCATCTCTACCTCGTCGTCGGCCAGCGCCAGCTTCGAGCCCAGCCGCTCCTGGAGATCATCGGTGTAGACCTTGATCTCGACCGGTGGGCTGTCCAGCGATACGTAGATCCTCGACGGCCGCATACCGAGCACGGTGCCGGTGTAGGTCGACCGGCTGCCCATCGGTACGAGCAAGTCGGTGCGCAGCAGCTCGTCCACGGCCAGCTTGAGCACGCCCTTTTCCACCTGGCGCTGGCGTTCTCTGGCCCGATTGGCGGACTGGACGACCTGCTCGCGAAGCGCCTCGTCGCGCTCGGTGTCCCCCGGGCGCTCCAGGCCCAGCTTCTCCAGCGCCTCCTTGTGCGTGAAGATCCCCACGACCTCTCGCATGGGGGAGGAGAAGCGGCTGTACGCATCGACCCTGAGCGCATAGTGCTGGCCTGGCTCGGTCGAGTACGCAGAGCGCTGGTTGCTGAGCAGAATCTGGCGTTCGATCGCGTCGCGAAGTCTGGCCCGGTCGCCATCCGCAGGCAGCCTGGCCAGGTAGTCGGCCAGGCTCTCCTGGCCGCGCCTCCAGTGCCACTCGTCATCCAGGCCATGCAGGGAGGCGAGGCGAGCCAGGAGTCTCCCCAGACGCGATCGGGCCTCTTCGCCCGGCGCCTCGTGGACGCGGAAGACAGGTTGGACCAGGGGCTTGCGCTCGGGACCGAGCAGGAAGTGCGCGCCGGCGATGTTGCACAGCAGCGAGATCTGCTCGTTGTACATGCTGGCGTCACTCCGAGCGAGGCTGCGGATCGCCAGCCTCACGCCGCCGGGGTCCACATCCACGACGGTCTCGCGTCGGTCGAACTGCACCACATCCCGCATGCGCGCGCTCGCCAGGCGCATCTCCCCCACCTCGCGCAGGAGCTCGAGGCTGTCCGTGTACTCCTGTCGAGCCAGCGGGCTCTCGGCCGGGCGGTCGTAGAAAGCCTGTACGCCGTCGTAGGTCAACCTGGCCCGGGAATGGATCCGGCCGCGGAAGATGTGCGTCTCGACCGCCTCGCCGCTCGCGTCCAGGCGCATGCGGAAGACCAGCGCCCTGCGATCCACGCGCGGGTTGAGAGAGACGAGCCCCTCCGAAAGTGCGGGGGGCAGCATGGGGACCGAGAACGTCGGCAGGTAATATGTCACACCGCGCCGCAGTGCCTCGGCGAACAGCGCCGTATCCGGCTTTATGAAATGACACGCGTCGGCCAGGGCGTAGAAGACCTCGTGGCCCTCCTCTCCTTTGCGGATGAAGAGCGCCTGATCCAGATCGCGCGAGCCCTGGTTGTCGATCGTGACGAAGGGCAATTCGCGAAGATCCTCGAGCGCTGCGTCGTCCGTGCCGGGATCATCGGCAAGGAGCGCCACCTCGTCGAGGACCCCGGCCGGGTAGGACGGCTCGATCTTCTGCTGCTCGAGGATCTCGAAGAAGGCGGCCGTGGCCGTGTTGGGCTCGGCGAGCAGCTCCGATCCGACCACCTCGTCACCTTCCAGGTCCAGCTGCACCACGCTGCCCGCCGGCAGGCTGGGCAGTCCTCGAATCTTCATCGGCGCGCCTCGGGACGGGCCAAAAAGTGCGGCCACCACGTCTCTGTCAGGAGATGCCAGGACCCGGACGATCTGGAGGGCTGTGCGTTCTCTCATTTGTCGCATTGTACTCGCAGGCGGCAGAAAATACACCTGCGATGATCGGAGAGATCAGCAGACAGGCCGGAGGCACTCGAAGAGCCGCGGCCCCGTGAGGACCGGCCCATGGCCGGGAAAGATCGCCTGAACTCCGAGCGGAGCCAGCCGCTCGCGGGTCCGGCGGTAGTCGTCCGGATCGGTCAGCAGGGGGTTCCACTCCCCGCCCTGGAAGTTACGCACCGTGTCCCCGGCCACGAGAAAGCCCGCCTGCGGGTGGTAGAGGCACACGGCGTCGTCGGCATGTCCCGGGGTGTGCAGCACCTGCCAGCCCGGAAAGCCGGCCAGGCGCTCACCGTCTCGGAGCGGCTCTCCCAGCTTGGCCTGGAAGGGGTTCCGGCTCCACGGAAAACCGAAGCGCAAGCCCGCTCGCAGGTCTTCGGCTGCAAAGCAAGGCAGCCCCTGCCAAAGCCAGGTGGGGAAAAAGACGCCCAGCGTGCGAAGCCGAGGTGCACGCAGCGCATGACCGCGCGCCACCGCCTCATGGGCCAGCGGGTGCAGGCGAACCGTTGCGCCGAAGTGCCTCGCGGCCGGATCCAGGCCCAGGCAGTGATCGAAGTGCAGGTGAGAGGGGATGACGAGGCACAGGGGGGGGCCTGCCAGCCAGGCCAGCACGGACTCGATCCGGACGATGTCCTCGCAGGAGCCCACGTCGACCAGCGCCGTACCTTCGGGGCCCGGGATGAGGTAGCTCACGCAGTAGCGGCCCGGCACGGCGATCACCCGCACGCCGGCGTGCTCGAAGCCGGCCAGGGACGGCGGCCCCGCAGGACAGAACCATCGGGCCAGCGGAGGTGGGACATGGGCGATGGGCGGATGGAAGATCCTCACCCTGTCCAAATAGGACATCCGGCGGAAGCTTGCAAGCAAGCTGCGTTGCGGCTGGACATTCCGAACCGCACACGGTATGACGATCCGCGAACGCGAGGAGGATCGACCATGCGTAACCTGACACTCACCCTGCTCTGCGCCCTGCTGGCGTTGAGCGCGGGTTGCAAAGAGAAGCCGAAGACCGAGCCATCGACCGAGCCCAAGGCGGCGGTCGAGCCCGTTGCCGACACGGGGGTTGCCGTGCAGACCGCAGACGCCAAGGCTTTCCTGGACGCCTACCAGAAGGATTTCTCCGAGCTGGAGCGCGTCCAGACATCCAGCTACTGGAAGGCGGCCAACAGCGGCCAGAAGGCCGACTTCGACGCCTATGCGAAGGCCGACCTGGCGCTCAAGAAGCTGCACTCGGATCCCGGGCGCTACGCCGAGATCAAGCGGCTTCTCGCTTCCGGCAAGGACCATCCAGCCCTGACCCGCCGCGCGCTGGAGGTGGCCAAGCTGGCCTTCGAGGGCAACCAGCTGCCTGCGGATCTGCTGGAGAAGATGGTCGCCCAGTCGACCGAGATCGAGCGGCTCTTCAACACGTTCCGGGCCGAGCTGGACGGCGAGAAGCTGTCGAACAACGATCTGCTCGAGCGCCTGTCCAAGTCGAACGATTCGACCGAGCGCAAGCGCATCTGGGAAGCGCTCAAGGCAGCCGGTGCCGCGGTGGCGCCCAAGCTCGTCGCGCTGGCCGAGCTGCGCAACCAGGCTGCGGCCAAGCTCGGCTACAAGGACTTCTGGTACATGCGCATCGCGCTCCAGGAGCACGATCCGGATCGCTTGCTCGCGCTGTTCGACAAGCTCGACGAGCTGACCGCCGGCCCATTCAAGGCCATGAAGGCTGAGCTGGACGCCGAGCTGGCCAAGCGTTTCGGCATCCAGGTCGCCCAGATGCGGCCCTGGCACTACGACAACCCCTTCTTCCAGGAGCCGCCACCCTCGGACGCCATCGATCTGGACGTCTTCTACAAGGACAAGACCAAAGAGGACATCGTCGCGCTGGGCAAGGCGTTCTACGCCGACATCGGCCTGCCGGCCGACGACATCATCGCCAGGAGCGATTTCTTCGAGCGGGAGGGAAAGGACCAGCACGCCTTCTGCATCACCATCGACCGGGCCGCCGACGTCCGCATGCTGCTCAACATCAAGCCGACTGCGTCGTGGATGGACACCATGCTCCACGAGACCGGGCACGCGGTCTACTACGAGTGGACCGATCGCGCTCTGCCGTTCAACCTCCGGGAGGCGGCGCACATCTTCACCACCGAGGCGGTGGCCATGCTCTTCGGCGCCCTGGCCAAGAACCCGCGCTGGATGATCGACTACGCCGGGGCGGACGAGTCGAAAGTGCGCGAGAAAGCCAAGGCCATCCTCGAGCAACGCCGCCGCGAGCAGCTCATCTTTGCGCGCTGGGCCATGGTCATGCTGCATTTCGAAAAGGCCCTCTACGAGAACCCGAAGCGAGATCTGAACAAGCTGTGGTACGACACCGTGGAGCGCTATCAGATGCTCACCCGGCCCGAGGGCCGCGACGCGCCCGACTGGGCCGCCAAGCCGCACTTCACCATCGCCCCGGTCTACTACCACAACTATCTGCTGGGCGAGGTCTTCGCAGCCCAGCTGCGAGCAGCACTGGTGACGCTGGCCGGCCACGAGGGGCCGCCCTGTGAACTCTCCTACAAGGGCCGCAAGGACTTCGGCCGTTTCTTCAAGGAGAAGATCTTCGCCCCGGGCATGCGGCAGAGCTGGCCCGCATTCGTCGAGCAGGCCACCGGCTCTGCGCTGTCGCCCGACGCCTTCGCTTCCGAGCTGAAGCCACGAGCCGAATGACGCGAGGCCTCGAGATCGCTCGGGCTAGTCCCCCAGCAGGTACGCGAAGACGAGCGGGGCGGCGATGGTGGCATCCGACTGGATCATGAACCTGGGCGTGGCGAGGTCCAGCTTGCCCCATGTGATCTTCTCGTTGGGCACGGCGCCGGAGTATCCCCCGTAGGAGGTGACCGCATCCGAGATCTGGCAGAAGTAGCCCCAGAAGGGCACATCTTCCATCTTGAGGTCCTGGATCATGGTCGGCACGGCGCAGATGGCGAAGTCGCCGGCGATCCCGCCGCCGATCTGGAAAAAGCCCACCGAGGGTCCATCCGTCTCCCGCCGGCAGCTCTCCAAATACCATCGCATGAGCGACTCCATCTGCTCGGTGCCCGTCTTGACGCACTGGTGATGGGGGAGCTCCTTGCGGTAGGCCGCAGCCGCGAACATGTTGCCGGTCGTCGAGTCTTCCCAGCCCGGAGCGAAGACCGGCAGCCCGGCCTTCCGGGCAGCCAGCATCCACGAGTCCTCGGGAGGGATCTGGAAGTGCTGCGCCAGGTCGGGCTCGCCGAGCACGTCGAAGAGGAACTCGGCCGGCAGCTTGCGCTCGTCTCGCTCGCAGGCTGCCTGCCAGCGCGCGAGCAGGCGCCGCTCAAGATGCCGCATGACCGTCTCGGGGATGCAGGTATCGGTCACCCGGTTCATGCCCTGCTCGTACAGCGCCTTCTCATCCTCGGCCCGCAGCGCTCGCCAGTCGGGCACGATCTCGTAGTCGTTCGCGGCCAGAAGGTTGAACACGTCCTCTTCCAGGTTGGCTCCGGTGCACGAGATGGCGTGCACCTTGCCCTGCTGGATCAACCTCCCCAGGATGCGACCGATGCGCGCGGTGCTCATGGCCCCGGCCAGCGATAAGAGCATCCGGCCCCCTGCGGCCAGATGCACCTCCCAGGCCCGGGCCGCCGCCACGACCTCGCGGCTGTTGAAGTGCAGGAAATGCCGGTCCATGAAATCGCGCACGGAACCCATGAGCTCACTCCCGTCGATTGGCACCTGCGAACAGATCCAAGATACTCAGGCTGCGTCCCACGGCAAGAGAAATCGAAGCGCGGTCGAATGCTAGTCCTAAAACAAGCGCGGTTTCCAAACCGCGTTTGTTTTCAGGGCTGGCCGCCTGAAGGGCGGTCGTTTTGGGGTGAAGCTGCTGGAATTGACTTCCAGCAGCGAGGGGGCTTTGCGAAAGCCCCCTGAGATGGTATTAGG
>JAFGRB010000403.1 GCA_016935365.1 Deltaproteobacteria bacterium
ACGCGGCCAGCGAGCAGTTCGAGGACCTGTACAAGGCCGGCGTGCTCGACCCGACCAAGGTCGTGCGGACCGCGCTCCAGAACGCCACCTCGGTGGCAGGGCTGCTGATCACCACGGAGGTGATGGTTTCCGAGAAGCCGGAGGAGAAGGAGACGCCGCCGGGCGGCGGCATGGGCGGTATGGGCGGCATGGGCGGCATGGGCGGCATGGGCTACTGAGCCGGATCGTCGCTCCCCGATCGCTCTGCCTGCCCGATCTGCATCTTCCGGGAGGACAGCCTCCCGGAAGGGCTTTCGAATTTTCTCCTTTTTCCTCGAATAGGTCTTGCATGCGGACGGCGGCTGGTCATATTAATCACTGGGGTGGGTAAACGGATTCCGACAGCGAGGGCTGCCTGGATGAGCGAGAAGGAAAAAGAAAAAGAGAGCGAGAAGGAACAGCTGGAGATACCGACCGAGCTGCCGATCCTGCCGGTGCGCAACACGGTCCTGTATCCCTCGATGGTCCTTCCCCTGATGGTCGCCCGCGGAAAGTCGGTCAAGCTGGTCGACAGCGTGCTGAGCGGCAACCGCCTGCTCGGCATCGTGGCCCAGCGAGACCCCGCCCTGGAAGACCCCTCGACCGGTGACCTCTTCGGCTTCGGCTCGGTGGGTACCATTTTGAAAATGCTAAAGTTTCCGGATGAGAGCATCCGGGTGCTCGTCCGCGGGATCCACCGCATCAAGGTCGAACGTTACACGGCCTTCGAGCCCTTCTTCAAGGCCGAGGTCTCCGTCCAGGAGTCCAAGCAGGCCAGCGGCGTCAAGCTGGACGCCATGATCCAGAACATCCGCCAGCAGTTCTCGAAGCTGATCGAGGGCTCACCCATCCTGCCCCGGGAGACCCAGGTCGCGGCCCAGAACATCGACGACGCGAGCATGCTGGCGGACTTCATCGCCACGAACCTCAACCTCAAGCTCGACGACATGCAGTCGGTCCTCGAGACCGTCGATACGACGGAACGGCTTCAGAAGGTCGCCCAGCTGCTCGACCGCGAGCTCCAGGTGGCCGAGCTGGGCTCCAAGATCCAGGACGAGATCAAGAGCCAGATCGATCAGAGCCAGCGCGAGTACTACCTGCGCCAGCAGATGAAGGCCATCAAGAAGGAGCTCGGCGAGGACGACGCGAGCTCCAGGGAGATCGACGAGCTCCGGCAGCGCATCGAGGCCGCCGGGATGCCCGAGGAGGCCAACAAGGAGGCCGAGAAGGAGCTCAACCGGCTCAGCCGCATGCACCCGGAGAGCGCCGAGTACACCGTGGCGCGCACCTACCTCGACTGGCTCTGCGAGCTGCCGTGGTCCAAGCACACGGATGACAACCTGGACATCGAGGACGTCCGGCGCACGCTCGAGGAAGACCACTACGGCATGGAGAAGCCCAAGGAGCGAATCCTCGAGTACCTGGCGGTCCGCAAGCTGAAGAACGACATGAAGGGCCCGATCCTCTGCTTCGTCGGCCCGCCCGGAGTGGGTAAGACCTCCCTGGGCCGCTCCATCGCCCGCGCCATGGGCCGCAAGTTCGAGCGCATGAGCCTCGGCGGCGTGCGGGACGAGGCCGAGATCCGCGGGCACCGGCGGACCTATGTCGGGGCGCTACCGGGCCGCATCATCCGGGCCATGCGCAAGACCGGCTCGAACAACCCGCTGATCATGCTGGACGAGGTGGACAAGCTGGGGGCCGACTTCCGCGGCGATCCCTCGAGCGCCCTGCTGGAGGTGCTCGATCCGGAGCAGAACAACACCTTCACCGATCACTACCTCGATCTGCCCTTCGACCTGTCCAGGGTCCTGTTCATCACAACCGCCAACCTGCTGGATCCCATCCCCGGCCCCCTCAAGGACCGCATGGAGGTGCTGGAGCTGCCGGGCTACATCGTGGAGGAGAAACAGCAGATCGCCAAGCGGCACGTGATTCCGAAGCAGCTGGACGCCCACGGCATTTCCACGAAGCACGTCGACTTCCCGGACGACTGCCTGGCCGCGATCGTCGAGGAGTACACCCGCGAGGCGGGCGTGCGCAACATGGAGCGGGAGATCGCCAACATCTGCCGCAAGGTCGCCATGCGCGTGGCGACCGGCCACGCCGAGAAAGTCACGGTCCGGCCCGAGCTGCTCCACGAGTTCTTGGGCCCCCAGAAGTTCTTCCCGGAGATGGCCGAGCGGACCGATATCCCGGGCGTGGCCATCGGGCTGGCCTGGACCGCGACCGGCGGCGAGGTGCTCTTCATCGAGGCCACGCGCATGCCGGGCGGAAAACGCCTGAGCATCACCGGGAAGCTGGGCGAGGTCATGCAGGAGTCCGCCCAGATGGCCTTCAGCTACATCCGCTCACGGGCCAGGGATCTGGGGATCGACGAGTCCTTCTTCGACAAGAGCGACTTCCACATCCACGTGCCGGCGGGCGCCATCCCCAAGGACGGACCGTCGGCGGGCATCACCCTGGCCACCGCCATGGCATCCCTGCTGACCGAGCACCCCGTGGCCTCGGATCTGGCGATGACCGGCGAGCTGACCTTGCGGGGCAAGGTCCTGCCGGTCGGCGGCGTCAAGGAGAAGGTCCTGGCGGCGGCGCGCAGCGGCCTGAGGCGCGTGATCCTTCCCGCCCGCAACGAGAAGGACCTCCACGAGATCCCCAAGGAGGTCAAGGATCAGCTCGAGCTCATCTTCGTGGACAACATCGACCGGGTCTTCGAGCTGGCCCTGGTCCCGCCCCCGCAGCCGAAGCCCCAGCTGGAGCCACCCCCGATCGGCGAGGGCGGGCCCAAGGAGACGACCAGCACCTGCTAGCTGGCTGCAAGCCCCGAGCCGTTTTCATCTCAGAGCGCAAGAAAAGAAGGGCTTGGCCAGTCTCGGAGATCTGGGTTTTCGCTGCGAAGCAGCGATGGGATATAGCCTGGGGCTGAAGCCCCAGGGAAGCGGAGAGAACATAATCATGCGCCCTGAAGGAGCGCGTTATCATTATTACCTTCTTGAACCTGGGGCTGAAGCCCTGAGCCTTATACTCATCTCGGAGCGCAAGGAAAGAATGGGCTTG
>JAFGRB010000404.1 GCA_016935365.1 Deltaproteobacteria bacterium
GTAAGGGCTGCAGTCCTCGCAGGCCTTGCCGCCCGCGCCGCACTTGGTCTGCTCCGTGCCGCCGAGGCAGTCCACACCGTCGCAGCAGCCGTCGCAGGAGTAGATGTCGCAGATGCAGCCCCCGCCCACGCAGCGCTGCCCGTAGCTGCAGGCGCGGTCCTGCATTCCGCAGACGCACTCCCCGTCGGCCGAGCAGTTGTCGGCCGTGGCCGTGTTGCAGGCGACGCAGTCGGAGCCGGATATGCCGCAGGTCGAGAAGGTGCGCGTGCGGCACCGCGATCCGTCGCAGCAGCCGTCCGGGCAGGTCGTCCCGTCGCAGATGCGCTCGCAGCGGGAGGGCTCGCTGTCGTCGCAGTCGTAGCCCTCCTCGATCAGGCAGAGCGCCGAGCAGCCGTCCCCGTCGTCGAGGTCCTCGTCGTCGCACTCCTCGATCCCGGCGGCCACCTGCCCGTCGCCGCAGACGGCGACCTCGCCCAGGGTAATGGTCAGCGGCACGAGCCGCTCGCGCTGGACCTCGATCGCGCCCGCGCCCGACGCGACCCGGGTGCCCCTGAGCAGCCCGTCGGCCCGCATGAGCACGGTCTTGCCCACAAGCCGGGTGGCGAGCAGCACGGTCACGCTCTCGGGCTCGGGGCCGAGCTGGCGCGGCGCCTCGGGCACCGTGCCCGGGTCGAAGGCCAGATCGCGATCGACGGTGCCGCTTATGAGGAGCTGGTCGACCGTGTGGCCGTTCAGCTCGACGGTCAGCTGGACGCCGGTCAGGCCTTTCTGCTCGACCTGATCCCGGCAGCCGAACACTGCCACGAGCAATGCTGAGAATGCACATAGCCGGAAGTATGACATGCCGGACTCCTCATGGGGGCCGCTCGCGGGCCGGCGGCCCTTCTCCGAGATCTTTTCATAGTATAGCGTCGGCGAGGTGTCGGATCAAACCTCTCGCATGTCTTCGTTGTTCTCCGCTGCGAAGCAGCGGGGTGAAAAAGCATGGGGCTTCAGCCCTGAGCCTTATACACATCTCAAAGCGCGAGGAAAGAATGGGCTTGGCAAGCTCCGAGATCCGGGTATTCGCTGCGAAGCAGCGATGGGATAAAGCCTGGGGCTGAAGCCCCAGGCTTTATCCCCCCGCTGCTACGCAGCGGGAAACCTTGCGACGCAAAAAGATGTGTATACGGCCCAGGGCGTAAGCCCCAGGTTCCATGATGCAAGAAAGATCCATACGCTCTGAAGGAGCGCTGCTCCGAGCTAGGGGATCTGGCAGGCGTGCTCGGTGCACCTCTCCGCGCCGTGGCACTTCGCGCAGGCCTCGCCCCCGGTGCCGCAAGCCTGCTTGGAGTCGCCCGGCTGGCAGGTGTTGTTCTCGCAGCAGCCCTCGGGGCAGGTCTGGGCGCCGCAGTCGAGGCACTCGCCCTCGTGGCAGGTGCTGGAGCTCTGCTGGCAGTCGGCGCAGGCACTGCCCTCCAGGCCGCAGGCCGCGTTGGAGGTGCCGGGCTGGCACAGGCCCCGCGCGTCGCAGCAGCCGTCGCAGGAGCTCGCGTCGCACGCGCAGAGCGCGGCCTCGCAGCGCTGGCCCTCGGCGCAGGCCGGTCCCTGGCCGCAGCGGCAGGTGCCGTCCGCCCCGCAGGCGTCGGCGAGCTCCCGGTCGCAGGCGACGCAGGCCTGGCCGTTCATGCCGCAGTGCTCGAAGCTGGGCGGTGCGTGGCAGCTCGCCCCCACGCAGCAGCCGTCCGCGCAGGTCTCGGCGCTGCAGGTGCTGCACACGCCGCCGGGCTCGCAGGTGCTGGGCCGGCAGTCGGCGCACGCGGCCCCGGCCCGGCCGCAGCTCTCGTCGGTCGTGCCGGCCAGGCAGTCCGCGCCCCGGCAGCAGCCGGGGCAGCTCAGCGGGTCGCAGCGGCACGCGCCGCCGAGGCAGTGCTGGCACTCACCGCAGGCCGCCTCTTGCCCGCAGACGCACTCCCCCTGCGCGCAGGCGTCGGCCCGGTCCGGGTCGCAGCTCGCGCAGGCCTCGCCGCCCGCGCCGCAGTGCTCGAGCGAGGGCTGGTGGCATGTCGCGCCGACGCAGCAGCCGCTGGCGCAGGTCTCGGCGTTGCAGCCGCTGCACACGCCGCCGTCTTCGCAGGCACCCGGGCTGCAGTCCTCGCAGGGCGCGCCGCCGGCTCCGCAGAGCGCATCCTCGTCGCCCCCGCGGCACGCGCCCGCCGCGTCGCAGCAGCCGGCGCAGGAGGCCGGATCGCAGATGCAGGCTCCTGCGCTGCAGCGCTGGCCCGGCCGGCAGGCGGCCCGCGTGCCGCACAGGCAGGCGCCGGCCGGGGAGCAGTTGTCGCTCCGCAGCGCATCGCAGTCGACGCAGGCTTCGCCGAGCAGCCCGCAGTGCGCGAGCGCAGGCGGGCTGTGGCAGGTCGCGCCGGTGCAGCAGCCGTCCGGGCAGGTCTCGGCGTTGCAGCCGCTGCACACGCCGGCAGCTCCGCAGATGCCCGGGCTGCAGTCCTCGCAGGGAACGCCGCCCGAGCCGCAGAAAGCGTCCTCGTCGCCCCGGCGGCAGGTCGGGCCGTCGCAGCAGCCGTCGCAGGAGTACGCGTCGCAGATGCAGGCCCCGCTCACGCAGCGCTGCCCGTCGAGGCAGGCCGCGCCGCGCATCCCGCAGGCGCAGTCGCCGCCGGCCGAGCAGTTGTCGGCCGCGGCCGTGTCGCAGGCGGTGCAGTCTGCGCCTGCCAGGCCGCAGGTCGACAGGCTGCGCGTGCGGCACTGCGATCCGTCGCAGCAGCCGTCCGGGCAGCTCGTCGCGTCGCAGATCGGCTCGCAGCGCGAGGGCTGGCCGTCGTCGCAGGCGTAACCCGCCTCGATCAGGCAGAGCGCGGAGCAGCCGTCGCCGCCGTCGAGATCCTGGTCGTCGCACTCCTCGATCCCCTCGGCGACCCGCCCGTCGCCGCAGAAGGCGGCCGGCCCCAGGGAGATGGAGAGCGGCACGAGCACCCCGCGCTCGACCACGACCGGGGCCGCCCCGGAGGCGACCCGCTCGCCGCCGAGCAGCCCGTCGGCCCGCACGAGCAGGGTCTCGCCCGCGAGATCCGGAGACAGCAGGACGGTGAGGCTCTCGCGCTCGGGGCCGAGCTGGCGCGGCTCGGCGGGCAGGGTGCCCGGGTCGAAGGCCGGCTCGCGCCCGGCGATGCCGCTGATGAGGAGCTGGTCGACCGCGTGGCCGGAGAGCTCGACGCTCAGCTCGACGCCGGTCAGGCCGGCCTGCTCGACCTCGTACCGGCAGCCGCAGACGACCAGCAGCCATGCGAAGATCCCCAGGAGTCTCGTGCGGGACATGGCAAGCTCCCCAAGGGCCTGTGGCGATCGGCCCCTTGCCCGGACGCGGTCGATCATAGCGCCTGCGCAGCCGCGGGTCAAACCGGTCTGACGCGAGGACGCGAGGACGCGAGGGGTTTAATCTGTGAGCGCTGATGCCCGCTACTTTTCGCTGTGAAGCAGCGCGCAAGGAATGGGCTTGGCCAGTCTCCGAGATCCGGGTTTTCGCTGCGAAGCAGCGATGGGATATAACCTGGGGCTGAAGCCCCAGGCTTTATCCCCCCGCTGCTTCGCAGCGGATGAAGTACATGCTCAGGGCTTCGCCCTGGCAACGGGTCTATTTCACGCCCCGCGGCGACGGCGGAGGGCCAGCAGCAGGGCGAGCAGGGCGAGCAGGCCGGCCGGGTGGGCGCGGCCCGCTGCGCAGCCGCAGCTCGGATCCCCGGGCACGGGATCGCAGACGCCCAGGCTGCACAGGCCCGGCGCGCCGTCCTCGAGCAGGCAGTCCTCGCCGTCGGGCGCGCGCTCGGCTCTGCAGGCCAGGGCCTGCTCGTCGCAGACGCCGAGCTGGCAGGTCGAGAGCGGCTCGCAGCTGCGGGCCTGGCCCTGGCAGGTCCCGTCGGCGCAGGTGTCGGCCACGGTGCAGAACAGCCCGTCGTCGCAGGGCTGGCCGTCGAGCATCACCAGCCGGCAGGCGCCGGTAAACTCGTTGCACTCGCCGCGCGCGCAGTCGCTGTCCAGCTGCGTGCAGTCGACGGTCTCGCCGTAGGCGCAGATGCCGCCGATGCAGGTCTCGACGCCGTTGCAGGCCACGCCGTCGTCGCAGTCCGCGTCCGCGCTGCAGTTCGCGAGCTCGAGGGCCGGATCGCCATAGAGCGAGGTGGCCAGCTTGGTGTGTAGCGCCACGGAGCCCCAGTAGCCGCTGTCGGCCAGCAGCGCCCGGGTCTCGCCGATGGCCTGCCCGGCGGTCCGCCCGTCGCGGAGGCGGCTGATGACGTAGTAGCCCACCATGAAGATGTCGGTCTGCTCCGGGCTCGGCCGCCAGTCCGCGCCGGTCGCGCCGTAGGCGACCCGGGTCGAGGAGTAGGTGCCTATCGCGCCGCTCTTGAGCAGCGTGTAGCCGATGTTGGCGGCCGACTCGGGCGTGCCGTTCGAGCAGGAGCCGTGGAAGACGAAGGCCGGCATGTCGGCCGGCAGCCACTCGTGGTGGATGGACTGGGCGAAGGGCTTGCCGGAGAGCTCCCACCAGCCGGGACGCCAGTCCATGTCCGTGTCGGCCAGCCAGATGGTCCGGTAGGCCGCGTCCTCGCTGCCGTGCCCGAACCAGTAGACCAGGCCGTGGCCGCGGTTCCACTCGGCGATCAGCTCGTCCTCGCTGAGCGCCCGGTCGCAGGCCACCTCCGTGGGCCGGATGCCCTTGGCCTCGTACATGGTGGTCACCTCGAAGCCGGCCTCGAGGAACTCGGGCTTCATGTACTCGGCCACGTCGGCGCCCTCCATGCGCGGCGTGCCGGGGTAGTCCTGGTTCAAGTAGAAGAGCACCGCGCCCGGGAAGAGGATCCGCCGGCGCCAGCCCGTGCCGGCCCGGGCCTGCAGGTAGGTCGCGGCCTGGCGCAGGATCCGGTCGAGCTTGTCCGGGCTGCCGTAGTCCGGGATGCGACCCACGTGGAGCTCGGGCAGGAAGTCCACCCCGCCCGGCCGCGTATCCTCCGGGTACTCGGCGAAGACGCCGTCTGCGTCCAGGTCCCAGTCGCCGCTCAGGTCGGCAAAGTAGGCGTCGGTGGGGCAGCGATCGACGAAGTGGTTCTCCTCGTTGGCGAAGGGATCCGCTGCGAGCATGGGGAAGCCCGGCGCGGCCGGGTCCGGGTTGGCGATGATCAGCACGTGCTCGAGCTCGAGCGCCTCCGCGTTCGCCTGCAGCCAGGCGCGCAGCCGCTGGGGGCGCTCGTCCGGGAAGGCGCCCTGGACCGCGTCCACGTCCTGCTCGGTGACCAGGTGCACCCGGTGGCCGTGCGCCTCGTGGGCGGAGATCAGATCGGGCAGGGCCTCGCTCTGGGAGACGATGGCCTCGGTGGTCACGATGGCCAGGCTGGACGCCGCGCCGTCGCGCTGCGGCGGGTAGTGATCGCGGCGGAAGGCCGCGTTGTCCACCAGCGAGCGGGCCAGGGAGCGGATCGAGTGCGGCAGGCGGAGCGCGGCCCGCGGGCTTCGGGCCGGGTCGGTATCGAAGCGCAGCCGGACGAGCTGCCGGCTGTGGATGCGCAGGCGGTCTGCGCGCTCGTCCAGCTCGACCGGGTAGTGCAGCAGCTCGACCACCGGCATCGGGCCGAGCTTGCCGGCCGAGCGCAGCAGCAGGCTGCCGGGCGGGCGCCGGCCGGACGGCGAGACCACGCTGCAGGCGAAGGGCCCGGGGCACAGCGAGCGCAGCAGGCGGCCGGGCTCGATCCGCCGGCCGCGAAGGGGCTCGCTGGCCGGCTCCTCCAGGTCGATCACCTCGAGCCGGAGGCTCTCCAGGCGGGCGTCGGCCGGCAGGGCCAGCCGGATGCTGCGCGCGGGCAGGGCCGGCTCGTCCGGCGCGCCGGCGGGCGCGTAGCCGTCCAGCTCGACCCGCCAGAGCGCGCCCGCGGGCTCGAGGCGCAGGCTGGAGAGATCTGTGCGGATCTCGTGCTCGAGCGTTCCGGCCAGGGCGGGAAGGCCGAGCGGCATCGAGGCGAGCAGCATCGCAATGGTCGGGGTCTTCACGGTCCGCTCCTCTCACTCGCCGTCCGGCGCGATCGCGTGCAGCCAGCTCACCAGCCCCGCGATGGCCAGCGGATCGATGGCGTCGGGCAGGTGGATGCGCTCCCAGAGCTCGGCCTCGCGGCCGGGGGTGAGCGTGTGGCTCAGGCCCTGGAATCGCAGCGTGCTCGGCTCGCGGCCCTCGGCCGAGAGCGAGGCGGCCAGGGCCTCGAGGTTCTCGGCCGGCAGCACCAGGTCCTCGTCGCCGCGCATGAGCAGGACCGGGGACAGGATCCGGCTGCAGTCGAAGAAGTCCCGGTTGAGCATGTCGTACCAGTACGCGGCCGCGCGGCCGTAGAAGTCGTCCTGGCGCTCGCCGGTCTTGTAGCCGTCCAGCTCCTGCTCCCAGGAGCGGTACCAGTCTTCGACCATGCGGTGCGGAAAGTCGGCCAGCTCCATGACGCGGATCAGACGGTTGTAGAGGTCGTGCGCCAGGTCGTCGCCGGTCGGCGCGATGAGCACGAGCCCGCAGAGCTCGAGCTCGGCCGCGGCCAGCAGCGCCCGGGGCGTGGCGAAGCCGTGGGCCAGCAGCACGACGCGCTCGAAGCGCGCGTCGCCCATGAGCCAGGCGTGCGCGGCCTCGATGTCCTCGGCCAGGCGCTCCGGAGGCGCGTTGGTCTGGCCCTGGCTCTCGCCCACGCCGCGATCGTCGAAGCGCAGGCTGGCATAGCCGGCCTCGGCCAGCCGGGCCGCGAGCTCGGTCGCGGTGCGATTGTAGTACACGCCCTGATCGCGGCTCGAGGGCATCAGGCCGGGGGCGAAGAGCAGGGCGCAGGCCTCCGGCTCACCCTCGGCCGGCAGGGTCAGGCTGCCGGCGAGCTGCGTGCCGTCGGCCGAGTCGAAGCGGACCTCCTCCGCGACGCGCTCGGCCGGCTCGGGCACCTGGTGCACGGCCGGGGTGGTCGGCAGGGGGGTGAGGTTGACCTCCAGGCCGGAGCCCTCGTCGAGCAGGCGCCAGTCGATCCAGCCGAAGCGCACGGCCGTCAGGATGCCATCCGCATACTCGGCCTGCAGGGCGTAGTCGGGCAGCTCGACGGTCAGGGCCTGCGCGTCTCCGGAGACGATGACGCGCAGCAGGCCCGGCATGACGAAGTTGGCGTAGAGCACGTCCACGTACTGCTCGCCCGGCGCGTCCGGATCGACGAAGTCGATCAGGCGGAAGTAGAAGTAGGGATCGAAGAGGCTGTAGGTGAAGGCCGGGTACTCGGTGGCGTCGGCCACGGGCAGCAAGGGCCGCTCCAGCTCGAGCTCGCCGTGCCAGATCCGGTCCTGGATGTTGGACTCGAAGCGCAGCCGCCCGGCCCCGCCGTCCGGCTCCACGCTGAAGTGCAGGCGCCTGCGGGGGCTGAAGGCGTGGAACTCGGGCTGGTGATCGAGCACGTACTCGACCAGCTCGCCCGTCGAGTCGTGGCGGGCCAGCACGCGGAAGCGGCCGCCCATCCCGCCCCGCTCGGATATGGGGATGGAGTACGAGGCGTCCACGCTCAGCAGCTTGTCCTGCTCGTGATACCGGTAGCTGAGCTGGGCGTAGCCGAAGGAGTACTGCTCGCCGCCTTCCTCGTAGATGAGCTGGTAGAAGAAGCTGCTCCGCTCCTGGCAGCCGAGCCCGTCGTCGGTCGGCTCGTGGCCTCCGGGACAGACGCAGTAGGCTCGGGCCTGCTCGTTCACCTCGCAGCTGCCGGGCCCGCAGTCCACGCCCGCGCAGGGCTGGACGCAGTCGAGCAGGTCCACCGTCCGCACCGCGCCCTCGACGCACTGGCAGGCCGGCTTGGGGATCAAGTAGGGGCCGACGAGCTCGATGGCGCAGGTCCCGAGGCCGGAGCAGGTCACGCCCTCGCAGGGGTCGTGGGAGAACGGCACGCAGGCGAGGCCGTCGGCGGACGGCTGCCAGCCCGGATCGCACTCGCAGCGGCCCTGCTCGCAGCGGCCGTGCTCGCCGCAGCCCTCGAGATCGCAGCTCGGCTCGTCGCCGGCCGAGCTGCAGCCGAGCGCGAGCAGCAGGGCCAGGCAGGCAAGAGTAGGAGAAACGTCTCTGGAGAACGCGAGCATGCTCACCTCCGCTGCAGGCAGTCTACACCAGCCGGGCCGGGTCTGAAACCTCCTGTGATGGGACTGCGCGAGGGCTGCGGCAGCGGACAGGAAATGCGGGCGGGCGCGCTCGTGTCAGGGCTAGCCCGACTGGATGCGGATCTTGCGGACGGTCTCCCGGGCCCTGTCCGACTTGGGGAGCCTGACGGTCAGGACGCCTTTCTTGAAGCTGGCCTCGGCCTTGTCGGGCTCGACCTCCACCGGCAGCGGGACGATGCGCTGGAAGGAGCCGAAGGAGCGCTCGGACATGTAGTAGCCGTCGTGCTCCTCGGTCTGCTCGCTCTTCTTCTCCCCCTTGATGGTCAGGGCGTTGTCGGCCAGCTGGACCTCCACGTCGTCCGAGTCCATGCCGGGCAGCTCCACCGAGACCACGAGATCCTTGCCCTTGTCCTCGATGTCCACGTTCGGTGCGAGGCTCCCCGTGCTGAACGGGCGCGGCCAGTCCATCTCGAAGCTCGAGAAGGGATCCCGGAAGAAGCTGTCGAAGACCCGGTTCATCTCGTCCCGCATCCGCTCGAGCGGGTGGTCGGTCCAGCTTCTCTGCACGCCGGTCTCGCCGGCGGGCCGCTTCTTGAAAGGCAACCACTTCGATAGCTTGCTCATCTCGACACCTCCTCTTCGCTCCTGGAACGAGTAATCACGATCGGCGGCTTGTCAAGGCGTCGTGCTTGCGGCAAAATAGGGAAAAAGGAGCATACAGGCCATGAATAGAACCTTGAGCATTCTGCTTTGCCTGCTGTTCGCGGCTGCCATGACGGCCTGCTCGGGCGATACGAGCGAGCCGCAGAAGAACTGCGTGGACCACGACGGGGACGGATACGGCGAGGGGTCCGATTGCCTGGGCGCGGACTGCGACGACGACGACCGCAACTGCCACGAGGGCTACTGCTGCTGGGACTGCTCGGACGTCGACGGCGACCTGTACGGCGAGGGCCCGGACTGCCAGGGCCCCGACTGCAACGACTCGGATCCGGCCTGCCACGAGGGAGACTGCTGCGTCGACTGCCTGGATTACGACGGCGACGGATACGGGCGCGGGCAGGACTGCGACGGGCCCGACTGCAACGAGGCCGATCCGAGCTGCCACGAGGGCGTGTGCTGCGAGGTCTGCGTGGACACCGACGGCGACGGCTACGGCGAGGGCGATCACTGCCAGGGTCCCGACTGCAACGACCGGGACCCGCTCTGCCACGAGGGCGAGTGCTGCCCGGACTGCGTCGACCTGGACAGCGACGGCTACGGGGTGGGGACCGACTGCCTGGGGTCCGACTGCGATGACGGGGACCCGGACTGCCACGTGGGCGGCTGCTGCCCCAACTGCGACGATCCGGACGGTGACGACTACGGCACCGGGATCAACTGCATGGGCCCGGACTGCAACGAGGACGACGCGGAGTGCCACGCGGGCGGCTGCTGCCCCAACTGCACCGACAACGACGGCGACGATTACGGCGAGGGCCCGGGCTGCCTGGGGCCGGACTGCGACGACGATGACGCGGAGTGCCAGTCGGGCGACTGCTGTCCGATCTGCGATGATCCGGACGGCGACGGCTACGGCGTGGGCCGGCCCTGCCTGGGGCCCGACTGCGACGAGAACGACCCGCACTGCTACGAGGGCGCGTGCTGCGACCGATGCGAGGACGAGGACGAGGACCAGTACGGCGAGGGCCCCGGCTGCCTGGGGCCGGACTGCAACCAGGAAGACCCCGACTGCCACGAGGGGGACTGCTGCCCGATCTGCGCAGACAGAGATGGCGACGGATACGGCATGGGCAAGGACTGCCTGGGCGCCGACTGCAACGACGCGGATCCGACCTGTTACGATGGCGAGTGCTGCATCAACTGCTTCGATCCGGACGGCGACGGCTACGGTTACGGCGAGGGCTGCGTGGACCTGGACTGCACCGAGCTCGATCCCACGTGCTGGTCCGGTGTGTGCTGCGAGGCGTGCTTCGATCCGGACGGGGATGGCTACGGCGATGGGCCGGGCTGCGAGGCCTTCGACTGCAACCAGTCCAATCCGTCCTGCTACCTCGGCCAGTGCTGCGCGGCGTGCGTCGACCTGGACGGCGACGGCTACGGCGCTGGCACGGTCTGCGAGGCCGACTGCGACGACGAGGATCCGGACTGCTACGCGGGCGATTGCTGCCCGCCCTGCATCGATCAGGACGGGGACGGCTACGGCGAGAACTGCGATTTGGGCGACGACTGCAACGACGAGGACGAGACGTGCTACATCGGCGACTGCTGCGGCGACTGCGACGACGACGACGGCGACGGCTACGGCCGGGGCAGCGGCTGCCTGGGCTGGGACTGCGACGAGAACGACATCGAGTGTTTCCAGGGATCCTGCTGCGACGAGCTGTACTGCGACGACATCCTCGAGTGCATCCTGCAGTGCCCGGAGCTCGAGGAGGGCTGCATGCGCGACTGCAGCGACATGGGCGCGGACGGCGAGCGGGAGCGGGGAGAGGCGCTCATCAGTTGCATCATCGCGAACCATTGCGCGGAAGACATGTGCGTATACATCCGATGCACTGCGGAGATGAGCAACTGTCTGAACATTCCGGAATGACGTGAGTGCGAGCCGGGAGGGGCGGGCGCTCAGTAGCGGATGCCCTTCTTGGCGGCCTTGTCGCGGATGGACTCGATCACCTTGGCGTCGAAGGAGTCGCCGGCGCCGGACTTCTCAGCCATCTCCTTCTTCACGTAGGCGTCTCGCTGGCGGCTGAGCTCGCCTATCTGCTTGCGGATCGACTCGCGCTCGGCCTTCTTCTTCTCCAGGAAGGCCCGGCGCTCGGCCGCGCTCATCTTCTGCATGGGCTCGGGCAGGGCCTCCGATTTCATCTCGGAGAGCTCGACCTTGCCGCTCTCCACGTCGCTCAGCAGATCGCTGGAGCCGACCGCGCCGGTGCTCGCCTTGTACGAGGCCCGGGCGGCGGCGGCCTCGGGCGCGGCCTCGGCGGCCATTACCCGGGCTCTCTTCATCTTGGACTCGGCCTTGCTGCGCTCGCCGGCCGAGCCGTAGCCCACGTAGGTCGCGTCCAGCTTGCCGGACAGCTCGGCCAGGCGCGCGTCGTACGGCGTGGCGATCGCCACCGTCCCGCCGCTCTGGGCGATGGCCATGTAGCGGCCCTCGGACTTGCGGGCGATGTCCTGGAAGAACGAGGTCGCGGCCTGGTAGGCGCCGCACTGGATGGTGTGGATGACCAGGTCGCGCTTGACGGCCTCCTGGCAGGTCTGGGGGTACTTGACGTCGTCCTGGTAGTCCATGTGGGGCGGCGCGTCGCCGACCAGGAAGACGATCTTGAGGGTCTTGCGGTCGGCAGACCAGCTCATCTTGTGGACCGCCTCCCAGAGCGCCTGGTTGACGTGCTCGGGCCCGTCTCCGCCACCGTTGGCATCGAAGGCCATCAGCTTCTCGTAGACCCCGTCCAGGTCGGCCGTCAGGTCGGTCCGGGTGCACACGTAGTCATCGCCCTTGTCCCGGTAGCCGATCAGGCCGAGCCGGATCTCGGGCGTGGGCTTGCCCTTGGCGATCTCGTTGACGATCGACCAGATCTTCTGCTTGGCGCCCTGGATCAGGCCGCCCATCGACCCGGTCGTGTCGAGCACGAAGACGACCTCGACGCGGGTCTTCTTCGGACCGGCGCTGACCGGCGAGGCCGCGGTCGCGAGAGCGAGGACGGACAGGGCGATCAGGCTGCGGCGGATGCGATAGGGAGAGCTCATCGTTTCTTCCTCCTGTATGGTATGCTAGCCAGTGTATACGCACGATCGCCGCGAGCGATCTGTTTTTCGTTCTCGGCTCAGGGACGAGCCGAGGGGAAGGTCCGGAATGAACGCGCGGCACATGTGGATTTTCCTGTTTGCTGTCCTTTGCTTGGGCCTGGCAGCCTGCTCGGGCAGCATCCACGCGGATCCCGATGCGGGCTCCGTGGACGCGGCCGACGCAGGCCCCGGGGACGCTGGCGGGCAGGACGCTGGCGGGCAGGACGCTGGCGGGCAGGACGCTGGCGGAGGAGACGACGCCGGAGCGGGCCCGGACGAGGACTGCGTCGATGTCGACCACGACGGGCACTGCCGGGACGCGGACTGCGACGATCGGGATCCGGACGTCCACCCCGGCATGGACGAGCGCTGCGGCAACGCCGTGGACGACAACTGCGACGGCCAGGTCGACGAGGGCTGCTACTCGGCCTCGGTCTTCTTCATCGACAAGGACTCGATCGGCGGGACCTGCTCGGACGACCACCCCGGGACGATGTCCCAGCCCTGGTGCAGCATCGGCAAGGCCAACGCGGCGCTCACGGCCGGCCAGACCGTCTCCATTCGGGCCGGCACCTACTTCGAGACCATCCAGCCGGCCAACTCGGGCAGCTCGGACACGAGCCGCATCGTCTACCGCAACCACGAGGGCGAGCAGGTGACGCTCGAGGGCGGCGTCTACTGCCTGCGCTTGATCGAGCGGGACTACGTCTCGGTGATCGGCATCCGCTTCTTCAACTGCGAGCGGAACGTCTACTTCGACGGCTCGCACCACAACCACCTCGGCTACTGCGAGTTCGACACCCCGGCCGGCCCGGTCACCTGGGCGGGCTCCCGGATCTACCACGGCTCGAGCTACAACCGGATCCACCACTGCAGCTTCTCGCGCTACGGCAGCGAGACCTACTACGCCGACAGCTACCAGGATTACGGCTGCGTCCTGGACATCGGCAACGACAACGAGATCGATCGCAGCGATCACAATTTGATCGAGCACAGCACCTTCTACTACGGGGGCCACCACATCCTGGGCGTGTACTCCAACTTCAACGTCGTCCGTCACAACACCTTCCACAACGAGGAGTGGTACGAGTGCCACCGCGAGGAGATCGGCGGCCTGTGCGGCGACCGGGACGTGATCCTGAATACCAGCTATGCCGACGAGAACATCCGCAACGTGATCGAGGACAACTTCATCGTCTTCGCCGGCGTGCCACCCGATCAGGTCTCCTCGAGCGGCCTGAGCGTGCGCACCCAGTTCAACATCATACGGCGCAACATCTTCTACTACTGCGACTCGTCGGGCCTGGCGCTCTCGGTCGACGGCGGCAACCACAACGATGCGAGCCACAACGCCATCTACGCCAACGTCTTCTACAAGAACGGCTACCTCCTGCTCGACGACTGGGACCCGAGAAAGAACGGCCTGATGCTCGCCCGCTGGGTGGACGACGCGGAGCACAACCCCACCCGGGGCGTGCACATCCGGAACAACATCTTCCACGAGAACCTGATGCACGCCATCTACTACTACTACGTGGATCCAGACGAGCAGATCGCGGCCGACAACTGGGAGCACGAGGGCGACCCGCGCTTCGTCGACCTCGAGGGCGAGCCCGATCCGTTCGATTTCGAGGTCTTCGACTTCCACCTGCGAGCCGACAGCCCGTGCATCGACCGGGGCGGCTTCCTGACGCGCGCGACCGGATCCGGGGCGCGGAGCACGACGCTCCGGGTCGAGCACGCCGGCGTCTTCTCGGACGGCCGCGGCCTGGTCGCCGGCGACTTCATCCAGCTCGAGGGTCAGACCGCCACGGTCCAGATCAGCTCCATCGACTATGCCAGCAATACCCTCAGCCTGGCCTCCCCGCTCGACTGGCAACCCGGCACGGGCGTCAGCTTGCCCTACTCCGGCCAGCAGCCGGACCAAGGCGCTTACGAGCACCCGTAGCCAACCAAAACAAAAGAAGTTACGGAGTGCCACCCGAGTCGGGGCGAGGAGATTTACGAGGTGCCACCCGAGTCGGGGAATGCCCGAGTCGGGGGATGCCCGAATTGAGGCGATCGCGCGGATACCTCGCACCCGCTCCCACGCTCCCACACACCGGCTTGACCGCTCCGGCCCATCGCCTCTATCATGGAGGGGAGGACAGGAGGGCGAGAGATGAGCGCGATCCACAAGTTGGTGGGTTTGCTGGCAGCCGTGGCCCTGCTCGGGCTGGGTCTGCCGGCCTGTGGCGACAGCACGGCGGGCGGTGGAGACGGCGGCACGGGCCAGGACGGCTCCGGGGGCGGCGACGGCAGCGGCGGTGGGGACGGCAGTCATAGGGACGGCGGCGGCAGCGGCGCCGACTTGCCGATCTGCGACGAGCAGAACGTGACCGCCACCCGCGTCCCGCCCAACCTTTTGCTGGTCGTGGACAAGTCGGGCTCGATGGACGAGCCGTCCCAGTCGGGCAGCCGCAGGACCAAGATGCAGGATCTGCAGGACGCGGTCCAGGCGATGATCACCCAGGGCCAGGGGGAGATCCGTTTCGGCTTCATGGCCTTTCCGGACTGCGACTACTGCACGCCGTACTCCTGCCCCTGCGCCTGCGATCCCGGCCGGGTGACGGTCCCGGTCTCGGACGACTCCACCAGGGACATCCAGGACGAGGTCGACGATCTGGTCTCGGCCGGCGGCACGCCCACCGGCACGTCGCTCGAGGAAGCCGACAGCTACCTGCGGGGGCTGGCCCACAACGGCAGGAAGTTCGTCGTGCTGATCACCGACGGCATGCCCACCTGCCCGAACGGGCAAGGCTACACCCCGCCCACCCAGCCGGACATCGATCTGGCCCGCAACGCGGTCGTGACCCTCAAGTCCCACAACATCGACACCTTCGTCATCGGGCTGGGCGAGGCGCTCAACGAGACCAACCCGGACCTGCTCAACGACATGGCCGAGGCGGGCGGCTGGCCGCGGCCCGATGACGTCAAGTACTACCAGGCGAACAGCGTCTCGGAGCTCCAGGCCGTGCTGGATACGATCGGCGGGCTCGTGCTCTCGTGCGACTTGGTGCTCGACGACGATCCGGAGTTCCCCGCCTACCTGTGGGTCAACTTCGACGGGGTGGAGGTGCCGCGGGATCCGAATCGCCAGGAGGGCTGGGAGTACGACGCCGGCACCAACACGATCCACATCTACGGCTCCTGGTGTGACCAGCTCAAGAGCGGCGCCGTGCAGAACGTGGAGATCCTGGCGGGCTGCGCGCCGCCGACTTGATCCGTTTCTCTTCGCCGCCACCGGCCTGCGTTGTAGACCGTATGGA
This sequence comes from Deltaproteobacteria bacterium, assembly GCA_016935365.1. GTDB lineage: Bacteria > Myxococcota > B64-G9 > B64-G9 > B64-G9 > JAFGRB01. The sequence continues at coordinate 15,237 of JAFGRB010000404.1, forward strand.
GCGGGGCGCTCCATACGGTCAGATGGAGGGCGCAAGCCATCCATCCGCGGGGGGTACAGCCGCCCGGAC
>JAFGRB010000405.1 GCA_016935365.1 Deltaproteobacteria bacterium
CATGATTTGGCCGTAAATATGGCACGCAATCACGATGATTGACCAAGCTACGCGTCCCCCTCCCTCGGCCTTCGGCCGGTCCCTCCCACCAGGGGAGGGACGTAACACTGCGTGCACTTTAAATAACACCTCCCCCTCGACGGGGGAGGTCGGGCGAAGCCCGGGTGGGGGTGAAAACGCGACAGCGCGGATGCCTCAGCAGCGAGGGGGCTTTGCGAAAGCCCCCTGAGATGGTATTAGGCCTGAAGCAAGCGCAACGCGCTTGTTTCAGGTCTAGCGCCCGCAGCTGCCGTCCGGGCACGCGCTCGCGCCTGCAGCGCTGTCTGGCCCCGCAGCCTGCGGGGCGTCGTGCTTGTGGGGTCACCCGGAGGCCTGGCGCTGCGCCTTGCGGATGGCCAGGATGGCGTTCATGGCCGTGTCTCGAAGGCGCTCGTCTTTGCGGGTCATGGCCTTGATGAGCGGCATCTGATCGTCTGCGGCCGCGAGGCCCAGCTTGCCGAGCTCGCGCGCCGCAAGCACCTGGACATCGGGGTCCTGGCTCTTCTCGAGCAGCCGGCCCAGGCGCCTGGCCAGCCGCTTGCCGTCCGGCTGCACGGCCACCAGGGCGGCCAGGGCGCGCGGCCTGAGCGCGCTCGGACCGGACAGGCTCAGCCGCTCGAGCTCCGGCGCCGCGGCGCGCGCCCGGTGCCCGAGCTCGGCCAGGCTCGCGATGGTCTGCTCCAGCACGACGGGCTCCTGCTGGCCGAGCGCCCGGCGCAGCACGCCCACGTTCTCTGCGGCGCCCGGAACCGAGCCCAGCAAGGCGATCACCTCGGCGCGCACCTGCGCCGACGGATCGGCGGCGGCAGCGCGCTTCAACGCGACCAGCGCGCGCTGCGCAGTGCCGGCCCTCGAGCGCAGATCCACGACCTGCCTGGCCAGCGTCCGGTACGCCTCGAGCCGAACTCCGGCATCCGGATCGTCCGCCAGCGGCAGCAGCAGCTCTGCCCAGGCGTCGTCCACGGCGTCGAGCTGGCGCACCGCCACCAGCGTGCTGCGGCGCAGCGCGGCCTCGGGGCTGCCCAGCAGGCCCTTGAGCGCCTCCACACCCGGAGGGCCGAAGCGCGCCAGCGCCTCGGATGCCGCGCGCGAGACGCGGGGCTCGGGATCGGCCAGCAGCGCGACCGCCCGATCGAGGGCGGGCAGCGCATGGGCGCCGAGCAGGCGCAGCGCGCCCAGGGCCGCAACGCGCACGCTGGCATCCTCGTCCTCGAGCGATCTATCCAGCCGGGCGAGGACGGCCCGGCCGTCGGCCGGGCTGTGCGCGAAGCCGTCGGCCGCGATGCGTCCCAGCAGGTGGGCAGCCTGGAGCCGCTTCGCGCGCTGGGGCTCCGAGGCCAAGGCCGATGCGGCCTCCGCGGCCCGATTCCGGATCGCAGGGTCGACGCCGCCGAGAGCCGTCAAGGCCGCGACCAGCACGTGCAGGCCGGCCTCGCCGGAGCGGACCAGCCCGTCCGCGGCCAGGGCTCTCTCATCCGCGTCGCCGCGCGCGAGCGCCTCTCTGAGCAGACCGATGCCCTCCGGCCGCAGCGCGACGAGCAAGGCGACGAGATCCTCGCTCCATGCGAGGCCCTGGTCTCCGGCCTGCCCGGACCGCAGCCGCTCGAGGATCCGGGCTCGCGACCGGCCGAGCTGCTCGGCGGGCAGGGCGGCGAGCTCGCGAAAGGCCCGCCTGCGCTCCGCCGGCTCCGGCGCGTCGAGGGCGCGGATCAGGCTGTCGAGCTGCGCTGTGGGCCCTTGCGCGACCGAGCGCTGATCGATCTCCCGGGCACAGCCGATCAAGCCGAGGACGAGTGCGATCCTGGCCAGCGCGCGCATGCCGCGGATGATACCCTCCCCGATGCCCGCTTGCAAACGGGCCCGATTGCTGCACAATGGAACCCGATGCCCGGAAGCGCTGTCACAGGCAGCATGATGCGGAGGCTGCCTATCGCCTGCTCGTTCGCCGCGCTGGTCCTCGGCGCCTGCGCTCCGGCCCGGCAGACCCGAAAGCCGGACCCCGCGCTTTCCAGGCCCGCGGTCCAGCAGGTGACCATGGAACCGCTCCACCTGGGGCTGGCGCCCGATCCCGAGCTGGGGCTCGTCGACTTCGATGCGACGATGCTCTTCCGCGAGGGCCTGCGCTTCCACGAGGCGGGGCGGCACGCCCGGGCGCTCGTCTTCTACGACCGGCTGCGCGAGGAGTTCCCGGGCTCGCGCCTGGTCTCGGCGGCCGCCTACAACGCCGGGCGATGCCTGGAGGAGCTCGATCGCGCGGAGGATGCGCTGGCGCGCTACCGCTTGATCCTCGACGGCATGCCCCGCTCCAAGGACTGGGTCGATGCCGTGTTCCGCTCGGGGGCTGTCCTGAGCGCCCTGGGGCGACACGCCGAGGCGAGCGGGCTCTACGGTCGGCTGCTGGCGCGCGCCGAGCTGAGCAACCCCGATCGCCTCGACGCATGGGTGCTGCGCGGCGAGAGCTTCCAGGCGCAGCAGCGGAGCTGGGATGCCGAGAAGGCCTTCCGGGCTGTGCTGCGGCTGTTTCGAGAGCGCGAGAAGGACGAGTACCTCGATCCCGCCCCGGCCGCGCGGGCGGAGTTCCGGCTTGCCGAGCTCGTGGCAGAGCGCTTTGCGCTCGCCCCGCTGCGGCTGCCGGAGCAGCGCATGCAGGAGGACCTGGAAGCCAAGGCCAGGCTCCTGCTCGAAGCGCAGTCCGGCTACCTGCGAAGCATGCGCTACGGGGATCCGGACTGGGCCATCGCGGCCGGCTATCGGATCGGCAAGCTCTACGTCGACCTGCACGCCGCCCTGGAGGCCGCCGATCTGCCCCCGGATCTCGACGAGCGCGAGGCGCAGGTCTACCGGGAGCTGCTCCGGGAACGCCTGGCCGTGCTGCTTCGCAAGGCGCTTCGCGTCTTCGAGGCCACGATCCAGCTCGCCGAGAGGACGCGCTCGGAGAACCGCTGGACGCGCGCCGCCCGCGAGGAGATGACCCGCGTGGAGAAGCAGGTCCTGTCCCAGCTCGGGCACGCGCCCCCCCAGGAGCCGACCAAACCGGAAGGCCCGCCCGCGCCGGACGAGGAGCCGGACCGCAGCTAGTGAAACGATACTAGCCCGCTTGCACGGTGTCGCCGAGCCTGTGCTATGCTGCCCCAGGGAGGGCCCGCGTGGATCCGACTTCGCTCTTCTCGCCCG
>JAFGRB010000406.1 GCA_016935365.1 Deltaproteobacteria bacterium
CACATTGGAAAATCCACCTCCCCCTTGACGGGGGAGGTCGGGCGAAGCCCGGGTGGGGGTGAAAACGCGACAGCGCGGATGCCTCGACCGATCATGCGCTTGCGAAAGGACCATCCGTCTGGCACGATCGACAGGTCGGAAAGGACTGTGACTTGCCCACCGAGAGCCCAGCCCAGCGCCTCGACCGCCTCGCGCGGCACGCCCGTCAAGGTTTCCGACGGTCGGCCTCCGACGCGCTGCTGCGCGCTCGAGTGGAGTCCTGGCTGGCGTCCCATCCCTCACACCGACCCGAGATCGATAGCGCCTGGCGCGAGTGCCTCTCGGGCCACGGCCCGCTGGCGCGCTGGTTGAACAGCGATGCGCCTGCATCGGCCTGGCGGTCTCCGATCCCGCTGCGCTGCCTGCTCGCCAGTCACCCCTTCCGGGAGCTTGCTCGATGGTCGATCCGATAGACATCCCGCGCATTTTACTCGATGCCGTGCGGCTGGTGAAGTCGGGAGAGATCGTCGTCTTCGGCAGCTCCGCGCTCGCGTTCTGGCTGGAGAGCCCGCCGCAGACCCGGGATGTCGACATCTGGTGCGAGCCCTCGGAGAGGGGCGACATCGTGCAGGCGGTCATGGGCGAGCTTTCGTGGTATGACGAGAAGCACGGGGCCTACGTCGAGGTCTGGGCCCCGGAAACCTTTGCCGCCCCTCGAGACTGGCGCTCGCGAGCGCGGACCCTCCGCTACGACGACTTCCCGGACGCGACCGTCGTGGTGCCCCACCCGCACGACGTGCTCCTCGCCAAGCTGGAGCGTCTCGACGAGTCGGATCGCGAGCACGTCCAGCGCATTCTCGCCGAGTATCCCCTCGACCTCGCCTCGCTCGAGAGCCTGTCCGCCAAGTGCCCTCAACGCAGCGGAGAGATCGAAGAGGAAGGTCGGCTCCAGCGCTTCGAGCACGGCATCCGCTACCTCGAGGGGGTCATCGGCCAGCTCCCCTGAGCGCTGCTCCCTCAGAGGTCCCAGCGGTAGCCGATGTAGACCTGGCTCAGAGGGAACCCGAACGCCACCAGCACGTCCTTGCCCGGGCAGGTGTCGCCGGCGACGAAGATGATCGGGACGACCAGCCCGATGCAGATGCCCAGCTCGAAGTCGTAGCGCAGCTCCAGCTCCGGCATCAGAAACCAAACGAGAGCGCAGTCAGGCCCATCCGTGCTCGCGACCTCCAGATTGCCGTCTAGGGCGCTCAGCAGTATCATGCGCAGCCCGAACCTCAGCTTCCATGACCCGCCGATCCCCAGGCCGTAGCCCGCCCGCAGGTGCAGCGGCAGAGCGCTCTCCTCCAGGGTCCAGAACAAATACGGCACGCCCAGGTCGGCGAAGAGCCCGATCGGGCTCTCGTACTCGATCTCCCCGGAGTACCAGCCGGCCTGCACGCCCAGGTGATGCCCGGCACTCTCCCCAGCTGCTGCCGGAGCTGCGGCCAGCATGGCGAGCAGCGTGCTCAGCGAGAGCGTCCTCAAGATCATCGCCGGGCTCATGCTCTGCGCCTCAGCCAGAAGATCACCGCCAGCACGGCCAGCTCGAAAGGCGGCCTGCCAGCGAGGGGCTGGCAGCCGCATCCACCCGCCGCGTCCGAATCGCCGGCAGCGCCATCGCCGCCACCGCCGTCCCCGGCGCCGTCCAGCCCATCCGGATCGACCGCGCCGTCCCCGGCCCCGTCCGCGCGCCCGCCCCCGTCCAGGCCGGCATCCCCTCCGCTGCCGTCGCTCGCACCGTCGCCCGCGGCGCGGACGAGCGAGAGGTAGGCAGACAGGCAGCTCGCGCCCCCGCCCTCCCGGCTGAGATAGTGGGCGCCGTCCGGGCCGTTGGGGACCAGGGCCAGGCCGAGCGCGCCGCCGGACGAGGCCGCGGCGGTCACATCGAGGCTGTACCACTGCCCGCGCTCGACGCTGCCCAGGGAGTCGAGCGCGACCGGATCCCATGCCGGGCGGGAGCTCCAGGTGAGCGCGCCTTCCTGCCAGGAGCTGTCCTGCACGCGATGGACCCCGCCGCCCGAGCCGCCCGCGGCCTGGGGCGCGGAAAGGCTGTCGCAGAACAGATGCAGCCTGGCGGACTCGACGGCCGTGCCGGACGGGATATGGAACTTGAGGTACGAGACGGCTTCGATCGAGCCGTCCTGGGCGAGCTCCACGTCGAGGGTGTCGTCGTCCGGGAAGACCTGGTCCGGCCAGAGGACCGAGACCGTCTGGTCCTCGGCGACCGGGACGGCGTCCTCGGGCAAGGAGCAGTCGCCGACGCATTCACCCTGGCGGCAGACGCTGTCCTCGGTGAGCGGATCCCCGTCGTCGCAGGGCGTGCCGTCCTGCACGGGTTGCCCGAGGCATCGGCCCTGCTGGCAGACGTCGTCCCGGGTGCAGAAATTGCCGTCGTCGCAGGGATCGGTGCAGGCGGCCGAGCCCGCGAAGCTCACGTCGGCGTACACCGCGCCGTCCACGCTGTCGATCTGGTTCTCCATCCAGGGATTGTTGGGCAGGTAGATGGTGCGCAAGACGATCGGGCAGGTCCCGTACTCGATCGTGCGGCCCAGCTGCACGCCGTCGAAGCGAAACACGCCCTGGCCGTCCCCGAACTCGATCTCGACGTGGTGCCAGCGATCGAGCTGCCACTCGGCGGGATCGAAGTTCCGTATGTTGACCTCCCCGGGACACAGATCCGACATGGAGCCGAGAAAGAACTTCGCCTTTCCCTGCCAGTCGGGATCGCTCAGCAGCCCGAAGACCCGCAGCCCGGCCAGGAAGGTGCATGGATCCGATCCCCCGTGGCCGCCGCGATCGAAGAGCTCGACCAGGTGGTGGTTGTCGTTGTCGAGCGAGGTGCTCGACAGCTCGACGCCGCGCATCCAGAAGCTCAGCCTGCCGGCGTTGACCTCTGTGCCGATGTCGAAGCCGATCCGGTCGCCGAAGCCCACGGTCTGCCAGCCGCGATCCGCCAGATCGCCCGAGCTGATGAAACGACCGCCCACCACCGTGCCGTGCTGCGAGGTCCCGTCCTCGAGAGGGTCGCAGAAGTAGACCTGGCCCGCGGGCGGCTCCGGCAGGCAGTCCCCGGGCCCCGCCTCGACCGCGGACGGCGCGAGGAGAGCGCCGAGCAGCAGCATCGCGAGCGGCCGGCTGCCGGAAGACATCCGTAGTCTCGGAACGATCATGGCGGGCTCCTGGATAAAGAGCCTCATCGTACCACGGATCGAGCTGCGATGGGTCCTGTCCCTGGCGCTAGCCGCCGGGCCGGGCTTCCGCCCGGAACAGCTCGAAGCGCTCGCTCGGCAACGAGCTGGGGTTGAAGCTCTTCAGCCGGAGCCCCTCGGCCGGCGAGAAGGGGATGCGGGAGAGCAGGAAGGGCAGCCGGCTCTCGGTCTCGCACACCAGGATGCGCTCGGGGTGCAAGGCGGGCCGGCGCTCGCCCGCGGCCACGTCCAGCGTCTCCCAGGCGCAGCGCAGGCTGATCGGCCGGCAGCCACGGGTCAGGTGCAGCGGCGCACCCGCCCGGGCCATGATGCGGCATCTCTGCACCGCCTCCTCCACCAGGGTCCGGTCGCCGTGGCAGGCCGGGGTGGGCAGACCCTCGCGGGGCGGGCAGTACCTGGACACCGGCAGCAGGTCGATCCGGATCGCATGCCCCGATCGCTCGGCCACCCCGTACCAGACATGGGCCAGGGGCACGGGCGGGTAGTGGCGCACCGGGCCGCGGTCCCCGGGCTCGGATCTCGCCGGGCTCAGGGTCTCGGACCTGCGATAGGCCAGCGCCAGGCTGGCCGCGTCTCCCTGCAGCGTCAGGCTGGCTCGCCCCTCCAGGCTGATGCTCCGCGTGCTGTGCAGGCAGCCGGCCTGGATCGAGCACTCGAAGCCCACGCCCAGGTCTTGCATCTCCGCGGGCGGCGCGGGCACCGGCCGCGGCTGGGCGCAGGCGGCCAGCCAGACGAGGCCCGCGACGGACAGGCAGAGCGCCAGAGGCCTCATGATATCCTCCGATCCGCGCGGATTCTATCACGGACTGTCGAGAGGCATCCGCGCTGTAGCGTTTTCGCCCCCACCCGGGCTTCGCCCGACCTCCCCCGTCGAGAGACTGTCGATAATCGCCAGATTATCGAAAAAGACCTCTGAAACTCCGCGGAACGCAGAGGCATGCAAGTCGAAAAACTCCGTTTTTCGACAGTCTCTCGAGGGCGAGGTGTTTTTTTGAAAGTGCACACAGTGTTACGTCCCTCCCCTGGTGGGAGGGACCGGCCGAAGGCCGAGGGAGGGGGGCGTGTAGCTTGGTCAATCATCGTGATTTCCC
>JAFGRB010000407.1 GCA_016935365.1 Deltaproteobacteria bacterium
ACGTGCACCCACTGATGGCTCCAACCCTGCGCAGGTGGTCACAGGCCCATCGGGGCCTCTCGCTCTGCCGTAAGTGAGGAACTCCTGTTGGCGGCCGGGACCGGTTGACAGGCTTGCGCCGTCCTGGCATCTTCTTTCTAGCATGCTGCCGCTCGAGCCCTTCATGCTGGCCCGGCGCAGCAGGAGGCTCGAGGAGATCGCCACCCGGCGCACGCGCAATCTCGTGCTCGTGCTCGATGGGGTGCACGATCCCCACAACCTCTCTGCTGTGGTCCGCTCGTCAGAGGCCTTCGGGCTCCTCGATCTGCACGTGGTCGAGAGCCATGCCCCCTTCCGGGTGCACTCCAAGATCAGCCAGGGAGCGGAGAAGTGGCTGGACATCCACCATCACGCCAGCGCGGCCGACTGCGTCGCGGCGCTGACCGAGCAGGGTCTCGCCATCCACGTCGCCGACGCCGCATGCTCCACAGCCGTCGACGAGCTGCCCTGGGAGCGGCCGCTGGCGCTGGTCTTCGGCAACGAGCACCTCGGCTGCTCGCAGGCATTCCGCCGCGCCGCGGACGGCAGGTTCTGCGTGCCCATGCATGGCTTTGCCGAGAGCCTCAACGTCTCGGTCGCGGCCGGCATCTGCCTGGCGATCGGTGTGCGCGAGCGGATCCGGCGCCTGGGCCGGCACGGGGATCTGGACCCGGCAGCCCGGACTGCGCTGGTCGAGGACTGGCGAAGGCGCTCGGTCCGGCACGCGGATCAAATCCTCGCACACCTGGCGGAGCGGGCGCCTTGAAGGCCCTAGCACAGTCCGGCCGGGCGCGGACCGGCCTGGTGGTCTTCGTCTTCCTGCTCGGGCTGGTGGTCGGGCAGTTCACCTATCGCTACCTCACCCGGTCCAACCGGCTCAACGACGAGGCCGTCGAGCTGATGAACCAGGACAAGTACGACAGCGCGCTCGAGAAGCTCGACCAGGCCCTGGCCATCGAGCCCCACCACGTGCGGGCCAACTTCCACCGCGGCATCTGCCTGTTCGAGCGGCACCGCTTCGACGAGGCGCTCGAGTCCTTCGACCTGGTCAGCCGGCTCGAGCCGAAAGAGCCCCGGGCGCACTTTCGCAAGGGCAAGATCCTCTGGTTCCAGCGACAGTTCGAGCAGGCCATCCAGGCCCTGGAGCGGGCCGTCGAGCTCAAGCCCGAGTACCCCGATGCCTGGATCATCCTGGCCGAGTGCCACTACGAGATCTATCTGCGCCAGATGGCCGCAGCCCCCGAGACGACCGGCAGCCCGGCCAGGGCGGTCGCGGCCTTCAAGAACTACCTCAAGCAACGCCCCGCGGCACCGGACCGGCACATCGTGGAGCGGAAGCTCGAGATCCTGGCCCACGCCGAGCGCTACCCCGAGGTTCTGGAGAAGCGCCGCCAGCAGATGGAGGCGGGGGGGGCCGATTCGACGCGTGCAGGACCTCGCGACGAGTGATGGAGTCGGAGTCATGGATACGGAGTACAAGCTGACCAGCGGTCAGGTGGCCCGCATGCTGGGCATTCCCGCCCGGACCGTCCGCTCATACCTCGCCACCGGGCGCTTGCCCGCCAAGCAGAACCCGGTCACCGGCCGTTGGCGGATCAGCCGTGCCGATCTGGGCGAGTTCATGGATCACCACGGCATGGACCGCTCGCGTCTCAGCCGGACGCTGCGGATCATGGTGGTGGATCAGGACCCGCACAGCGCGGAACGGATCCGCCGGACGCTCTTGCGCTCGGAACGCGATCTGTCGGTCGAGATCCACCACAACTGCGCCGAGGCGCTCATCAGCATCGGCTCTCGTCCGCCCGATCTGCTCCTGCTCGACGACGCCACAGCCCAGCCGAGCTGCGAGAAGCTGCTGGGCGCCATCCGAAACCACGTGCGCACCCGCTCCGTGCGCGTGCTGCTGGTCGGCGCCGAGGAGGCTGAGCAGGCAGACGCCACGCTGCCCCGGCACTTCGAGTCGGCCCAGCTCGTGGAGCGCGTCGAGTCGCTGCTGCCGGCCTAGAGGACCTGTTCAATTTCGAGCCCAGGGCGAAGCCCTGAGCCTTATACACATCTCGGAGGGCAAGGAAAGAATGGGCCTGGCAAGCTCCGAGATCCGGGTTTTCGCTGCGAAGCAGCGGAAAACCTTGCGACGGAAAAGATGTGACAGGCTGGTTCCCGCTCCCTGCCAGGGGCGATCACTCGTCTTCCAGCATGGCCCGGATGCGCGCCAGCCGCTCGCGGGCTTGATCCTCGCCGAGCGGTTCGGTGCGGTCCTCGACCGCGAGCAGCCCGTCTGGCAACCCGGCGATGAAGCGGCTCGGCGCCCGCTCGCGGCCCCGCCCCCGGTGGGTGCGCCTGGCAGCCCGGGTCAGCACCAGCTCGTCGCGGGCGCGGGTCACGCCCACGTAGCACAGCCGCCGCTCCTCGGCCAGATCCGCCTGGCCGGCCTCGTCGATCCGCGGGTGGACCACCCGCTCGTGGGGCAGCAGACCCTCCTCCATGCCGACCAGAAAAACCAGCCCGAACTCCAGGCCCTTGGCGCCGTGCAAGGTCGACAGTGTGACCCTGCCCTCCGCGGACCCGTCTTCGGACGCGTCGGCATCCAGCTCGAGCAGGCTGACCTGGCCCAGAAATTCCCGCAGCGTCGGACGGGTAGCCCGCTCGGTGTAGGCCTGCAGCCCGTCGACCAGCTCGCAGACCGCGCCCCAGCGCATCTCGATCGCCTTGCCCGATCGGCAGCCGGCCGCGATCTCGTCGTGGAGCCCGATCTCGTCCACCAGCTCACGCGCGCCGGCGGCCAGGTCGCCCCGGCCCAGCCGCTTCCGCGCGCGCCGCACCAGCTCGACGAAGGCCGTGACCGCCGCCGCGCTGCGCGCATCGTCCAGCGCGGCCTGCGCGCTCTCGGCCGCCTGCCACAGGCTCTGGCCGCGCTGCTCGGCCCAGCTCGCGAGCCGCGCCACGGTCGCCGCACCGATGCCGCGATGGGGATAGTTGATCACCCGGCGCAGGCTGATCGCGTCGGCCGGATTGACCGCCAGGCGCAGGTAGGCCAGCAGGTCCTTGACCTCCTTGCGGTCGAAGAAGGACTTGCCGCCCACAACCCGATAGGCGATCCGCCGCTCGCGCAGCGCGCTCTCCAGCGCGCGGGCCAGGGAGTTCGAGCGGTAGAGCACGGCGACGTCGGCCGGAGCACGGCGGCCTGGATCGAGCGCCTCGCGGATCGAGTCGGCCACGAACGCGGCCTCCGCCTCGCCGTCCTCGAGCACGACCAGGCGGACCGGCTGCCCCTTCTCGCGGGTGGGCAGCAGGCGCTTGGGGTGACGCGCGGTGTTTGCGGCGATCACCTCGTTGGCCAGCGCGAGCACGCTGCCCACCGAACGGTAGTTGCGCTCCAGCCGGATCACCTGGCAGCCCGGAAAGTGCTGCTCGAAGCGCAGGATGTTCTGCACCTCGGCGCCTCGCCAGCCATAGATGGACTGGTCGTCATCGCCGACCACGCACAGGTTGCGGTGCTCGCCGGCCAGCGCGCGCAGCATGCGCAGCTGGGCCGCGTTGCTGTCCTGATACTCGTCGACCAGGACATAGCAAAAGCGTGCAGACCAGCGCTGGCGGCACTCTCGAGAGCGCTCCATCATCCGGGTCGGCTCGCAGATGAGGTCGTCGAAGTCCACGGCCGCGAAGGAATCCAGCGCCTCGGTGTAGAGGGGATAGAGCGCCGCGGCCGCCGAGTCGTACGGGTCGTCGCTTGCGGGCAGATCCCCCGCCGAGAGAAAGCGGTTCTTGAATGCGCTGATGCGCGCGAGCAGCGAGACCAGATCCAGGCTCGCGCCGGGCCGCACGCGCCTGAGCAGGTCCCGCAGGCAGGCGATCTGATCGCCCTGATCGTAGACGACGAAGCGGGCGTTGCGCCTCCGGCGGCGTCGCTCCTCCCTGAGCATCATCAAGCCGAGCGAGTGGAAGGTGCTCATGATCACGCCCGAGGCGGCACGGCCGACCATGGACTGCAGGCGGGCGCGCATCTCGGCGGCCGCCTTGTTGGTGAACGTGACGGCCAGGATGGACTCCGGCCCGACGCCGGATGCGATCATGTGGGCGACGCGGTGGGTGATGACCCGGGTCTTGCCGCTCCCGGCACCCGCCAGCACGAGCAGCGGGCCCTCTACGGCCTCGACCGCCCGACGCTGCTCCGGATTGAGCCCTTTGAGCCAGCGCGACATGATCTCAGCCCATCCGGCGGCCGCCGAGCCGATCGGGCAGCGTCGGCGACGTCCTGCCCCAGCCGAGCAGCCAGGCCTGGTGGACGGCGCGCGTCAAGCCCACGTGCAGCGAGCGCCGGGCCGTCGGGGTGTCCGGGTAGCTCTGGGCGTCGACGTGCAGCAAGAGCGCGTAGTCGAACTCCAGTCCCTTTGTCTGGGCCACCTCGCAGACCTCGATGCCGGGGCCGAAGCAGAAGTCCTGATCCGACACCAGGCGCAGGCCTTCCAGGTCGCTTCGCTGCAGCGTGCGGAACGCCTCGACGGCCTGGGCCGTCTCGGGCGTGAGCACGGCCACCGAGGCCAGCGGCTCGCGGCGCGTCAGATCGGTGAGCGCATCGGCCAGAAAGGTCATCGCCTCGCCCCGGCCCGCGAAGCGCAGGAACTCGACCGGCTCGCCGGAGCGCGCAGCCTGGCACGGAGCGGCCGGCGCGTCCGATCCGAGCACCTCGTCGGCCAACGTCATGATCTGGCGGGTCGAGCGGTAGCTGACCTGCAGCGAGGCGATGCGCGCGCCCCGGACGCCGATCGACTCGAGCACGGCCGCCGGGTCGCCGAAGTCGCTGTCCGACAGGCGCTGGGCCGGATCGCCGGCCAGGGTGACCGAGCTGCCCCGGACCGTCTCGAGCAGGACCCGCAGCTCCAGCGGGCTGAAGTCCTGCACCTCGTCGACGACCAGGTGATCGTAGCTCAGGCCCCGCCGGACCGAGTAGCGCAAGCGCCCGCGGAGGAGCTGGTAGAGTCGCAGCAAGATCATGTCGTCCAGCTCGTCGTAGCAGGGCGGCTCGTCCTGTCGGCCCCCGTCGGCCCGGCCGAACTGCTGCTCGGTGCACCAGCGGTGGATCTCGTCGATCTCGCCGTCCCGGAAAGCGCCGGCCGCGCTGGCGGCCAGCCAGCCCCGATCGGTGAACAGCTCGTCGAAGAGCGCGAGCGGATCGGCGCCCGGTGCGTCCAGGGCAGCCTGCTCGAGGGCGCGGAGCAGCGAGAGGTGGGTCTTGAAACGAACGACCGCAGCCGGCGGGGACTCGCTCACGTGTCGCGTCGTGCCGGGGAAGTGGCGCTGCCGCGCGCTGCGGGCCCAGGCGTCGAGGGTCTGGACCTCCACTCCCTCGACGCCCAGGGCGGGCAGCACCCTGGAGATGTAACGCTCCAGTGCCCGGCCGAAGACCAGCACCAGCATGCGCCCGGGCCGGAAGCGGGCCGGATCCTGGAAGGTCAGGAAGGCCAGCCGGTGCAGGGCCACCGTCGTCTTGCCAGAGCCGGCGCCGCCGGTGACGACCAGCAGCCGCTCCCCGTCCGTGGTGAGGACCTCGTACTGCTCGGCGTCCAGCAGAGCGGCGATCTCGGGCAGGCGCTTGTCGGCCCGGAGCGCTCTCTCCGCGCCGCCGCCGAGCCGCAACGCGGTGTCGGGCCGGGAGGCCGAGCCCGCGCCCCCGGCGAGCTCGATGCACTGGCCGGCCTCTCGCCAGCCGCCCTCGTCGAGCAAGTAGGTGCGCTGCGGCGAGGACACGCGCAGCAGCTTCCCGCCGGCGACGGTGACGCAGCGCCGCACGGCGAGCTCGCCCTCCAGTGTCCGACCGGCGATCCGCTCCGAGAACGGATCGCCCTCGCGGTAGCGGTAGAAGACCCGGCAAATGGGCGCGTGGCGCCAGTCGACGATCCGAATCCCGCCCCGGACGAAGGTCTGCTTGCCGAGCAGGATGTCGCGCTCTGCTCCGTCCGCCAGCGCGAGCCGCATGTGGGCGAAGTAGGGCCGCGAGGCGTCCGGCGGCCGTGCCGAGCGCCGGGCCCGGGCCGCGGCCACGGCGGCCAGTCTGTCCATCTGGTCCAGCCAGATGGCCTGATCGTCGGGCAAGCGCTCGGCGGCCATATGATCCCGCATCTGGACGAGCTCGGCGGCGTAGTCCACCCCGCTCGCGCTCCCTCGCCCGCTCGCCAGGGCGGCCAGCACCCGGTCGAGCAGTCGCTGCTCCTCGCGGACGATGCGCGGAATGCGCCTGGTCCCCATCGTCGCCTCTCGCCAGGCGCTCAGGCCGGATCCAGGCGCGCCTGCTCGACGATCCGCAGCATGCGATCGAGCGCGGCGGCCGGATCGCTGCTCGCGTTGATGCAGCCGACCGCGCAGATGTTTCGCGCGCCCGCCGCCAGCACGCGGGCGGCGTTGTCGAGGTCGATCCCGCCGATGGCCACCGCCGGGACGCTGGCCAGCCCGATCAATCGCCGCAGGCCCTCGAGGCCGAGGACCGGATCCGGCCGGGCCTTGGTGGCGGTCGGAAAGACCGGCCCGATGCCGATGTAGTCCGCACCGCGGGCGCAGGCGGACAGGACCTGCTCCTGGTTGTGGGTCGAGAGCCCGACGATCGCCCCCGGGCCCAGGATGGCGCGCGCCGCGTCGATGTCCGCGTCTTCCTGGCCCAGGTGCACGCCGTCGGCGGCCACGGCGGCCGCGACGCGCGGCAGGTCGTTCACCACCAGGCGCGACGGGGGCCGGACGATCTCGCGCAGCCTGCCCGCCACGGCCAGCAGCTGCGCCTCGGGCGCGTCCTTCATGCGGAGCTGGATGAATGCCACCCCCCGCTCTACCATCAGCCGCGCCAGACGCTCGTGGCCCACGGCGGGCTCGTTCAGCAGCCCGTAGAATCCGAAGCCGTCTTCGACCGGGCTCACCCCAGCTCCTCGAGGATCAGGCGGGCCACCTTGCGGCCCGAGCGCAGCATGCCGCCGAAGATGGGCCCCATGCGGAAGGACCCGCGCACGCCGTTGGCGGCCATGCCGGCCACGTACAGGCCCGGCAGGACTGGACCGGAGTTGTCCAGCGTGGCCTGCTCGCCCCGCTCGGCCCACATGGGCCGCTCGCCCATGACCGAGCCGGTCGGGGTGTCGAGCCGCACCCCCGCCTTGCGGGCGATGCGTTCGGTCAGGTGGGCGTCGTGCCCGCCCGCATCCAGCACGCATCGGGCGCCGATCATCAAGGGATCGACCGGCAGGTTCGCGTCCAGGACGGTCGACCAGTTGATCACCACCCCGCAGACGCGATCGTCCTTGAAGATCACGTCCTCGACGCACACGCCGTTGAACAACCGCGCGCCGGCGTGCACGGCCTGGTAGATCAGGGCCGCGGCCAGCTCGACCGCATCGGCGGTCAGCAAGCCATCGCCGGCGGGCAGGCAGCGCACGCCGGCCTCGTCGAGCACCGGGCGCATCTCCTGCTGGAGCGCGACCTCGTTGAGCAGCATCGCCCCGCCCCAGATCCCCCCGCCGGGCCTCAGCGCCCGCTCGAAGACCGCCACTTTCTTGCCGGCCCGGGCCAGGTCCCAGGCGCAGAGGAGCCCCGAGGGCCCCGCGCCGACCACTGCCACGTCCACCTCCAGGCAGTCCTGGAGCTTTCTGTAGTAGCTCGAGATGATGCCGCCGGCGATCGCGCGCTCCATGCTGGCCACCTCCAAGGCGTCTTGTCTAGCCCATGTACCTGCGATTGTCCAGCGCCGGCGAGCGTTCGAGGCATCCGCGCTGTCGCGTTTTCACCCCCACCCGGGCTTCGCCCGACCTCCCCCGTCAAGGGGGAGGTGGATTTTCCAATGTG
>JAFGRB010000039.1 GCA_016935365.1 Deltaproteobacteria bacterium
CCCGTGCCGGCCAGGGTGCGGATCAGCCCGTCCGGTCCCACCTTGCGGATGCAGAAGCGCGTCTCGATGTACAGGCTCCCGTCCGGCCCGACCGCGAGCGACTCCGGGTACTCGATACGCGCATCGGTTGCAGAAACGCCGTCCGCGAGCTCGGAACCTCCGCCCGCCACCGTGTCGATGATGCCCGAGCGGTCGATCCGCCGCACTCGCCCGGCCGAGTTCTCCAGCAGGTAGATGCTGCCGTCCGGCCCTTCCGCCAGGTCGTTGACCCGCTGGTCCAGCAAGGCCTCTATCGCTGGACCACCGTCTCCCTGCCCCTCGTAGCTCCAGGCTCCAGGCTGGCCCGCCACCGTGTAGATCAGACCGTCCGCGCCCACCCGCCTCAGCACGCAGTTGCCACGGTCCGCGATGTAGACGCTGCCGTCCTTTGCGGCCAGCACGGCCCGCGGCTCGAAGAACAAGGCTCCGCTCACGGGACCGCCGTCGCCCTCGTAGCCGAACTCTCCGCTCCGGCCACCCAGCGTGTGTATCTTCCCGTCGGGACCGACCTTGCGCACCCGGTGGTCCCAGGTGTCCGCGAAGTAGATCGTGCCCTGGGCGTCGATGCCCACACTCAGCGCGTTCCAGATGTAGGCATCCCGGGCCGCTATCCCCTCGCCGTCTCCGTCCGTCCCTCCTCCGGCCACCACGTGCGCCACGCCGGCAGGATCCACCCGCACGATCCGATCGCCGCTGCCCACCAGCAGGCTGCCATCCGGCCCCACGGCCACGTCGCTGCATGCGATGCTCGCATCCAGAGCCGGGTGACCCTCCGGGCCCCAGCTCAGGGGCCCGACCTGCCCGCCGCCCGCTGCGCTGCGGATCCTCGGCTCCAGCTCCCGGGCGCTCCGCTTCTCGCCGCTCCCCAGGTACAGCACCCTTCCGGCCGGGTCATAGGCGTGCTGCACCCCCAGCGTAAGGCCCCCGAGCCCCAGGCCCGTCGCGTCCATCGCCCCCATCGAGCCCCTCCACTCCAGCCACAGCCCGATCTCCTGCCGCGTCCAGCTCGCCGTGATGTCCGCACCGTTGCCCGAGTATCCAAAGCGCTCGTTGGCCTGGTAGACCCCGCCGTAGATGTAGCCGATCCGCACCTTCACCGGCTGCGCCCCCTGCAGCATCCGCCCGTAGGCGTCCCGGCCGTCCCAGACGAAGTCGTGGAAGTCGTAGGCCTGGCCCGGCGTGGGGTCCGGCTCGAAGTCGAGGCGGAAGTGCCGGCCGGCCACGTCCAGCTCGACCTGGATCGCCTTCAGGCTCGCGGGCGCTTCCGGACCCCGAAGCGGGATCCGCAGGCCGTAGGCAGGCCCGTAGCCCGTCATCCGCTCCGATCGATAATGCAGCCCGAAGGGCAGGCCCACCAGGGCCATGTCCTCGCCCAGTCCCTGGTCCTGCACGTCGATGACCGAGCCGCCCTGCTCGCAGTTGTGCTGCCCGTTGCCCTGGGCAGGCGCGCGAGACGGCCCTTCCGCGTCCTGGGGAAGCGAAAAACCCCAGTTGACGTCATAGGTCGAGAAGTGATCGAGCTGCAGCCGGATGAAGCGCTGCCCGGGCTCGTACTGCTCTGCGATCTGGGCCCGCTCGGCCTCGTCCATGCCGAGCGCGGCGAGCGCATCTGCGCTGTCCGCCTGCCCGTCTCCGTCCACGTCCAGCCCGCCGTCCGCCAGGCGCTCGATCTGCGTTGCACGCGCGGGTCCCTTGTTTGCATTCTCGAGGAATCGCTACATCGATGTCCTACTCCGAAGGCGGATCCACCATCTTGCCCATGAGCAGCAGGGCCTTGGAGTGGGCATCATGGGTGATGAAGAAGAAGGGGCGATTCTGGCTCGGATTCGCAGTTTGTGTCAATGGGCCGGGGAGTTGAGAGGTTTATCTTGTTTTTCTATTTTTGCTTGACAGGCAATTTTTGTGAAATACAATAAACACATGGCGCGCAGCCTTGGAAATCTCGAGCGTCAGGCTTTCGCCTATGCCCAGCTCCGGGAGCAGCGGATCATCGCGACCGGTGATCTGTCTGCCCCGCTGGGGATTACCGCCAAGAAAGAGAGGGAGTTGCTCAGTCGACTTTCCAGGGCCGGCCTGATCGCCAGAGTCAGAAATGGCCTGTACCTCTTCCCGGCGAAACTACCCCTCGGGAGAAGATGGAGCCCCGACGAAGCGCTGGCGCTCAACACCCTGCTCGAGGATCGGGATGGTCGCTATCAGGTTTGCGGACCCAATGCCTTCAACCGCTACGGATTCGACGAGCAGGTGCCCACCCTCGTCTATGCTTACAACAACCGCATCTCCGGAGCGCGCCAGGTAGGCGCCGTTGCGCTGAGCCTGATCAAGGTGGCCGACGAGCGTCTCGGAGACACGGCGCAAATCGAGACGGCCGCCGGGAACAATCTGGTCTTCTCGTCCCGGACACGAACCTTGGTGGACGCGGTCTACGACTGGTCGCGATTCGGCTCCCTGCCCAAGGCCTACGGCTGGATCCGGTCAGAATTGTCCGCAGGTCGGGTCGAAGTGAAGACCCTGGTGCGCTCGGCGCTGCAGTTCGGCAACCAGGGTACCATACGGCGCCTGGGCGCTCTGTTGGAAGAGGAGGGGGCCAGCGCCAGGCAACTCGGCAAGCTGGACCGGGCGCTGACTTCGAAAAAGAGCCTGATCCCGATGGTCCCCAGGACACGCGCCGAGGGGAAGGTGGATCGACGATGGGGGGTTGTGAGAAATGACCAGAGCTGAGCATGCGGCCGCGTGGCCACACGAGGATGAAGCGCTTTTCTTAGAGGCCGTCCGCTACACCGCGGCCGAGACCGGGTTCGCGGGGCGCCTCGTCGAGAAGGACTACTTCGCATCCCTCGTTCTCGCCCACCTGGCCCAGCAGAACGACCATCCCCTGGTGTTCAAGGGCGGGACTTGCCTGGCCAAGGTCCACGCCGACTTCTTCCGCTTGAGCGAGGATCTGGACTTCGCCATCGGCATGGATGCGTCGAGTACCCGGAAGCAAAGACAGGATCGGGCCAAAGGCTTCAAGGGTCTGCTGGAGTGGCTGGTGAAGCGCACGCCGTCGTTGTCCACCGTAGAGCCTCTGCGCGGCGCGAACGAGTCCAGGCAATACCTGGGCGTCATCGGCTTCGAGTCCCGCTTGACCCGCGAATCCCAGTCCATCAAGTTCGAGGTCAGCCTTCGCGAGCCCCTGTTGACGCACACCGTGACCGGCGACGCGAGGACCATCCTGCTCGACCCGGTCTCGGAGCGGCCCCGCCTCCAGCCCATCCAACTCGCCTGC
The DNA here is from genome assembly GCA_016935365.1 of Deltaproteobacteria bacterium. Lineage (GTDB taxonomy): Bacteria > Myxococcota > B64-G9 > B64-G9 > B64-G9 > JAFGRB01. The sequence goes on from JAFGRB010000039.1 coordinate 3,308, forward strand.
ATGTCCTTGTCCGAAGCCATTTCCGAAAAGTGCCGCGCGGCGCTAACCCGGCGGGACGTGGCCATCCGGGACTTTTTCGACATCGATTACATCATCCGCACGCGCGGCTTCGACCTCGAGGACGTTGCCTTCGTCACCCTATTGCGCAGCAAGCTGGCCGTCGACGGCAATCCTCCCGCGGACCTGGGTGACGAGCGATTGCGATCCTTGCGAGAACAAGTCCAGGCAAATCTGCGGCCGGTGCTGCGGCCGGCGGACTTCGATGCTTTCGATCTGGACCGCGCCATCGAGAGGGTCACGGCTGTGGCCAGCGCCCTGGAGTGATCCGCAAGCTCATACTTTGTAGGGCTGGTAGGACTCGGGGCGCACAATCGTCATATTCGGGTGGCATCACACCAGGACACCTCAGAGCCGAACGCCGGACATTCTTTTCCCAGATAGTTACGACCGAGTTCGATCCCCTTCAGCTCCACTGTCCACTGAATGCTCGCTCCATCCGATCCTGCGCCGTCCTGGACAATCCGACTTGCGCTGCCTTCTCCCGCCAGGTAGAGATGGCCTCGATCACCTCGGCGGCGATCTCCTCGGCCCTCTTCACCCGATAGACCTCAGCCACCTCCATAGCCAGGTCAAGCTCCAGTGCATTGTCCGTGTCGGAGATGTTCAACCTCAGGCCGTGTCCGTTCGGATCCGGGTTCATGTCGTATGCGGGCGCCAGGGTCCAGCCTCGGTCTTCGAGCATGAACCCGTGGTTGCGCAGGTGGTCGTCCACGTTGGATACACAGATGTTGAACACGATTCTTCGCCAGAGCTGCTGTATGTCCTTTGTCGGATTCGCTCCAACCTGCTCCAGAAGCTCCACCATCTCCAGGTAGCTGGCTCCCTCGGTGAAGTCATCCCCATCATTTCTTTCCAGGAGCGTCATCGCCGAGGCGAAGTGGAGTCTCTCGAGCGAAGGTGTCCTGTCGAACCTCTTGCTCAGGTAGGTGTGATGTGCCGAGCCGAACTTGCGGACTTGGGCTTCCGGAACGATCACACCCGCTCGTCTGGCGAGCTCGTGGACCACCCACTCCCAGGCTCCCATGTCGACCGGATCGTTGCGGCTGGGAAACTTGGCGATCCACAAGCCTCCCCGCTCATCGACCACGCTGGCCTTGGGCCGGGCGCCGCCCAAGGAGCCGCCAGGAGAGATGAGCATCCTCAGCCACTTTCCATACTCGGGCCTGGACTCCGCGTCGTCCTGCTCGAGCTGCAGGCTGGCGTACTCGAGCTCCGACAGCGAAGTCCAGGGAGGGGCGGCCATCTCCTGCTTGTCGTCCAGGAAGGGCCCGCCCATCCGGAACCTGAGCGCCCCCACTCTGTGATCGTCGTGAACCCCCAGCAGGTAGTCCGACTCCAACATCGTCCTTTCAGGTCTTCCCTCCGCACGGGCCTGCTGAGCCTCCCGGCGTTCCATGAGCACCCGACCCCAGCGGTCCGGGCTGGAGTCCAGGAAGAGCCCGAGGTTCTTCCGATCGCTCTTTGGATACTGTCTACCGCCGAACAGGCCCAGGCTCGGATCGAGCCGGGCGTGGAGCTCCCTGGCGAGCCACTCCTGGTCGTACTCGAAGGCGAAGATCTCCTTGCCGCGTACCGGGGTCGCGGTCAGCCAGCCCATGGTCGTCGGTCTGTCGAGCCCGCGCCAGTGGGCGCACACCTCGATCTTTCGGGCGGAGGTCATTTCTTCGGCCTCCTGGGCGCCCGCCTGCGAGTGGGCAGGTCTGCGTCCTGCAGCTTGCGACCCAGCTCGTCGTCCCGGGCGATGAGCGCCAGGTCATCGTGCAGGCCCAGGCTGTGGAGCACGTTGGCGTATGCCCCCAGGGTCACCCCCGGATCGCCGTGCTCGATGGCCACGAGCGTCGTGCGGGACATGCCGGCCCTCTCGGCCACCAGCTGGGCCGAGAAGCCTCGCCTGAGACGGGCCAGCTTGATGTTCTCGCCCATCTGCTCGAGCAGCCTCTTGACCGAAGGGTGCTGAGTAGTCGTTTTTCGAGCCATAATGTTCATTATTCTAAACAAAAGATGGCTTTTTTGTCCAGAATAATGAACATTGAGTGGCGTCCTGCCCCGCCAGGGACAAATCGCTTCGTCGAAGTCCTACTCCGAAGGCGGATCCACCATCTTGCCCATGAACAGCAGGGCCTTGGAGTGGGCGTCGTGGATGATGAAGAGGAAGGGGCGATCGGCGCGCAGGGTGAAGGAGTTGGAGATGGACAGGTTGCTCACCTCCACCGAGGTCACGGCCGCGGCCTCGGTGCCCTCCTCGTCCACCTTCACGTAGGTCTTGTGCTTGACGTTGCTGATGTACAGCTCGCCCGCCGGGTTGATGCCGGTGAAGTCCGCGCCGGCGCTGAAGGCCGCGCCCATGCCAAGCGCCGAGAGCACGTCGTTCAGGCTGCTTCCGAACTCCAGCTCGAAGCGCGGCAGGAAGACGTCCGCCTCCCGCACCGCAAAGCCGGCGAGCCAGTCCGCCCAGCTGTCGCTGTCCAGCTCGGCCACCAGCGCGTCGATGTCCACCCCCGACTTCGGCAGGATCACGGTCATGCTGAACATCTCGTCGCCGTAGGGCAGGTCCACCGCCAGAAAGGTCTCGGTCGCGTAACAGGGCAGATCGCCTTGAAGATGCATGAGCTGGACGGTCTCGTCGCCGGCGGGTCCGTGGAAGGTATCGGGCTGGGTGTCCGCAGGATCGAACCGATAGGTCCAGGTGCCCTTGAAGTAGATGGCGTTGATCAGGAACATGACCGTGAGAGGGTCGATGGGGGGCTCCACGATGGAGTCGATCTTGTCGTGGGTCTTGTCCGCCACCCAGGCGTTCATGGTGTCTGCCGCCGAGGGATCGTCGAAGTCCAGATTCTCGACCACCGCGTCGAAGTAGGTCTGGTTGAGATCGATGAAGGCCTGCAAGACCTCGAAGCCCTCCCGCACCCAGACGGAGTTGGCGATCTCCATGCTCACCTTCGGGTCCAGGCCGGTGAGCAGGTCGATGAGATCCCGGTAGCTCTGGTTGATCTCCCCCGTGGTGAGGTCCCCGTACTCCAGGGCCAGACGCATACCCTCCTCGGTGCTGCCCCTCGCCCCATTGTATGTCATGCCCAGCGCACAAGAGACCGACAGGGGCGAGATGAAGACGTTGCCCCCGTCGGACTGGGCCACGACCTCCTTCATCAAGCCGAAGCCGAAGACGTTGGAGCCGGCGACCAGCTTGTGTTCGTTCTCCGTGAGGTCCCGCACCACCCTTTCGCCATCTCCGGTGCAGCCAAAGGCGAAAATGCTCAACACCACCATGATCGGGATCTTCTTCGGCATATCCTCTCTCCTCGCACGCTCGGGACTTCATTCTAGCAGGATCGCTCCCGGGCGTGAAGGCTCCGAGATGGGGAGATGGGGAGGCATCCGCGCTGTCGCGTTTTCACCCCCACCCGGGCTTCGCCCGACCTCCCCCGTCAAGGGGGATGTGGATTTTCCAATGTGCACAGAGTGTTATCCGTCCC
>JAFGRB010000408.1 GCA_016935365.1 Deltaproteobacteria bacterium
GCGAGCCCGCCTCGCAGTCGACCAGCTCGCTGGCCGCCTGGATGGCCCGCTGCTGGATCTGGCGCAGGTCCAGCGACGAGACCACCAAGTGGCCGACCTCGTTGAGCACCTCGAGCCGGCGGTTGCTCTGCTGGGCGGCGTCCCAGAGGCGGGCGTTCTCCAGCAGGGTGCCCACCGAGCCGGCGATCCGGTTCATGTACTCCAGGTCCTGCTCGGTGTAGCCGGCGTGGTCGTCCCGGTTGAGCAGCTCGATCACGCCGACCTGCTTGCCGGAGCTGGACCGCAGCGGCACCGCCAGGATGTCCTTGGTGGGGTACTGGATGTAGTCGGAGATCTTTCGCCACCAGCGCGGATCGCGACGCACGTCCCGCACCAGCCGGGGCTTGCCCGTGCGCGCCACCCAGCCGGCGATGCCGGTGTCGGCCGGCATCCGGCGTCCGTGGAGCCGGTGCCGGGCCTTGCCCCGCACCGCGCGGAAGATCAGCTCGCCCGAGTCCGCGTCGAGCGAGAAGACCGTCCCGGCGCTGGTGCGGAAGACCCGCATCACGCGCTGCAGAAAGCGATCCAGCAGCCGCTCGAGCGAGAAGCCGGTGGACTCGAAGTCGCTGAGCAGGCGGAAGAGATCCAGCTCGTCGCTCAGGCGCTCGTTCTCCGCGCGCAGATCGCCGTCGGGCTTTCGCGCCGCGGCTCTCGGCCGCCGGCGCTTCGGGCTGCTCTTTCGTCTCGCCATGGGGCCCCCAACTAGACGAATCCCTCGGTCTGGATGCGGCGGACCGTCTCCGCGATCCGGTGGTCCTTGGTCTCGGACAGCATGTGGGTCAAGTGGGGGTAGGCGCGCGCGAACTCCATCACCTCGCGCTTCGAGAACTTGACGAGCTCCGTGCGCCGCCTGGCCACCACGTTGGCCGTCGTGGGCGAGCTGGTCAGCACGCTGATCTCCCCGAAGATGTCCCCGGCCTGCAGCAGGGCGAGATCGACCCGCTTGCCGCCGATGCTCGTGAATACCTCGACCTCACCGCTCTTGAGGATGAAGAGATGCTCCCCGTCGTCGCCCTCCTGGATGATCATCGAGTCCTCGGCGTGGATCTCCAGCGCGGCGTGCTCCAGCAAGACCGCCCGCTGCGAGGGCGTGAGCCCGCGGAACAGCGGGTTCTTGGCGAGCAGCGTGTCGACCACGCGATCCTTGTAGAAGCGGAAGACGACCTCCTTGACCCGGGGATGGCGCTCGACGAGCGCGGCCAGCTGGCTCTTGTCGATCCGCAGCATCTCCGTGTCCTCGGCGGCCACGACATCCGCGTGGCGCACGCCGTCGCCCAGCACGCCGAACTCGCCGAAGAACGCGCCTTCGGTCAGGTTGGTCAGCCACAGCGGGCTGCCGTCCGTGTCGCGGCTCGAGATCCGGACCAGGCCGTGGACGATGATGAACATCGAGTCGGCCTCTTCGCCCTCGCGGCAGATGACCGTGCCGGCTGCCGCGTTGACCGGCACCAGCTTGTCGATCAGCTCGCGGACCTCGTCCCGGTTGAGATCCGACAGCAGGGGGGTCCGGGGCAGCCGGTTGGGATCGATCCTCGCCAGGGTCACGTCGATCGACCAGTCCTCCTCGTCCGGAGCCTCCTCCGGGGCCTCCTCCGGGGCCTCCGAGCCGGCCTCCGGGGCTGCGGCGCGAGGCTCGACCGGCGGCGGCTCCTGGTCGAAGCCAGCCTCGCCGCGCTGGGCCGCATACAGCGAGGCCAGGGCTTCGCGGACCTGGTTGTCGTCCGGGTCCAGAGACAGGATCAGCTTGTCGACCGAGATGGCCTTGATCAGAAAGCCGGCTGCAGCGAAGAGCGCGGCCGCCCGCTTGTAGGCGTCGATCGCCTCGAGGCGCTTGCCCAGCCGCTGGTGCATGTCGCCGATCTTCATGGCCACGTAGGTGTCCTTGGGGGCGATCTCCCGGGCCAACTCGAGCTGGGCCAGGGACGCAGCCCAGTCTCCCCGGATCATCGCCCTGGCGGCCTGGTCCTTGTAATAGGTCAGATCCTTCATGCCCGCTCCGTGCCTACTTCGTGGTCATGCGGAATACGCCGTCCCAGCCCTCCGCGGGCGGCGCGGTCTTGATCTGCCGGCAGCGCTCGACGTAGATCCTCGAGGGCGGATCGCCGCGCTCGGCCGCGAGCGCGGCGAAGGCGGCCTCGGCCTCGGCCCAGCTCCGCTGGCGATAGAGCCCGAGCGCCGACTCGAAGCGGCCGATCCAGGCGTCCCGCTCCCCCTGCCTCGGTCCCGAGTGGACGAGCTCGAAGATGCGCACCGGCTCCTTCTTGCCCTTGACCGCCACCAGGTCGAGCTCCCGGCAGGTGAAGTGCTCGCCGATGGCCGTCCGGGTGAACTGGCTGATGATGATGTGGGTGCCGTACTGCTTGTTGGAGCCCTCCAGCCTCGAGCCCAGGTTGACGTTGTCGCCCATGACCGTGTAATCGAAGCGCCTGGCCGAGCCCATGTTGCCGACCGACATCAGCCCGGTGTTGACCCCGATGCCGATGTCGATCTCCGGCAGGCCCCTGCTCCGCCACTGCTCCCCGAGCGCCGCGAGCTTGGCCATCATCTCCAGCGCGGTGTAGCAGGCCGCCCGGGCGTGGTCCTCGAACGGCACCGGCGCCCCGTAGATCGCCATGATGGCGTCGCCCATGTACTTGTCCAGGGTACCGCGGTAGTCGAAGACCAGCTCGGTCATCGGGGTGAGGTACTCGTTGAGCAGCTCGGTCAGCACGTCGGGCGCCAGCGCCTCGGAGATGGTCGTGAAGCCCCGGATGTCGGAGAAGAGCACCGTCAGCTCGCGGCGCTCGCCGCCCAGCTTGAGCTTGGAGGTGTCCTGGAGCACGTTGTCGATGACGTCCTTGGACAGGTAGAACTGGAAGGCGTGGCGGATCTTGCTCTTCTCGCGCTCCTCGGTGGCGTAGCGGTAGACGGCGATCGCCAGGAAGAGCACCATCAGGTGGCTGAGCTGGGCGATCTGGTGGATCCAGAAACCCCGGGGGAAGACGATGAAGAAGTCCACCAGCAGCCAGGCCGCGATGAAGACCAGCACCACGACGAGCCCCGAGGTCAGGCGGAAGCGGGTCAAGAACCAGCTCAGCAAGATGCCGAGCCCGAGCATGAAGAGCGCCTCGAGCAGGCCCAGATCGTAGGGGCGGGCCAGGAAGTCGCGCCGGATCACGTTCTCCACGGCCGTGGCGTGCAGCTCCACGCCCGGTACGCTGTGGCCGAAGGGCGTCGGCCGCCGGTCGTAGATGCCGGTCGTGGTCGCGCCCACCAGCGCGATTTTGCCCTCCACGTCCCGGCAGGCCTGCTCGTCTCCGCGGATGAGGTCGCCCGCCGAGATGTAGCGGAAGGTCTTCTCTCCCCCGTAGAACTTGAGCCGGAAGTCCCCTCCCTCCTCGACGGGGACCGAGATGTGCTTGTCGCCCACCGGGCCGAGCGGCCCCAGCCAGATCTCGAGGTGGGCGGGCAGGTAGTCCTCGGCCTCGGCCGAGCGGTGGATGTAGAGGTGCACGGGCTGGCCGTAGTAGAGCGACAGGACCTTGAGCGACAGGGAGGGAAAGAACGAGGAGCGGGCCAGATCGTCGCCCTCCCCGGCCCGTTTGTAGGACATGATCATCGGGACCCGCCGGAAGATCCGATCGAAGTCCGGCGCCTGGTTGAAAAAGCCGTAGTGCTCGACCGCCTCGGTGAAGATGTCCAGGTTGGCCCGCACGCCCTTGACGTTGCGGAAGGCGGCCGCGGCGTCGATCCCGGGAGCCGGCTTCACCATGCCCACGGTGCCGAAGCCGATGCTCTCCATGCCCCGCTCGATGACCTCCTCGCGGTCGAGCCCGGCGAGCTCATCATCGCTCATGAAGAAGAAGTAGCCCAGGACCACGTTCTCCTGCTCCTCGAGCAGCTTGGCGAAGCGGAGATCGCCGTTCACCTCGACCAGGGTCTTGTCGAGGTAGGTCAGGAACTCGTCGCTGTGCCCCTCGCGCGCGGCAAAGGCGTCCCGGATGGCCTGGACCGCGGGCACCACCCGGGCGGCATCCGGCTCGGCGAAGACGGCGTCGAAGCCGATCACCCGCACCTTGCAGCGCTCGAGCTGCTCGACCATCCGGGCGATGTGGATGCGGTGCCAGGGCCAGAGCCCCAGCTCGGGCATGCGCACGCTCTTCTCGTCGATGGCCACCACCACCACGTGCGCCCCGTCCTGGAAGGCCCGCCGCTCGGCCTCGGTCCGGGGGGTGTCCATCTGCTGGAACTTCATGTCCAGGATCTTGTTCTCGAAGGAGTTGAGCCAGTTCGCCACCGGCGACTCCTGGCTCGTCCACTTGACCACCCACACGACCTTGAACAGGACGAAGGCCAGGGTCACCAGCAGGCCCAGCTTGAATCCCGATAGCCGAAAGAGGCGCTTCCACATGATCAGGGCTCTCCCGTGCCGACCTCCTGGCAGGCTATGGCAGCGCGCGGGGGCAAGTCAACTCTGCTACGCACTCCGGATCCGCCACCTCGTCGCGCAAACGGCGTCGCAGCACCGAAGTCGATGCTCGACGTGGAGAACCACGCCTCCGCTCGACTTCGGCGCAGCTCCTTGATCTGCACGACGATCTGGCGTCCCGGATCAGCAGGGGTGATAGATAGTGGCACTGCAATTGGCTTGACAAGCCGGCGGCGGACTTGTTATGCAAATCCGCGTCGGTTGGTTTCTCGACGCCGAGATGCGTTCACGCCGGAGGACAGTATGGCCGAGCCGAAAGACAAGACCGGACAGGACATCGACAAGCTCGAGGCCGACTTCGATGCGGATGCGGGCAACTTCGTACCCCTGGCTCGGGCCTACATGGATCGCAACCTGCCGGTCCAGGCCATCCGGGTCTGCAAGAGAGGGCTGTCGGCCAACCCCGGCGCAAAGCACGGGCGGCTGGCCCTGGCCATGGCCTACTACCACAACTTCGAGGACAGCAAGGCCGAGGCCGAGCTCAAGCGCGTGATCCGCACCGAGCCGGAGAGCTTCGTGGCCCATCGCTCCCTGGGAGAGATCTTCCTGGAGCGCAGCCAGGAGAAGAAAGCCGTCGAGCAGTTCATGCGGGCGATCGAAATCGAGCAGGCCGATCCCCACACCCGGCATCTGCTGGAGTCCCTCGACGAGAAGCTGCCCGAGCTCAAGAGCACCAACGGCGCCCCGGCCGACAACTGGCTGCCGCGCTCCGCCCATCTGACGCACAGCCCGCCGCGCCCATTCTGGCGAGCGCTGTTCCAGATCCTGATCGTGGCGGCCATCATGGCGGGTGTGCTGGTCTGGTATCATCACTACGTCGACGTCAGCGTCCAGGTCCGCGAGGCCATCAAGAAGGCCTCGACGCTCATCCCGCGCGACAACTACGACGACCTGCTCCAGGCGGAGAAGGAGCTGGACCGCGCGCTCGCGCTGCGGCCCGCGGAGGAGAAGGCGCTGAGCCGGCAGTCCTTCGTGCGCACCCTGCTCATCTCCGATCACGACCAGAAGGATCGGATGGAGGCGCTCAAAAAGCACCTGGCCCGGATGAACGAGGATGAGCTGCCCAACCCCGAGCGCTTCGCGGTCGAGGCCTTCATGAAGATCCGCGACCGCAAGGCCGAGGAGGCCGACAAGTACCTGACCGAGATCGTCTCCCGGGCCATCAAGCAGCAGGACATCTTCCTCAGCTCCATGATCTTCGGCATCCAGGGCATGGCCAAGCTCGAGCTCGGCAAGCTCAAGGAAGCGCGGGAGGACTACAGCCGCGCCAGCCGCTTCAGCGGAGACAGCCCCCACTACCAGGCCAAGTTCGCCGACGTCTACCTCCGCGAGGGCAACCAGGGGCGGGCCATCCGCTACTTCCGGGACGCGCTGCGGGTCAACCCCGACCACGTCTACAGCAACCTCCGCATGGCCTATGCGTACATCCAGCAGGGCAAGCAACTGGAGCGCGCCAAGAAGACCCTCGACGACATGATGAACCCCCAGAGCCACCCGATCGAGTCCTTCTCGCCGCCGCAGCTGGGGCTTCTCTACCTGGTCCGGGGCGAGTACGCCCTGGCGGTCAAGGACGAAGGGCCGCCCAAGGCGGCCGAGTACCTGCGCAAGGCGCTGGAGGCTTACGACGAGAGCGCCGAGATCCACGATCTGGCCGGCCGGCTGGCGGCCATGAACAAGGACGGAGCCAAGACGGATCGCGAGTTCGCCCGGGCCCTGCAGCTCGACCCGCGCCTGCCCAGGGTCTACTTCAACCGGGCCGAGAGCCTCTTCATGCTGGACCGCAAGCAGGAAGCGGTGTCCAAGCTACAGGAGTTCGAGCGCTTCCTCAAGCCCACCGTCGCCTACCACGTCACCAAGGGCGATCTGCTCATGCGGATGGAGGATCACGAGACCGCCCTGGCGGAGTTCAAGAAGGCGGTCGAGATCGACGAGCTGAGCGCCGAGGCCCGCTACCAGGTGGCCCGCTGCTACCAGGCCATGGGCGCCGTGCTGGGCGACGACAAGACCAAGCAGGACAAGAAGCGCGAGTACTACAACCTGGCCCGCGAGGAGTACGAGAACTCGCTCATGCTGCCCGGCGGCGAGCGGCCCGAGGTCTTCCACATGATGGGCCTGATCTACCTCGACGCCGAGGCCTTCCCGGCCGCCCTGGACAACATGGCCAAGGCGGTCATGGAGCTGGGCAAGGCCAACGCGTCCAACGACAGGATCGCCGTGGTCTACGGGGACATCGCCAAGATCTTCCACGAGCTGGGCGGCGAGGAAGGCGAGAAGCGCGAGCGTGAGTACCTGGCCAAGAAAGCGGCCTTGCTCGAGGGCAAGACCGTCGAGCAGGTGGAGAAGGAGTGGGCCGAGAAGGAGAAGCAGGAGAAGAAGCGCCCCCCCAAGCGCCGCCGCCGGCGCCGCCGCCACCGCTGAGATCAGATCCTCCCGCCTTGTCCCCCTAACAGAGAGACCTTCCTTTCTCGCCGGCGACTCGAGCGGCGAAATCGTGATAGAGTGAGCGGGATCCTTCTTACCGAGGAGACACCATGATCCGCGTCATGCTGGCGGCAGCCATGGGCGTCTCGCTCTGCTCCTGCGGCGAGCGGGGCTTCGAGTCCCTGCACCAGGCCCAGAACGGAGACAAGGAGTGGACGCTGCTGCTGTACTTCTCCGCCGACTCGAACAACGAGGGCGGCGCCATCAGAGACATCAACGCCCTCGAGCGCAGCGTCGACACCACCGACTACCACATCCTGGTCCAGATCGATCGGACACCGGGCAACGACAGCTCGAACGGCGACTGGACCGATTGCCGGCGATTCCTGATCGAACCGGATCCGAGCTTCGACGACGTGATCCGATCCACCGAGCTGGAGAGCATCGGCGAGGTGAACATGGGCGATCCCCAGACCGTCGCGGACTTCATCGCCTGGGGCGTCGATGCCTACCCGGCCGAGCGCTACGCGGTCATGATCTGGGGAGGCGCGACGCCCAACGGGATCGCCGCCGACTTCTCCGAAAGCTCGCCCGACCCCATCCGGACCATCTTCGGCGAGCTCACCGAGGCTTACGCCCTGGCGACCGCCGCCATCGGCAGGCGGCTCGACCTGTGCGTCCTGTGGGGCTGCAACTACGGCATGTTCGAGAACGACTTCGTGATCAAGGAGTACTGCGACGTCACGGCCCGGAGCGAGATCCCCACCAACTACATGCTGGACGCGGCCACGGCCATCCCCGCCTGGTTGAACGACAATCCCGCCGCCACCGCGCGGGAGCTCGGCGCCGCCTGGGTGGACGCCTACATCGACACCGCGGTGCTGATGGGCGCCTGGGCGTCCGTCGATCTCGGTCCGGGCTTCGTCGATCTGTCGCTGGCCGTGGATACCTTCGGCCGCGAGCTGGTCAAGGCGGGCGGCGTGGAGCAGGCCGAGATCGCCGGGGCGATGGGCGACACGGTCCACTGCTACGCGGCCGAGTTCGATCTGGCCCACTTCGCCGGGAACATCATCGAGATCCCGACGCTCCCGCAGACCCTCAGGGACGCCGCCCAGGCCGTGGTGGACGCGTACGGCTACCCGCCCGAGGCCGGCAAGCCCCTGGTCAACTTCCGATTCGCAGACGGCCCCACGACCGGCAACGAGGTCTGGCCCGAGGGAGACACCGCCGCGCTCCGCGGCACCAAGATCCGGCAGACCGCCTACGGGGACGGCGGGTACCTGCCGTTCGTCGCCAACAACGCCTGGCACTGGTTCCTGGACGGCCAGACCGGCCTGCCGCCCGAGCCGCTGCTGACCTACGAGGCCAACTCCTGCTCCAACACCATCGAGAGCGGCTCCGCGACCTCGCTGGGGCTGAGCCTTCGCAACAGCGGCGGCCTGACCGCCACCGGCATCTCGGGCGTCCTCGGCGCGCAAGACGCGGCGGTCACCGTGAGCCAGAGCGCGAGCCGCTTTCCAGACATCGCCTCCGAGGCCACCGGATCGTCGCAGACGGACTTCATCGTCAGCGTGGATCCGAGCGCGCCCGCGGGCCACCGCATCTGGTTCTGGCTGGATCTGACCGCCGACGCCGGCGCCTACACCAACACGACCACCTTCTGCCTGGAGGTGACGGGCTGCGCCGAGGCGAGCACCCGTCCCTGCTATGAGGGCCCGGAGGGGACCGAAGGCGTGGGCGCGTGCCGGGCGGGCGTGCAGACCTGCAGCGGCGGCAGCTGGGGCGGCTGCGAGGACCAGACGCTGCCGGATACCGAGAGCTGTGACGACGGCGTGGACAACGACTGCGACGGGAGCACCGACCAGGACGACCCCGACTGCTCCCGGTGCACGAGCGACGCCGACTGCGACGACGACAACGTGTGCACCACCGACTCCTGCGATCCGAGCCAGGGCTGCCGGAACGC
>JAFGRB010000409.1 GCA_016935365.1 Deltaproteobacteria bacterium
AGGCGCGGAGTGCCTCGACAGGCGCATCCAGACGAGGCAATCAGCGCGAACCCGCTACATTACGGGAAATCGAGAGGCGCCTTTTTTACTGGCAGGTCACGTCCACCAGCACACCCTCCCAGCGCAGGTAGGTCCGGCTCGGCGAGCGGTTGGGCACCAGCATCTCCGACATCGTGAAGCTCGACAGGTCGGCCGCGAAGTCGATCTGCTGCATGGCCTGCTCCCAGGTCTCGTCCTGGTAGTTGTGTCCCGGATTCAGGTTGCCCATGCCGCACACGAAGGCCCCGCCGTCGCAGTAGACGTCGCCCACGCTGCGGTAGGGCACCAGGCAGCCCTCGCCCGTGCCCACGACGTCCGGGGTGAAGCTGTCCTTGGTGTTGTTGTAGCCGGCCGGGTAGTCACAGGCATCCCAGGCGATGACCGGATCCGCGCCCGGGGTGTAGGTGCCGAGCGCCAGGCGGGTCGTGTTGCCTGACTGGCCCAGCTCGGGCGAGAAGGCGACCACGTCGGTGGTGATGGTCGTCCCCATGGCCGAGGTGGCGAACTGCTGGGGGAGCTCGTAGTAGAGGATCTCGGCGTCTCCCGCGGCCACGCCCTGCTCCCCGTCGCTCGGCAGGCGCAGGATCAGGGTCCCCGGGCCCACGCCCCAGGTGCCGTCGCCCAGCCCCAGGGTGGTGTCGGCGATGCGCAGGTTGCAGCCGTCCGTGCCGTCGCCGAGCACGAGATCGTAGGTCAGCAGGCACTCGGTGGTCCCAGGCGGCACCTCGCACAGGTCCCCGGTGTAGCCCCCGACGCAGGTGCAGGTGAACTCCCCGGGCCCGGAAGTCTCGCAGGTCCCGCCGTTCTGGCAGGGGTTGGGCGTGCACATGTCCTCGAGCTGATCGCAGAGCGTCCCCTCCCAGCCCGCGTCGCAGCTACACGAGAACTCGCCCGTGCCGGCCGCGCCCTCGGTGCAGGTCCCGTGGACGCAGGGGTTGGGCACGCAGTCCGGCTCGTCCTGGTCGCACAGGGTCCCCTGCCAGCCGGCGTCGCAGGCGCAGGTGAACTGCCCGGTGCCGGGCGTGCCCTCGGTGCAGGTGCCGTGCGCGCAGGGGTTGGGCACGCAGTCCGGCTCGTCCGCATCGCAGAGCGTCCCCTCCCAGCCCGCGTCACAGGCGCAGGAGAACTCGCCCGTGCCGGGCGCGCCCTCGGTGCACACGCCGTGGACGCAGGGGTTGGGCACGCAGTCCGGCTCGTCCGCATCGCAGAGCGTCCCCTGCCAGCCCGAGTCGCAGCTGCAGGTGAACTCGCCCGTACCGGCCGCGCCCTCGGTGCAGGTCCCGTGCACGCAGGGGTTGGGCGCGCAGTCCGGCTCGTCCTCGTCGCACAGCGTCCCCTGCCAGCCCCCGAAGCAGGTGCAGGTGAAGCTCGCCACCCCGTCGGTGCAGGTCCCGTGCACGCAGGGATTGGGCGTGCAGTCGTCGATGTTGGTGTCGCAGTTGGTCCCGGTCCAGCCATCCTCGCAGGTGCAGGTGTACGTGCCGAGCCCGGTGTCGGTGCAGGTCCCGTGGACGCAGGGATCGTCCGCGCAGCCGTTGACCTCGGTCTCGCAGTTCGTGCCCGTGTAGCCCGCGGGGCAGGTGCAGGTGTAGCTCGCCACCCCGTCGTTGCAGGTGCCGCCGTTCTGGCAGGGGTTGGGCGTGCAGTCGTCGATGTTGGTCTCGCAGTCGTGGCCCTCGTAGCCCTCGGGGCAGCTGCAGTCGTAGTCGCCCGGCCCGGCCATGCTGCAGGAGCCATGCTGGCAGGGGTTCGGATCGCACAGGTCGGTCATCTGATCGCAGAGCGCGCCTTCCCAGCCCGCGTCGCAGCTGCAGCTGAACTGCCCGGGCGCGTCCATGCTGCAGGAGCCATGCTGGCAGGGGTTCGGATCGCACATGTCGGTCATCTGATCGCACAGCGCGCCCTGCCAGCCGAGATCGCAGCGGCAGCTGAACTCGCCCGTGCCGGGCGCGCCCTCGACGCAGGTGCCGTGGACGCAGGGATCGGGCACGCAGTCGGGCACGTCCTGCTCGCAGAGCGGCCCCTGCCAGCCGGGCGCGCACTCGCAGGTGAAGCCCGCCACCCCGTCGACGCAGCTGCCGTGCACGCAGGGGTTGGGCGTGCAGTCGTCGATGTTCATGTCGCAGTTCGCGCCGGTCCAGCCCTCGTCGCAGCTGCAGGTATATTCGCCGGGCCCGGTGTCGGTGCAGGTGCCGTGGACGCAGGGCTCGTCGGCGCAGCCGCTGACCTCGATCTCGCAGTCCTCGCCCGTGTAACCCGCAGGGCAGGTGCAGGTGTAGCCCGCCACCCCGTCGGTGCAGGTGCCGCCGTTCTGGCAGGGGTTCGGGTCGCAGTCGTCGATGTCGGTCTCGCAGTCGCGGCCCTCGTAGCCGTCGGCGCAGGTGCAGGTGTAGCCGCCCTCGCCGTCGGGCTCGCAGGTCCCGCCGTGCTGGCAGGGGTTCGGATCGCATGGATCAGTGAGCTGACACACGGGCGCCTGGCCGCTCCAGCCGTCGGAGGTGCACTGGCGCTCCGGCTCGCCCACCAGAAAGTAGCCGGCATCGCAGGAGTAGGTCGCGACGTCGCCGATCCCCGTGCCCTCGTAGTCTACACTGAGCGGCGGATCGGCCTCCAGCCCTCCGCAGCCGACAGGCTCGTCGCACAGCTCACCGGTCCAGCCGGGATCGCAGTCACAGGCGATGTGGCTCTCGTCCACCACGCGACAGGTGCCGTGCACGCAGGGATCGGGCGAGCAGGTGACGGGTTGGGTGATACAGTAGGTGCTCGTGTCGGCGCCCTGCACCAGGCTCAGAAAGTCCCCGATCGGCGTGGCGCAGGCATAGCCTTCCCGCGCGCAGTCGGCATCTGTCTCGCAGGCGAGCAGGCACTGGCCGTAGTCCAGAAAGCTCTCCAGCACGACCGCGTCCTCGGGCCCCAGGCCGAGCGCGCCGACCAGGATGGCGAAGTAGTCCGGGTCCACCTCCCGGAGCGGGAAGAAGCAGGAGCCGCCCAGGCCGCAGTCGCTGTCGGCCGAGCAGGGCGGCACCGTCGAGCAGTAGCCGCCCGGGAGCGGAAAGCCGATCCCGGCCAGCGCCTGGGCGGCCGGGTCTTCCGAGCTGGCCAGGTCGGCCAGCGGGTAGAGCCCGTCGGTCAGGCACTCGGGGGTGCCGGGGCCGGCGCAGTCGGCGTCCGCGCTGCAGGCCGACCCGACCGGCAGGCCCTGATCGGCAGCCTGGTCCTCGGTGCAGGCGCCCAGGTAGAGGGTCGTCAGACAGCAGAACAAGAAGCAGGATACTGGTCGGCTCATCGGGATCTCCTCTCGCTCGACAGGCACTCGCCTCCGGGCATGCAAGACGCCTGCCGGATCCCGAGCCGTTACCATCCCGTGATTACAGCAGAAAACCTATTGACCGATCCCCGCGTCGCGTTCGCTTTCGCACATCCGTTCGATGCCGAACGCCGTCAGGCCAGAAAGACGAGGATCAGCACGACGGTGAACAGGACGCCCATGACCAGCCCGAAGATCACCCGCCCCCAGCCGTGCGAGCCCGGGCGGCGCTTGAGGTCCCAGGCCGCGATCAGGCTGACCAGCAGGGCGACCGGGGCCAGGAAGAGGGTCAGGGAGAGCAGCCCGAGGTAGCCGGCCGTGATGGCCAGGCCGGTCCGGCCCACGGGCAGCAGCATGCGCACCGCCGCGTCGTCGCCCAGCCCCTTCGGCGGAGGGGGTGGCACGAAGATGTTCCGCTTCTTGAGATGGTAGGCCAGCTCCTCGACCTGGGCCATGGGCTGCCACTGGCTCATGCCCTCCTTCCAGACCGGCACCCAGGGTGAGAGACGGCGGTTCTCGACCTCGTAGAGCAGATCGTCCCGCTCGATGGGCCCGCAGGCCTTGCCGGCCAGGTGGTAATGCCAGCTCGAAGCCATGTCAGCCTCCCTCTTGTTTTCGGTCTAGCAGCTCATCTCCCCGACGACCGGCAGCTCGGCCTGGACGCGACCGCACTTGAGGGCACGCAGGTAGAGCCGCGCCCAGACGAAGGCGATGACCGAGCCCGCGGCGTTGGCCAGCACCAGGCCGATGCAGATCCCCCGCAGGTTCTCCAGCCACAGCACACCGATGACGAAGACCAGCGGCACGGCCAGAACCAGCGTCCGGATCAGAGTGGCGGCCAGGGCGTAGCTGCCCTTGCCGGTGCCCTGGAACAGCGCCGACGAGCACATGCCGAGCGGTACGGCCGGCAGGAAGAGGGTGACGGTCCGCAAGAAGACGATCAGATCGGGCTGGATGTGGACGCTGAGCTCGGCGGCGGTGAACACGGTGGAGATGGGCTGGGCGAAGATCCAGATGAGCGCGAGCATGACCAGCTCGACCGCGATGCCCAGCTTGATCGCATACAGGTAGCCCGCATCCAGCCGGGTGTAGTCCTTCATTCCGTATGCGGCGCCGCCCACGGCCACGACCGCGGTGGCCAGGCCCATGACCGGCAGGTTGGCGATCATGATCACCCGCCAGCCGGTGGTGAACACGGCCACCAGATCGGTGCCGCCCACGCAGATCAGCATGGCGTTCATCAGCATCATCATCACGGCCATGGACATGTGCTGGACCGCGGCCGGCAGGCCCACCCGGAAGATGTCCACCAGCACGGGCCGCCGGAAGCGGAAGCCCTGAAAGCGGAACGAGACCCAGGTGTCGGCGCTCCACAGCAGCCACTTGGCGAGCAGGGCCGAGCTCAGGGTCATCGACAGCACCGAGGCCCAGGCGGCCCCGGCCACGCCCAGGCCCAGGCCCGGAAAGGGGCCGACCCGGTCGAAGATGAAGACCGGGTCGAGCAGGATGTTGAGACCCGAGCCGGACAGCATGGCGATCATCGGTCGCCGGGCGTCGCCCTCGCCGCGCAGCAGCGCCAGCGCCGCGTGGGAGAAGAAGATCAGCCCGGTGCCGCCGAACATGATCCGCGCGTAGCTCACGCTCAGCTCGATCGTCTCGCCCGCCCCCAGGGCCACGAAGAGGGGCCGCACGAAGGCGATCAGCGGCGCGGTGAAGACCGCCGCGGCGATGGCCATCAGCACCGCGGTGTGGGTGGCCACCTCGTCGCAGGCCCGCCGGTCCCGGGCGCCGACGAAGCGGGAGATGGCCGAGCCGCCGCCCAGTCCGATACCGGTCGCCACGGCCATGGCCATGAAGAAGAAGGGAAAGAAGAGCCCGACCGCGGCCAGGGCGTCCGGCCCCAGGCCCGAGACCCAGTAGGCGTCGGCCAGGTTGTAGATCGTGTGGGCCGACATGGCCAGCACCGTGGGCCCGGCCAGGCGCACGACGGCCTTTCTCGGATCGCCGTGCAGCGTACGAACACCCGCAGTCGCGCTCTCGTCCTCGGCAGGCATCGCTGGTCTGGCATTCTGCGCGCCGGAGGGGAAAGTCGCAAGGGATGATCTCGCTCTTTGCCCCTTGGGCGTTACTTGTGATAATCTGAGATGGGTTTCTATCGGCAAGGGAGTGTCGCCCGTGAGCGAAGCCATGCGCGGGTTGATGGCCGAGCTCAAGAGCCGGGATGAGGCGGACGAGGAGTCGGATGTCGACGATCTGATCGTTCTCGACAGGGTCGACGACTACTCAAGCGAGATAGACAGGACCAGCGAGCTGATCGCGGAGCTGTCTCTCGAGCTCGGTGCCTCCCTGAGCAGGGTTTCTGCATCCAAGAGGCGATGGCTCGAGGATGAGAGCCTGCTCTTCCTGAACGTCCGTGAGGAGGCAATCGCCGTATGAGGCCCGAGGCCGGCAAGCTGCTCGAGAGGTCCGAACGGGCGCTGCACGCGGCCGAGGTCCCGCTGGAAGCAGGAGACGCCGAGAATGCCCTCGGACGGGCATAGGAGTCGAGATGCGCGATTACTGGAAGTACCTGGACTCCGATCCGAAGGTCTGCCACGGGCAGCTCCGTTTCCGTGGCACGCGGGTCATGGTGTATCTCGTACTGGATGCGCTCGCCGAGGGGGCGACGGAGGATGAGGTTTTGGCAGCCTATCCGACCGTGACCCGCGATCACCTCAGAGCGGCCATCGCCTACGGTGCGCAGGTGGCCAGGGAGGAGACCTTCCTGCCCCTCGTGGACGAGCAGACATCATGAAGGTGAAGCTGGACGAGAATGTTCCAGCGGCATGCGCCGAGACGGTTCGCGCCATGGGTCACGACGTGCTCACCGTTGAAGACCAGGCCATGGCCGGCTGGTCGGATGACGAGATCTGGCCGGTCGTCCAGAGGGAGAACAGGCTCTTCGTCACCCAGGACAGAGGATTCGGAGACCTGCGGCGATACCCGGTCGGATCTCATCACGGTGTCCTCCTGCTGCGTCCCCGGAAGATGCACCCGGCCGATATCACCTCCTTCCTCGAGCACGCGGTGAGCACGGTCTCTCTTGAAGAAATCTCGGGCTGTCTCGCCGTTGCCGACCCTCACGGAGTTCGCATCAGGAGGCCATCTCGAGAGGATTGATATAGAGGCCTGATGGACTTAGAGGAGGTCAGAGCAGCCGCGCTGCAGCTCGACATGCGCGCCCGTGCCAGGCTGGCCCGGCATCTCCTGGCCAGCATCGAGGAGCTGCCAGTCAGACGAGGAGAATGCCGCGCTATAGGTGCAGGAGGCCAAGCGGCGCGACGGCCTGGCAGTCGACTGCGAAATGCTGCGAGAAGAAGCCCTGGCGCTCTATCCCCATGCTCCCCGCAAATGAATCATCGCTTCCACCCCCTTGCAGTGCAGGAGCCGTAGAAGAGCCAAAGGCTCAAATCTCCAAATAGCCGATCACGGCCCGCTCCGCACACAACGCACGTGGTTGTCGAAGGCCTTGCCGCCGACGTTGACGCTGTACACGAAGCCGTAGCCGTTGTAGAAGCTCACGTACCATGCGCTCGACGAGGAGCCCACATAGGACGACGACGACCAGAAGCAGCTCGCAGGCGTCTGTGGAAACGCGGTCGGATCGATCGACGTGCTCACCCTGCGAGCATCCAGGATGCTGTACAGCTCCTTCACGTCGGGAAGCCGCCAGTCCGTGCTCCCTCCCCAGTCCAGGCTGTCGCAGTAGGAGACTGCAGCGTTCCAGTTACTGGTCGTCACACTTCCTGAGCAGTCAATGCCGCTCTGGCCTGCAGCGCAGCCCTGCCACACCAGCCCGGTCACGGCGTCCGCGACCACCGGCTGATCCTGCACGGGCTCGCTGCGGATGAATCGCTTCCACCCGCTGTCGCCCCTGTTCGGAACGAGGAGCGCTATCGAGATGACCAGCAGCATCGGCGGGACTTTCCTCGCGGTCTTCACATTCATTCCTCGGCCTCTTATTTCTCGATCTCGTGCATGATTCTGAAGGCTATGCGCCTCTCGGCCACCTTCCCGAGCCGTTCTCCGCTCTGCACCACCACGGTCACCGAATCGGCAGGAGCTCGAGCCGAAGCTAACGTTAACGTTCCATGCGTTCGACGAGTCGCCCGCATAGGACGACGACGACCTTGCCCGGTCACTTTCCATCTCCCGCCGATCACGGCCCGCTCCGCACACAACGCACGCGGTTGACGCCGACCCAGTCGTCGACGTCCACGACGCCGATGCTCACGTCGCCGCTGCCGAAGCCCACGACCCACGCGTACGACGAGTTGAACGCATAGGACGACGACGACCAGAAGTAGTCCGTGTGCGTTGCCGGGAACGCGCTCTGGTCGATGGCCGGTATGCTCCCGTAGTCCACGATGGACTGCAGCTCGTGACTGTCAGGCAGGCGCCAGTCGTCATACCCGCCCCATTGCACGTCATCGCAGTATGTCAGGGCTCCCTCCCACGTGTAGCCGGTCGCGCCACCTGTCAGACAATCGCTTCCGCTCTTGCCAGCGGCGCATCCCTGCCACATCAGGCCGGTCACGTTGTCTGTCACCACCGGCTCGGTATCGCCTGCCCGGGAGAAGTCTGCGTGGCCCGCAGCCGGCGGCAGGGGGAAGTGCGGACCCGGAGAGTTGCAGGTCGCATCTCCGCATGCGCCGGGCGAGATGCAGCCGCCTTCAACACATATGTCGTAATCGTAGTTGTCAGGGGTAGTATCCAGCACGCAAGGTGTATGATCCTGCACCTCCTTCCAGTCGCAGCCGAACTCCTGCGCGCATGGATACGGAGGCCCACCCGTTGTGCACTGTCCATCGAGCCACGCCGGCGCCGTGGAATCGCAGAACGCGTTCTCACCCAACCACGTTCCGTCGCAGTCCCAGTCTGTAGCTGAGCAGTCAAGTACTAGAGCACCGGGATAGCTCAATGCGTTGGAGTCGTCGCAGTCGTTCTCGTCATCAGCGTACCCGTCCTGGTCGTCGTCCACATACGGCCTCGTGGCCGCGGCATCCGACGGATCCGAGCGGATGGGCTCGTCGAATACCCAGACCCTGTACAGGTACTCCGTGCCATCCTCGATCTCGTGCTCGTCCCGACACACCTCCGACGTCCCGCTGTAGACCTCCCAGGCCTCCGCATCGCTCGGGCTCTCGGGGTACGCACCCACCTTCCGGAGTATCAGCACCCGCTCCAGGTCCGGATCCTTCGGATTGGTCCACGAGAGATCCATGGCATGCTCTCCGGGCACCGTGCTCGGCGTGA
Organism: Deltaproteobacteria bacterium; assembly: GCA_016935365.1. Taxonomy (GTDB): domain Bacteria; phylum Myxococcota; class B64-G9; order B64-G9; family B64-G9; genus JAFGRB01. The sequence goes on from JAFGRB010000409.1 coordinate 8,642, forward strand.
CCGTGAAGCCGATCACCGGCCCCAGGGTGATGACCCGGACCGAGTTGGACAGGGTCGTGTTGCCACCGTCGTCCGACACGCTGACCGCGAACCAGTACCCGGTGTCAGGCTCCAGCCCTTTCATTGAGTAGCTTTCGCCGGTATCCGGCTCTCCGGGCTGCAGGCTGTCGTCGACCAGGACCGCCTGAGCCTGGTTGCCTGCCTTGATCTCCTCGTCGTGCCGGAGGATCCGGTACCTCGAGGCCCGCCCGACCATCACGTCGTCCCCGACCGCGGTCCAGGTGCACCTGACCGTGACCGTGCCTCCTTCCTCTTCCCAGCACTGGAGATCGTCGATCGTGGCCGGGTAGACCGTGTCGTCCTCCAAGCGCCAGACGCAGGCCGTGGTCACCAACGCAGCGATCACGAGCAATGCAATCACCCTCGAGCTCATCTCTCACCTCCCCGTAACGCTCAGAACCTGCAGGTAACCGTCAGCCCAAAGGCCGCGGGTCATTCATGCACCTTGCAGGAAGAAATATACCGGAGGTCCCTCCAGCCTGACAAGACCGGCAGGAGCCCCTTGCTCGCTCCGAATAGAAATGAGCCGATCTGGCACCTGAGACCACGGAACGCCCCCTTTCATAGGGTATCGCCTGGCTCTGGCCTCGCGCTCGGTCAGTCAAGGCGCGGTCGAGCGCACAGCGCGGATAGCTCATCTCGGATTGGGATTGACGCCGCACCCTGCCCGGCCTAGCCTGCGGGCATGCGATCCTTCCGCGCTGCGGCTGTCCAGCTCCACTCCACCGCCGACATGGCCCGCAACCTCGAGCGCGCGGAGCACTGGGTGCGGCGGGCGAAGGAGTCCGGCGCCACGCTCGTGGCCCTGCCGGAGAACTTCGCCTGGATCCGGGTGCCCGGGGCCGGCGAGCCGCCGAGCGGCGGGCTCGACGGGGAGATCGTCTCCCGGATGCGCGCCCTGGCCCGCGACTGCGGCTGCTACCTGCTGCTGGGTGGATTTCCGGAGGCGGTGCCCGGCGAGCTGCGCGTGTACAACAGCTCGGCGCTCATCGATCCGGCCGGCGAGCTGCTGGCCGTGTACCGCAAGCGCCACCTCTTCGACGTGGACCTGCCCGAGGGTCCCTGCATCCGGGAGAGCGACTTCAACCTGCCCGGCGATGAGATCGTCTGCGCCGACACGCCGCTGGGGCGCATCGGGCTCGCGATCTGCTATGACCTGCGCTTCTGCGAGCACTTCCGCGCCCTGGTCGACCTGGGCGCCGAGCTGCTCTGCGCGCCGGCGGCCTTCACCGCGCCCACGGGCCGGGCCCACTGGCACGTGCTGATCCGGGCCCGGGCGATCGAGAACCAGTGCTTCGCCGTCGCCCCGGGCCAGGCCGGCTTCCACGGCGGGGACCGCCACAGCTACGGCCACAGCCTGATCGTCGATCCCTGGGGCGAGATCCTGGCCGAGCTAGACTCCGAGCGCGACGAGGGCCTGGCCGTGGCCGATCTGGATGCGGTCCGGCTCGAGCAGGTGCGCCGGATCCTGCCCGCGCTCCGGCACCGGAGATGACGGTCACTCCTCGCGCACCAGCGAGGCGCGAATGATGAAGGGCAGCTCGGGTGGCGCGGCCAGTGCCTTGGAGATGGCCGCGTGCAGGCTCTCGTAGGCCTCCGCCTCCCGGGCGTGCTCCAGGCTGCAGGATCCGAAAGAGCCGAGCAGGTCCTCCGAGCCCAGGCCGACCCGCTGCGCCGTGGCCCAGCCCTTGCAGGAGCCCTCCTGGCGGGAGCGGCTGCGGTCGAGCTCGATCCGCAAGTGCACCCCGCACCCGTCCTCGTGCCGCACGGCCCGCAGGCGGAGCGCGCTCGCGCCCGGCGGCTGCCGGTTGGCGAAGCGGCGCAGCAGCACGACCAGGCCCTCCGCGGCCAGCGGCTTGCCCTTCAGCGAGCGCGCCAGCGCTGCGAGCTCGCCGTCCGGCTCGACCGGGCCAGAGAACTCCAGCTCCGAGAGCGTGCAGGCGATCCGGCGCGCCAACGGCCCGACCCGCGCGCGGGCGGGGTGATCTGCCGGCAGCTCCCGCGCCAGGCCCTGCAGGGCCTCCAGTGCGGGCAGGCCGATCGCCGAGACAGCCGCCTCGGCCGCCTCGACCTCGGCTGCGGATCCGCCTCGCAGCGCGGCCAGCAGCGGCGCGATCCGGGCCGGGTCGACCGGCGCGATCCGCTTGCTTGCCGGCAGCGGCCGCAGCGGCCGGCCGCGGGCGCGCAGCCAGGCGTTGGTGCACGCGATGCGTTGTCGATCGCGTACCAGAATCGACGCCGACAGGTCGAAGTCGCAGCGCTTTGCGAACACCTTGCTGAGCACGTGCCCGGCCACATCGCAGATCCTGGGATCCGAGAAGGACTTGCCGTCCCAGCTGCCGGACATGCCGACCCGCTCGGTCTCGTCGTCCAGGGCCGCGACCAGCAGGGCCTCGATCTCCACTCTGACATCCTCGGGCAGCCCGGCCGCCCGCCCGGCCGGCTGCAGGCCACCGCCCTGGCCGGTGCTGAAGGAGCTGAACGACGCGCTCTCGCCGAAGGCCGAGACCACGGCCAGCCGGATACCCACCGGCCTGTCGCGCAGGTCCTCGCCCAGGGCCCGGACCGCCTCGGCCCGGCCGCAACCGGCCAGGAAGGCGATCAGCTCCTCGACGCCCGGGCCGCTCTTCGCGACCCGCCGCCACTCGCGGATCATGGCAGCTGCGGCCTCCGGGCGGCTCCGGCTGTGCAGGCCACGCGCGGCTGCCACCCGAGCGGCGAGCTCGGGCCCGCGATCGAGCTCCTCGCGCAGGAAGTCGATCGGCGCGTCGCCGGGCACGGCCGCGGCGATGTCCACCAGGGCGGTCCGCACCCAGGCGTCCTCGGCCCGGCGCGCGCCCTGCCGGACGGCCTGCAGCGCTGCATCCGGGTACAGGCGCAGCAATCTGCTGGCCTGGGAAGGCGACTGGGCGTCGCCGCGCGCTGCGGCCTTGACGAGCAGCGCCCGCTCCCCGCCTGCCCGCAGCTCGGCCCACCAGGCCTCCACCTGCGCCTTGGTGTCGGCGGCCTTGCCGTCCCGGGTCATGCTGCAGCCCGTGCAGGCGCGCTGGTAGAAGCTGCGGCCGGCGATGCGCTCCAGCACCGCCCGGGCGCAATCGCCCACGGTCAGCACGTAATGGGAGAAGTAGAAGTCGCGGTGGAAGCCCACCGAGCGGGTCGGCCGCCCGTCCTCCAGGGCGGCGATCAGCCTCGGCACGGCCGGGTAGCCGATGGCCGCCAGCTGGTGGGCCGGGCTGCGCTCGCCGCGCGGATCGAGAAAGACGTCGCAGGCGCCGGGCTGCGACCACTGCTGGCCGTTCTGGTCCCGGAGCTGGAAGACGAGCTCGGCGATCTTCTCCTCCTGCGGCAGCGACTCGAGCGGCTGCGCGCGGTGCGCCTCGTCCTCGGCGATCATCCGGCGCAGCGCGGCAGCCGTCTTCGCGGCCCGCTCGACGTGCTCGCAGGCCGGATAGTGCGCGCCGATGGCCTCGAAGCGCGCGAGCAGCGCCTCGCGGCCGACCCGCGGATCCCCGAAGGCCTCCACGGCCCGCCACATCATCGCGTGGCCCAGGTCCTTCTGCAGCTCGCTCAACGGATCGGCCGCCGGCGACGCCAGGCGCCTGCCGTGCGCGTCCGTGCGGATCGCCCGGGCGAAGATCTCCCGGGCCAGCGCCGGCCGACCGTTCGCGTGAGCGTAGCAGGCGAGCACGAAGAGCTCTGCCCGCAGCGAGAGCCGCTCGCCGAAGCGCTGCTGCCAGCGCGTCTCGGCGTCCTGAGATGCGAGCCGGTCGAGCAGAGCCCGCAGCTCCGAGTCGAAGTCCAGCCGCGCGTAGCCCACCTGGAGGTGCTCGGCCGTGCCCGCCGGGGTCTTCTCGAAGGCCCGCTCGAAGAGATCGACCGTCAGCAGCTCGAAGCGGCCCGCGCGCTCGGAGCGCAGGAAGGCCAGCACGAAGGTGTTGCGAGGGGGCGCAGCGCCCGTCTGGATCCACTCGCCGGTCGCCACCCGCACGAAGGGCTTGCCCGCCAGGTCCGGAAGGCCCAGGCCCTGGAACCAGCCGAAGGCCTCATCGGCCTGCGCATCCGGCCCTGGGGACGCCATGGGCGCCGCGAGGGCGAGCGCGAGGATCGAGCACAGTAGAACAGGCCTCTTCATCCCTCCTCCGCTCGATGGCCCTCGACCGAAAGCCCCGAAGGGATGCCATATGCCAGCCAGGGCGAAACCCTGAGCCGCATACACATCTTTTCCGTCGCAAGGTTCTCCGCTGCGAAGCAGCGGGGGGGTCGGCCCATGGGCGTATCCAGTCCTGAAAACAAACGCGGTCTGCAAAACCGCGCCTGTGTTGATGCTAGTCGACGGATCCGCTCCGGGATCTCGTTGCCTCCGAGAGCCACGCCCCCGTCACAGCCCGGCGAGATCGACCTCCTCGAAGCGATCTCCATACCGCCAAGCCCGCGCCTGCCGCAGGCCGCCCGCGTCGAAGGTGTAGACGTGGCACGCGCTCTGCTCCAACGGGTCGCCGGAGCGCAGCGAAGCGCTCGGCGCGGCCAGGATCTCGACCCGGCCTGCACGCCTTCGCAGGGCGCGGTGCAGGTGGCCGCAGAGCACGGTGGCCGGCCGGTCCCCGATCGCGGCCAGCAGAGACGCGAACCCGGCCAGGCCCGCGCGGTAGTGGTGCATCAGCGGGCCATCGAGGCGCCAGGGCGGGTGGTGCAGGGCGATGACCGGGTGGAGCCCGGGGTGGCTGTCGAGCAGGGCCGGCAGGCGCCCGAGCTGGGCGCGGTCGAGCCGCCCGGCGGCCCGGATCGGCCCGCGCCAGACCGCGCTGTCGAGGCCGATCACCAGCAGCGGGCCGAGCACGCGCACCTGCGGGTAGCTCCTCCGGCCGAAGCCGGGAGGCAGCCAGTCGCGCATACCGCGCTCGAACGCCCCGCCGGCATCGGCCGAGGGCGTGTAGCGGTCGTGGTTGCCCGGCAGCACCATGCAGCGCGCAGGCTCCAGGCCCCCCCGCCGCATCAGGGCGCAGACCTGCTCGTACTCGGCCGGCAAGGCCAGGTTGACCAGGTCGCCGCTCAACACGGTCAGCTCCGGCCAGCCGCGCCCGGCCGCGAGCTCGAGCAGGCGCTCAAAGCGCGCCAGCTCGTGATCGGTCCGCAGCAGGCGCAGGTTGAGCCAGCCGAGCAGGCGCTTGCTCACAAAGCCCGCGAGCGGCATGGGCACCGGCAGGGGCAGGTGCAGGTCGGAGAGGTGGGCGATCTGGACTGTCGACTCGGTCTGCAATCGAAGCTCCCTCGAAGGATGATCACGGAGTGTCGGTCACGGAAGCGCCTCGGTCCAGCCTTTCGAGCAGCAGCGCCCTGGCCCGGCGGGCCCAGCGGATGGCAGCGGCTCTCTCGCCCGGGCTCGCAAAGCCGCTCTGCTCGATCTCGGCCGGGCCCGCGATCCGCTCGAGCAGCCGGCGCGCGCAGCCGGGCTCGAAGATCGGCAGCCCGCCCACCAGGACGTAGACCGGGGACGTATGCGCCACGGGCCTCTCCATGCCTGGCAGGACGCGCTCGCCGTCGAGCCGCGCCGCGAGCCAGCTCGATCGATCCAGGTCGAGCTCGAAGCGCCACCGCTGCGCGTAGCCGTCCGCGCCGGCATGACCCGCGGCGAGCCGCCGCGCAAAGACCGGCTCGCCGTTTCGACACAGGCGCAGCTCGCCCCCGGGGGCCGCAGCCCAGGCCAGCCGCAGGCGGACCTCCACTTTCTTCGGCCGCTCCAGGCGCAGCTCGCCCCCGGGGCCGACCCCGTCGATCTCGAGCTCCAGCGACGGCCCGGTGGTGACGAAGGTCCGGCCCGCGGCGATGGCCGCGATCAGCGACCGCGCGTCGCCGGGCTCGTCGTCCAGGTGGACATAGAAGCGCTCGGAGCCCGGCGGCGCGTTGTACTCGACGATGGTCTGGGAGGCGATCGACGACTGCACGTCCGTGCCGGCGATGGCCGCGATGCGGCAGCCCACGCCGAGCAGGTCGTAGAAGTCGCCCAGGTTGCGAAAGCCGTCGATGGCCAGGATCTCGCTGGCCCGCACCCGGCCGAGCAGGGCGCCGGCGATGTGGATCCGGCCCAGGGAGCCCGAGGCCAGGCCGCCCTCGGCGATCACCTTCTCGACGATGGCCGCCTGGGAGCAACGGCTCAGGCCGCGCACCGGCGTCCGGTGCCCCATGAGCTTGAGGGTGCAAGCCTTGCCGGGCGGCGCCCAGTCCTGCACCGGCAAGATCAGCCGGCCGTCGCGCGCCGCTCTCGCGCCGAGCAGCTCCGCGGTCCAGGCCCACTCGCCCCAGCCCGGCCGCAGCCTGCCCTTGGAGCGGCCCGCCCAGTCCGCCAGCATGGCCACGTCCAGGTCCTCGGCGTCCATGAGATCGAAGAGCACCCGGTCGTCACCGGAGTGGAAGCGAGCGATGTGCAGGTGGGCGTCGGCGCTGACCCAGCCCGACTCCTCGAGCCGGCACCAGCGCGCCAGGCGCACGTCGAGGGCGAGCACCTCCCTGGGCTGCGGATCGATGCTCAGCTCGGCCGGCACCCGCTCGGGCCCGGCCAGGACCTGGAGCCGCCGAGGGCCGGCCGGGATTGCAAAGCTGCTCTCCGGCCCCACGTACCAGAAGACCGCGTGGCCATCGCCGCAGCGCTTGCGGATCGCCCAGCCTGTAAAGCCCGAAAGAGGTCGAAATCCATTCCAGGCGTCCTGATCGGCAAAGCCCAGCCTGGCGCCCAGGGGCGCGCCCGAGCCGGCGTCCGAGATCCGCAAGCCGATGCGGGCCTCGCCCGCCCGCAGGCCGGCGGTGCAGGGAGCAGCCTGGCACAGGAGCAGGATCGACACCGCCGCGGCCGGGCAGCGCATCACTCCTCGCTTCCCGAGCGCGCTCGCCAGCGGTCGTAGATGCACTTGAGCTTGGCGCGCTGCACGGCCCCCAGCGGCATGCGCAGCCCCTCGGGCCACTGCCCGGGGCCGGGCATCCCGCCCGGGAAATCCAGCCCGGGCCCGTCGCGCGTCTCGAAGCGGCAGGCCTTGGCGATCGGCAGGCAGGCCTCGATCTCGCCCGGCTCCGGCTTCTCGCCCAGCAGCCTCTCGCAGTCCGAGCGGTCGAAGGCCGGAAGATTGGCCACCCGCTCGGAGGAGATGTGCCAGGCGAAGAAGCCGCCGAAGGCCAGCCCGGCCGCCCAGAGCAGCGGCGCGATGCGCATGAGCGTCCGGCCGGGCCCCAGCTCCTCCTTGCGCAGGATCCGGAGCCAGGCGCGCAGCCCGATCAGCAAGCCGATCAGGGCCGGGACGTTGTAGATCGGCACGGCGATCCAGGCGCCCCGGTCGATGGGCTCTCCGCAGAACGCGCCGTGCAGGATGTAGACCAGAGTGAATCCAGGGATGGCCGTGAAGACGAGCATGCCCGCGGTGGCCATGAGCGCTGCCATCTGCGCGTTCCTCCTTCCGCTCGATCGGGCGTCCATGCTATCCTCTCCCCGTGTGGCCTGCCAAGGGAAAGACGGCATGCGCCCCGCTCGCCGCGCTGCTCGCCGCGGTCTGGGTGCCGGCGTGCGGATCGGAGAGCACCGATCGCTGCGCGGGCGTGATCTGCGACGACCCGCCCGCAGACAGCTGCCTTGGCGCGGAGCGCCTGCAGGCCTTTCGCAGCCCGGGGGCGTGCGATCCGGCCACGGGCCAGTGCAGCTACGTCTTCGACGAGCGGCACTGCGAGTTCGGCTGCGCGGACGGCCTCTGCAAGGCCAGCCCGGATACGAGCGTCTGGGGCTGGGTGAGCGTGCTGGAGCTCGGCGACGCGCAGCTGAACGCCGACTGGGGCTGGATGGACGGCGTGCGGGCCCACTTCGCGGCGGAGCCCTACTGCCGCCGCGCGCTGGACTTCGACCAGCCCGGCATCTGCTGCAGCCCGCTCCAGACGATCGGCGCCTGCACGCTCTACGAGCATCCCTTCGAGGACAGCTGGCGCTGCGAGCCGGCCTGCGACTGGGACCGGCAGGAGTGCGTCACCGAGGACGATACGGACTTCTGCCGGGATCTGCCCTGGGCCTTCGACATCGGCGAGCTGCAGCTCACCGCTCCGGGGCTGGATATCACGCTGGTGGCGGACGAGCTGGGCCGCTACGCGAGCGCCTCTGCCCTGCCCGCCGATCTCTTCGCGGCGGGCGATCCGATCTCGGCCGCGAGCTCGGGCGGCGAGCTCGACGCCTTCGAGCTCGCCTGCCAGGGCGTGGCCCCGCTGGAGCTGGCCGACACCCAGGTCGAGCTGCGGCGCGATCAGAGCGCGATCCTGGCCTGGACGCCGGCCGACCCGGGCAGCCGCGTCCGGGTGCTGATCGCCTCCGGCCCGCACCACCCGGCTCCGCCGGCAGTCTCGATCGTCTGCGAGGCGGACGACGAGGCCGGCCAGGTCGAGATCGGCGCCGAGCTGGTCAACGGCTTTCTGGACCTGACCTGGGTGCTGAACCGCTTCTCCCACGCCGGCCGTTACCGGCGCTGCGTCGAGCAGCCGTTCCAGCAGGAGATCGGGCTGGTCGCAGGCTCGCTCCGCCACCTGGACGTCATCTGGCAGCATTGAGCCGCCTGTCACCCGAAGGTCCGGAGGGAGGAACGACCGGAGGAGGCGCGAAGTGCATTGACAGGTGCAGTCAGACGAGGCAATCAGCGGGAACCCGCTACATTCCGGGAAATCGAGAGGAGCCAATAATCAACCTCGCCCAGAGGGCGAGGTATTCGGAAGCCCCCTCCAAAGGGGGCTTACACGAGTGACGGTGGGCCCTTGTGGAAT
>JAFGRB010000410.1 GCA_016935365.1 Deltaproteobacteria bacterium
TCAAAGCCCCAACGGGGCGAGATATGAAAGCCCAGGGCGGAGCCCTGGGAATAAGGAGCAGGACAAGATCGGAGCCCCAACGGGGCGAAATCGAAGTGCCGGCCGCATATCTCCCATCGCAGCTTCGCAGCGAAAAGCGATCCGCTAGATCATCACGAACTCGTCGTCGGCCAGGAAGTCCGTCTCGCTCATCAGCCTGGCGGTCTCCTTGAGCCGCTCGTCCGAGATGCCGGTCAGGGTGGCCCACAGGGCCGGGTTCTTCTTCACCTGGCGCTCGAACTCCTTGCGCGACAGGAAGAGCAGCTCGCCGGCCTGGCCGGCGATGACCGTGGCCGTGGTGGGCGTGTCCTTGACCAGCGATATCTCGCCGAAGACGTCCCCCTCGCGCAGCAGGGCCAGCGGCACGAGCGTGTCGCCCTCGCGCTTCTTCACCTCGACATCGCCCCTGAGCACCACGAACAGCCCGATGCCCGGCCGGCCCTCCTCGATGATCACCTGGCCCTTGCTCAGCTCCATGGACACGAAGCTGTCGAGCAGGGCGTGCCGCTCCTCGGCCGGCAGGGAGCGGAAGACCGCCGAGAGCGCCATGAGGTTGCTGAGCATCCGGGAGCGGGTGAAGCGGGTCAGGGCGCGCTCCACGCTGGCGAGCTCGTGCGCCTCGCGCTCGAGGTCCTCCCGGCTGAGCTCCAGCAGGTCCAGCTCGCCGAGCGCCCTGACGGTCGCGGTCCGAGGCGACCTCGACACCAGGGCCATCTCCCCGAAGACGGCCCCGTCGCTCAGGCGGGCGAGCACGAGGCTCTCCTGCCCGACTTTCTTGGTCACCTCCACCCGGCCGCGCGCGAGCAGGAAGAAGGAGTGCCCCGGCTCGCCTTCCCGCAGCACGAGCCCGTCTCCGGCCATCCTGCGCAGCTTCAGATCGCGCAGCACCGCCGCGAAGGCATCCTCGGGCAGATCGGAAAACAGCGGGATGGCCGGCAGCTTCTCGGGGTAGTCGGCCAGGCCCTTCTCGTCGAGGGCCAGCTTGCTGGCCAGCTCCGCCAGCTCCTCGCCGCCCAGCGGCAGGGCGCGGTCGATCTGCGCCCCGGCCTCGCTCAGCTCCACCTCGTGAAGCCCGGGCAGGCGCGGCCTGGCCGCCTCGCGCGAGACCCGATCCGACTCGACGGAGTAGAGCGAGGCGAGCACCTCGAGCACGTCGTGGTAGCTCTGCTCGAAGGCGGTCAGCATCTTGACGGCCGCGATCCCCAGCAGCGGAAAGCCGGCCCGGATGAAGTGCCAGGCGATCACCTTGTAGACCTCGACCGCCCTGTCCGTCCGGCCCTGCTTGAGCAGGATGTCCGCGATCCGCATCCGGGCCTCGTAGCAGGCTGGCGCGCCTTGCAGGATGACGATGCAGCGCCGCAGCGCCTGGTCCCACTGCCCGGCATCGAATGCCTGGCTGACTTCCTTCCACATGTCGGCGAGGGTCTTGGCCACGCGATCCTCCCAGTCTCCTCGGCGCCTTGACAGACGCGAAGACGCACGGTTATCAAGCGGGCTGTAAAGCGAGGCGCCGGGTGCCGTTCTCGCGAAGCCCGCCGGGATCATATGCCATCCCGGCAGGCCGCCGCAACCGCGCGCCGCGATCCGCTCCATCCGCTCAGGCACCGCCCATGATGGCGGCCACCGGGATGCACTGAACATCGCCCAGGCTGAGGTACTCCCGGCCCGGGTAGAACAGGAACGAGCGCACCGGTCGCTCCATCTGCCCGGCGAACCGGCGCAGATTGCTCGCGTCCCTCGGTCCGGGCCTCGTGGTGGATTTGATCTCGACGGCCACCAGCTCGTCGTCGCGCTCGAACAGCACGTCGATCTCGCGCCCCCCCGCACTCATGTAGTAGAAGAGCTGCTCACAGCCGAGCAGGCCCAGCTTGCGGCGCTTCTCGAGCTCGGCCACCACGAAGTTCTCCAGCATCTGGCCAGAAGAGAGGCGCACTCCCAAGCCGTGGATGATTCCGTTGTCCGCGAAGTAGACCTTCGCCGCCCGGGTGTAGCGCTTGGCCGGCCCGTACAGGGGCTATCGAGGAAGTGAGGCGACAATGGAGCAGAGCCGGAGCGATCCGCGCTGTAGAGGATTTTAGGTAGAGATCGAGCGGACCGCAGCAACACCTCCCCCCGTTGCGGGGGAGGTGAAATCCGCTGATATGCAAACCGAAACTAGACGCCGCCACACAGGTAGCGCCACTGGGGTATTGTTCTCTTCCACAAGCTCCGATCTGGAACCTGAGACCACGGAACGCCCACTCTCTTGGGGTATCGCCTGGTTCTGGCCTCGCGCTCGGTCAGTCAAGGTGTGGTCGAGCGCACAGCGCGGATGCCTCAGCCGCATGCGGCGCCTTGACAGGCAGGAAGGCGCACGGTTATCAAGTGGGCTGGCAAACAGGCGCCGGGTGCCGTCTCCGGCAGGTGTCGCAACCGCGCGCCGCGATCCGAGGGTTCCTCAGGAGGCGCATCCCGTGCAGCCGCTGAGCCGGCGCCTGGCGCCGGGACGCCAGGTCGCCCCGCCCGACTGGCGGGTCGCTTTCGGCCGCCGGGCCCCGATAGAGGTCGATCTGGGCTGCGGCCGCGGCCACTACGCCCTCGATCGCGCCCGGCACCGCCCGGAGATCGACCTGGTCGCGCTCGACACGCGCGCGAAGTGGATCTGCAGGCTTCGCGACCAGGCCCGCGCCGAGGGCCTGCGCAACCTGCGCGCCATCCGCTGCGACGCGCGGCACGATCTCCGCCTGCTCTTCGGCCCGGGCACGGTTCGCGCCTTCACCATCCACCACCCGGATCCCTGGTGGAAGAAGCGCCACCGCAAGCGCCGGCTGGTGACCTCGGCGCTGGCGGCCGAGCTCGCTACCTTGCTCCGCCCGGGGGGCTGGATCTTCGTCCAGACCGACGTGCCCGACCTGGCGGCGGAGCTGGAAGCGGTGCTCGGCGCCTGCCTGCAGCTCGCGCCCCTGGACGCCGAGCGGCTCAAGCGCGAGGAGCTGGCGCCGAGCCGCTCCCACCGCGAGGCCAGGTGCCTCAAGCTCGGCATCCCGGTCCGCAGCCTGGCCTTCGAGCGGCGGCCAGACGAGGCGCGAGGCCCTGAGAAGTGAAGGCGCCCATCCTGATCCTGGCGGACGCCCATCTGCGCGGGGGCGGCGAGGCCCAGAGCGCCATGCTGCGCTTTCTGTCCGCCCAGCGCGCAGACGACGCCGGCCTGGTCATCCTCGGCGATCTCTTCGACTACCTGGCCGGCGTGAACCCGCACGCGCTGCGAGCCTACCGGCCGGTCCTCGACGCGCTGGCGCGCTACCGGAAGATCGTCTACATCGAGGGCAACCACGACTTCGATCTCGAGCCCGCCTCGTGCGGCCTGCCTCGAGCCCGCGTCTTCCCGGGCCCGACCCGCCTCGAGCTCGGCGGAAAGCTCGTCCTGCTGATGCACGGCGACCGCTGCGACCCGGCCGACCTCGGCACGCGCGCGCTCAGGGCCGCCCTGCAGAGCCGCCCCGTGCGCTGGCTCCGCGACGAGGTCCTTCCGGGCGGAGCCCTGTTCCGCTTCGCGCTCGCCTTCGCCCGCGCGAGCCGCAGCCGCACCTGGCCCGGGCGCCGCGACGAGGCGGCGGCCGTCGAGCGCCGGGCCGCGGCCGAGCTCCGGCGCGGCGGCCTCGACGCGGTGCTCTTCGCCCACACGCACCGGCCCCTGCTCCGCCGCACCGCTTCCGGCATCCTCGCCAATCCCGGCCCGGCCGTCCCCGGCGGCAGCTACCTCGCGATCGAATCGCCGCGCATCCAGCTCCGCGCCTTCCCCGACGGCGCCTTGCTCCAGGAGCTGCCCTGGGGGGCAGACCGGTAAGACACCTCGCCTACTCGCCAACTGACTCCAAAGGGTCGGGCATCACCGGACCATCCCCACGTGCGTGTTCCCTAGCAAGCCTTGGAGAGATGGCCCTCGCAGTACCACGCCGGCCAGAAGTCGATCTCGTCGAGCGCCTGGAAGTGGAAGGTCCCGCCATGGCCGCAAGCACAGGCGTAGCAGCGGTTGTCCACGGCCTTCTCGGCAGGCGCCAGCAGGCTCGAGTAGTCCCGAGCCCGGTAGGCCTTCTCCAGCTCGGCCAGCGAGGGGACCTTGCGCCACACGACGCGCTCGAAGTGCCGCACCCGGCGCCCGCACGAGGCGCAGCGGATGCAGCTGCAGCCCACATAGCGGCCGGCCGCCAGATCGCCGTCGTCGGGCGGCGGGTGGGCCTCGTCGACGAGCGGGTACTGGCTGCCGACCAGCAGGCCCCCTGCGGCGCAGTGGATCCGTCCGCCGTCGGGCATGGCTCAGGGCTCCTCGGTCCCCGAGGCGAAGGCGCGCGCCATCTGCTCGAAGATGGCCCCGTACGACTCCCCCAGGTCCTCTCCCTGGACGGTCAGGCCGGCGGCCGCCTCGCGGTACTGCGCCGCGAGCGCCGACAGCATGTCCACGGCCCGCCGGCGCGCAGACTCGCGCTGCGCTTCGCCGGGGGCCTCGGCGATGGCCTTCTCGAACGCGCGGCGCACGCTGTCGACGTGCCCGTTCATCTCCCCCATCACCTCGTAGACCTCGTCCGCGGTCTCGGCGTAAAGAGACACGGTCGTCGCCGCGTAGCACTCGGCGGCCCGCAGCCATGCGCGCCAGCAGCCCTCCGGGTCGCCCGCGGCCCGGGCCCGCTCGGCGAGCATCGCGTAGCACGGAGCGGCCGAGGCGCCGCCGAGCAACGACGGCACGCCGTGCAGGCAGCCCGCCTCGGCGTAGAGCCCGGCGGCCTGCGCCAGGTACTCGCGCTCCTGCGCTGCGCCGCCTTGCTCGGCCGCCAGCCGGGCCGCCTCCTCGTAGCCGGCGGCCGCCGCCAGCCGATCGCCAGCCGCTCGCGCCTTGTCCGCCTCGTGGAGGATCTCGCGTATCGCTCGCATGCGCTCTCGCTCTCCTCTGCCGCCATCCCTCAGGCGTACAGGATCCAGGTCACGGCCACCACCCAGGCGATCAGGTTCAGCCAGCTCGGCGCGTCTCCCACCAGCGCCTCGGTGGGCGGGAGATCGCGCTTGGACTCGACCAGATGGAGGTAGCGCCAGACGCCGAGCGCCGGGAAGGGCAGCGTGGCGACCAGCCAGTGGGTGCCGAACTTGGCCACGGTGCCAGGCGCCAGGCTGTAAGCCAGGTAGCAGAGCAAGGACATCAGCGCGGCCAGCACCTCGGCGATCCGGAGAGAGCGGGCCGAGTAGCCGGCCAGCGCGGGCCGGGTCGTGTTGTCGTCCGGCTGCGTCTCCAGCTCGTGCCGGCGCTTGCCGAAGCCGAGCAGGCAGGCGAGGAAGAAGGTGCAGGGGACCAGCCAGATCGAGATCTCGACCTCGATCACCAGCGCCCCGCCGACGACGCGCAGCACGAAGCCCGCGGCGATGAGCAGCACGTCGACGAAAGCGATCCGCTTGAGCCAGCGCGAGTAGACCAGGTTCAGGCCGAGGTAGACGAGGCCCACCGCACCGAAGGACCAGCGCAGCGCGAAGGCCAGCCCGAGCGCCGCGACCGCCAGACAGGCGGACGCCACCAGGGCGGCCGCCGGTCGGATGCGGCCCGAGGCCACGGGCCTGAGGGACTTGTGCGGATGCGCGCGATCGCGCTCGGCGTCCTGGACGTCGTTGAAGGCATAGACCGCCGAGCTCAGCAGGCAGAAGACGCAGAACGCGACCAGGGCCAAACCCAGCTCGTTCGAGTCGAAGAGGTGCTGGGCAAAGAGCAGCGGGGCGAGCACGAAGAGGTTCTTGATCCAGTGGAGCGGTCGCAGGAGCTGGAGGGAGGACCGGAGCATGCTGCACCGATTACGTCAAGGCGGCGCGGCTTGTCAAACTTCCTCTCGGCGTGGGGCTGAGATCAAAAAACCATTTGAATTAATCGATACTTGACAAGGAGAAGGGATTGGCATAGGGTGTGTGTTTGTATCGGCTTGACCGCCTTTTTGTACAAGGCGCGAGGTATCGAAATGGCACCCAAGTCCAGAACGTGTTTCGCGGCGCTGCTGCTCGTGTGCTCGACCTGCTCTCCGGCCTTGGCCGGCGCGGTGCGGGGTCAGGTGAGCGTCAAGGCACTGGACGCGATCGGACCGGTCCACGCCGACGAGTGCTTCTGGCGGCTCGGACCCGAGCTGCCGAAGAGCAGACCCGACGCCATCGTCGTCCTGGAGAGCCCCGAGGCAGCCGCAGCCGCCCGGAAACAAAACGAGAGCGCGATCCAGAAGGAGGAGCCGATAGCCGAGATCCTCCTCCACGGCTACGGTTTCAGCCCCGGCCTGGTGACGGTGACCCCCGGCGCCCTGGTCAGCTTCCGCAACCTCGACGGGCGGACCTACTCCTGCAAGTCCGAGTCCGGCCCGGACGATCTCCAGCTCGGCGAGCTCAAGTCGGGCGCGTTCAGAAAGATCCGCTTCAGCAGCCCGGGCGTAACCCGGCTCAAGTGTCACGCCTACCCGTTCATGAAGGCCGACGTGCTGGTGCTCGACACGGCGCTGGTGACCGGCCTGGACGAGGATGGCCAGTTCGCCTTCAAGAACGTACCGCCCGGCAAATACAAGGCCAGGATCTTCGCACAGGGCTCGTGGCGCTGGAGCAAGGAGGTCGAGGTGCCCGCGAGCGGTGCGGTCAAGCTGTCCTTCGCCTCGACCGCTGGCGAGAAGGCCGGAGATGCGGCCGCCGCAGCGGATATCGAGCCGGAACCCATCGTCACCCCCCCGGGAGAAGAGCCCGGCGAGGCGCCGGGTGGACGGGAGAAGCCGGACGTCGAGCCCCCAGGCAAGGATGACGAGGGGCCCGGCGAGGCGGGCGACAAGGGCCCCGGCAAACCCGGCGGCAAGGGACCCGGCAAGGCGGGCGACAAGGGCCCCGGCAAGACCGGCGACAAGGGCCCCGGCAAGCCCGGCGGCAAGGGCCCCGGCAAGGTGGGCGACAAGGGACCCGGCAAGCCCGGAGGCAAGGGCCCCGGCAAGACCGGCGACAAGGGCCCCGGCAAGA
>JAFGRB010000411.1 GCA_016935365.1 Deltaproteobacteria bacterium
CCACTTGAATTCACTTCAAGTGGCGGGGGAGGGAAGGTCCCTCCCCCGCCGAGCAAAGTCGCGAAGCGACTTTTTGCGAGGTCAACATCTTTTGATGTCTTGGTTTTTCCCGCCAACCCGAGCTAGAATGCCGCGCATGGGATCGCGGACTCGCGCGGTGTGGATCGCGTGCCTCGCTCTCGAGCTGGGCCTGCTCGCCAGTGCGTGCTGTCATGTCAACCAGTTCGCCCAGTCGGAGCCCGTCCGCGCCGTGAACGTGGTGGTGCCCGAACCTCCGCCTCTGGACCTGGAGTTCTCCCGGCGCAAGAGCGTCCAGGGCCAGCGGGTCATGGGCCGGATCGCCGCGGATAGCCGATCCGAGTTTCAGTACAAGCTCCTGCTCGAGTCGCTCGGCGGCGCCGAGCTGGCCCATGCGCTCGGCAAGCAGGTCACCGCCGCGCTGGACAGGACGATCGGGTGGAAATCGGAGCCCGGCGACACCGAGCTCGAGCTTCGCGTCGTCCAGGCGCTGCTGATCGCCGCCGATCCGACGGCAGACGTCTCCGTGCGCGTGGACCTGGAGATCGTGCTCACGCGGCCTGGCGGCGCGCTGATCTGGCGGGACTGCCCGAGCTGGGATTGGCCCATGGCCGGTTACAGCTTGCAGCGGCTGAACGAGATGTCCGTCGAGATGCAGCGAATGTTCTTGGACGCACTCGCCGCTAGCCTTGCGAGCCGGCTCTCCGGACGCATCGAGCAGGAGAGCAAGGCGGGCGTGCGACCGTGACCGACTGCGGCTTTCGCATGCCTATTCTGGCCGCTTTCCCGGGATTTCCTGACTTGACATGCCTTGCCCGCTGGGGCAAACTGCGGCCGGTTTCTAGCGGGCTGACTTCCCGTGCCGCCTGCTAGCCGGGAACTCGAGATGGAGGCACATGGCAGATAACCAGGAATTCGAAGTGGAGGGCACGGTCAAGGAAGTCCTGCCCGGCGGTATGTATCGCGTGGAGCTCGATGGGGGGCCCATCGTTCTCGCTTATGTCTGCGGAAAGATGAGGAAGCACTACATCCGGATCGTGCTCGGGGACCGCGTCCGGGTGGCATTCTCGCCCTATGGACCCCAGAGGGGCCGGATCGTCTACCGGACCCGCTGACGCGACGAAGAGCCCTGAGGGTCGACGGCTAGCGGCCCATCGATCGCCGGTGTACGGCGCGATAGACAAGCTTCGGATTGAAGCGCCATTGCCCGTCGACCTTGACGCCCGGGACCTGGCCCGACTGCACCATCTTTCGCAAACGGAGCACGGGCATGCGAAGCTGCTTCGCCATGCTGACCATGTCGACCAGATCGACCCCGCTCGCGTCGGCATCCTGCGCCTCGGGCTCGCCGGCCGCTTCGCTCTGCTCTTCCGCCTGCGCGGTGGTCTTCTCGTCCGCAATTTTGCTGGCCGGGGCCTTCTTGGGTGCGGTCTTCGGGCTCTTTTTCTTCTTCTCTGCCATGGTATCTCCAATGTCCGGTCAGAGCAGGTCCACCAGGATGGCGTGGGCCTCTTCCAGATCGTCCGCTCCGCCCAGGTTGAGAAGATCCTCCAGTCGCTGGATGTGCGCCTGGACGCGCTGGAGGATCCTCGTTTCTTCCACGTGGGGTGAGTCGAGAGAGGCTTTCGCGCTGGCGACCAGGCGCAGCTCGGCCAGCGCACCTGCCGCGTCGCCCGTCTGGATCAAGGCCACGGCCAGGTGCAGCCTGGGGATGCTGGTCGAGTCCTTGCTGACCGCCTCGCGCAGGTTGCGAATCGCCTTGTCCAGCTGGCCCTGCTTCAGGTAGGCCACGCCCAGCGTGTCGCGGATGAAGCCGTTGGCCTGCTTGTCCGGAAAGATGTCCAGGGCCGTCCGGGCGAGCCGGATGCAGTCGTCCAGCGAGCCGCCGCTCTTCAGCAGCACGTAGGCCAGCTCGTTGTGCAGCATGGCCACCGCGTACGGGTCGCTGGACGGCAGTTGCAGCCCCCTGTGCAGCCAGCTGGCCGCCTCGTCGTAGAGGCCGAGCACGTTGTTCGTCGAGCCCAGCGCGAGGTAGAGGTAGGGCTCGGTCGGCGCTTCCCGTACGAGCAGGTCGAGCTCGTCACAGCAACGCTGCGGATCCATCGCCGAGCCGATGGTCCAGACGTCGAGCAGGTGGTGGCCCATCTCCGGGTTGAGCCGGTAGGCCAGCTTGGCGAGGGAGTAGGCGCGCTCCAGGTCGCCGAGCTTGAACGAGCCCATGGCCCGCTCGGCGATCTTGTCCGGGCTGACGGGTTCCGAGATGAGGCCTGCCGACACGCGGACCGCCTCGTCCGGGCCGCGCCTCCGCTCGGCGGCCGACTCGCGCAAGGCCTCGGAGACCACGAGGATCTCGAGGTTCCAGGGGTCGAGCCGCTCGGCCCGATCGATGTACTCGAAGGCCTCCTGGATGTGTCCGGTCTGCTGGGCCAGCTCGGCGAGCAGTCTCAGCGCCGGGACCGAGTCGGGGTTCTGGCGCGCGTAGGAGCGGACCTCCTCGCAGGCTTGCTCGAGCCGCGGGAGATCCTCTGCGCGGCCTTCGCGACGATAGTCGCGCAGAAGCTCCACCACCCGCGAGAACAGGGCCCGATCCTCGTCGCCCATCTCGAGCACAGACCTCCTGCGCACTCAGCTATCACACACCGGCTCTTTTTCAAGCAGCTTGATCACCACCGCTTGACGGCGGCCGACTGCGAGGCGACAATGCTCGCCCCCGGAAAAGGAGGCGCCGAGAAGATGTCGAGCACCCAAGAGCTGTACGACAAGCTGATGGAGATCGCTTTCAACTACTGGTGCGGGTGGCAGCCCGAGGTGGTCGAGATCTTCAGCGACCTGGACATCGCGCTGTGGCGCGAGGTGCGCCACAACCCGGTGGCCTTCCTGAAGCGGCTGGGGATGGATTCCTTCTCCGAGCGGGTACACAAGCAGGCGATCGAGAGCCGGATCATCTACGCCTATCATCGGCTCCAGGAGTACATGGCGCCCCAGCGGGGCTGGGGCGGCGTGCACGCGGGGCCCCTGAAGGTGCGACCCGTGGCCTACTTCTCGGCCGAGTTCGGCCTGCACGAGTCGCTGCCGATCTACTCGGGGGGCCTGGGCGTGCTGGCGGGCGACCACCTCAAGAGCGCGTCCGATCTCGGCGTGCCCCTGGTGGGTGTCGGTCTGTTCTACGATCAGGGCTACTTCCGGCAGCAGATCGATGCGCAGGGCTGGCAGCAGGAGACATACGGCCGGGCGGAGCTGGACATGCTGCCGGTCGAGCGGCTCTGTGGCCCGGACGGGCAGGTCCTGACCGTCCAGGTGGAGACGAGCGACGATACCCTCCACGCCTCGCTGCTCAAGGTCCAGGTGGGGCGCTCGTTGCTCATGCTGCTCGATCCGGGCATCGAGGACAACGTGCCCGACGACCAGCGGCTGACCGAGCACCTCGAGCGCCTCTACGGAGGAGGTCGCCGGGAGCGCATCCGCCAGGAGCTGCTGCTCGGCGTGGGCGGGCTCCGGGCGCTTCGGGCCATGGGCATCGAGCCGGGCGTGCTGCACCTGAACGAAGGCCACTGCGCCTTCGCCCCCCTGGAGGCGGCGCGCCAGGCCATGCAGGAGCAGGGCATGGGCTTCGCCGAGGCGCTAGAGTACGTGGCGCCGCGCTGCGTGTTCACGACCCACACCCCCGTGGAGGCCGGCCACGATCGCTTCGCGCCGGAGATGGTCTGCGAGCACCTCGGCCCGCTGCGGGAGCAGCTGGGCATCGACGAGAAGACCTTGCTGGGGCTCGGGCGGGTGGATCCGGAAAACGACGCCGAGCCGTTCTGCATGACCGTGCTGGCGCTCAAGACCACGCAGAGGGCAAACGGCGTGTCGGCGATCCACGGCAGCGTCAGCCGCCGCATGTGGCAGCCGCTCTGGCCGGGGCGCCGCGCGCACGAGGTGCCCATCGGCCATATCACCAACGGAGTCCACGTGGCTTCCTGGCTGGCCCCGGAGATGCGGCGGCTCTACGTGCGGCACCTGGGTCGAGACTGGGCCGAGCGCATCCGGCGCCGCGAGGTCTGGCAGGGGATCCTCGGTGTGGACGACGGCGAGCTCTGGGAGACGCATCGCTTCCTCAAGGGCAAGCTGGTCGAGTTCGTCAGGCGGCGCTTGCTGCGCCAGGCCGGCGCCAGGAGCGAGCCGGCCGATTCCGTCGCCCGCCGGGTGGACAAGCTGGATCCGGACTGCCTGACGATCGGCTTCGCCAGGCGCTTCGCGCTATACAAGCGAGCCTGGCTGCTGCTTCAAGACGAGGCCTGGCTCGAGCGCTGCCTGACCGACCCCGAGCGGCCCGTGCAGTTGATCTTCGCGGGCAAGGCCCACCCCATGGACGAGAGAGGCAAGGAGCTCATCCAGCGCATCTTCCGGCTCAGCCGCGATCCGCGATTCGAGGGGCACCTGTTCCTGGTCGAGGACTACGACATCAACGTGGGCCGGCACCTGGTCCAGGGAGTCGACGTCTGGCTCAACAACCCGCGCCGGCCGCTCGAGGCCTGCGGCACGAGCGGCCAGAAGGTCGTGCTCAACGGCGGCCTGAACTGCTCGACGCTCGACGGCTGGTGGGCGGAGGCCTACGACGGGCACAACGGCTTCGCCATCGGCTCGGGCCTCATCCACCGCGACGAGGCCGAGCAGGACAAGCGGGAGGCCGAGCAGCTGCGCCGCGTGATCGAGCTCGAGCTGGTGCCGCTGTTCTACGCCCGGGACGAGAGCGGGCTTCCGCGCGAGTGGATCGCGCGCATCAAGCACGCACTGGTCAGCCTGGCCTGCAAGTACAACGCCGACCGCATGGTGGTCGACTACGCCGAGCAGGCCTACCTGCCCGCGAGCGGCGGGTGCAGCTCCGCGCTGCCAGACGAGGTCGACCTGGACCTCACGAGCCTGGTGCGCTGGATCGCCCGCAAGGAGCGCTGAGCGCGAGCGGGGCCCGGTCTGCCAGCGGTTGGGCTCGGTCATCCTACCGATGTGCTCTTCTTTCTGCCCGGCCTATCATCGAGGCCGTGAGGGAGCGAACGCCGATCGGATTGACAGTGCTCATCTGCGCGCTCGGCGTGTCGTGTGCGGTGTCCTGCAAGCCCGACATCGATTGCAAGAAAGAGACGGCTAAATTCAACGAGTGTTTCGGCGTTTGCTGGAGTCGAGAAAGATCCGGACAGCTGCGCAGGTGCCTCACGGCCTCTCTGACCGTCTGCAACGTGAGATGTCGCCCGGGGAGGGAGGTCATAGAGACCTGCTGGGATTCCCTGCCAGACAAGATGAAGAAGAGCTGCTTCCTGTGTCCACCCGAGTCGAGCCCGGACATGCTCGATCCGCCGCTGAGGACGGAGAGCGCGAAGCGCTGACGCCCATGACCGGATGCGCCGTGCGTTCCGGGCGGCCATGAGCGATAAGCCCAGTATCGAGCACAAGGCCGCCACGGCTTGGTTGCAAATCGAAAACGGGGTACGCTTGGATGTAGGGAGAGCAAGTCGATGCGTCTCCGTTCTCCGTTCATGCTGGGTGGCGACAGGCGGGCGATGTGGTGGTCCGTTGCCTGTCTGGTCCTTTCCGCGGCAGAGGCGTCAGCCAGGACATCGTTCGGGCCACAACAGGTGATCATAGAGCCGAGGACGGTATGTCGGGGAACCGACGATGCCGAGCCTAGCCGCTGTAACAGCGAGGCGGGCGGGTGTGGCTGCAGCGGCGGGAGCGGCGCCGGAGCAGGCTGGTGGCTTCTGATATGGCTGTTCACCGTCTGCAGCTTGTGGGGGACGAGGAAGGTCGATCCATCTACAACTGCCCGAACGGCAAAGCGGTGACACCGGGACTGATCGGCAGACGCTCTTCGCCCAGGTGGACTGCATATCCGTCCCGGAGCAGGTCCGGTATCCAGCTCCGGAGCTTGTGGATGTTCTTGGCCCAGACAGGGCGCGGTGTGGAGGAGGCCTTCACCTCGATGGGGATGAGCCCGGCATCCCACTCCACGAGCAGATCCACCTCGATCTTGTCTGATGTGCACATGTAGTGCAGCCAGGGCACCTGACCCAGGTGGAGCAGGCTGCGCTGCACCTCGTTGACCACCGCAGTCTCGACGATGGCACCGGCCATGGGGCCGTCGGCCGCGTGCAGGGGATCTCGCAGGCCCACCAGGTAGCAGAGTGTTCCCAGGTCGGTGAAGTAGACCTTGGGGGTTTTTGCCAGGCGCTTGCCGATGTTCGCGGCGTAGGGTCTCAGCAGTAGGATCTGATGGCTGGCTTCCAGGACGCTGATCCATGCCTTGGCCGTGTTGACCGCCAGCCCCAGGTCCCTGGCCAGGGAGGTGATGTTGAGCTGCTGGGCCGAGCGGCTGGCCAGCAAGCGCATGAATCGCTGGAAGTCTCCCAGATCGCCCACCTGCCGGAGCGATCGCACGTCTCTTTCCAGATAGGTTTGCACGTAGGCGGCATGCCAGCTCTGGCTGTCTCGCTCTTCCTCGGCGTGCAGCTCGGGATATCCGCCCCTCAGGGCCAGACGCCAGAACTCGGAAGCGTCGAGCGGGTCAGCCGGCTGCCAGCCGGTCTGCCAGGGCAGGAGGGCGTCTGGATGTCTTCGGATCTCACGCCAGCTCAAAGGCAAGAGCTGGAGAACAGCGGTGCGACCGGCCAGGCTTTCGCCCTGCTGCATGAGGAGCAGGTTCTGGGAGCCTGACAGGATGTACTGCCCCTTGCGTTCTCTATGGGTGTCGATGGCCCCCTTGATATAGAAGAGGAGGTCCGGTGCGGCTTGTACCTCGTCGAAGATGACTGGTGCCTGATGGCGATCGAGAAAGCCACGGGGATCCGACTCGGCAGCCTCCCTGATGTCCGGCAGCTCCAGCGAGACATAGGTGTGGCTTTGGGAAAAGACCTTTTTCAACAGGGTTGTCTTGCCAGACTGCCTGGGACCTGTGAGCATCATGGCGGGAAAGCCGTCCGCTGCTGCTTGCAAGGGCCCTTCCAGGCTTCTTGTGAGGTACTGGAAAGCCATGTTCGTGATCATGCATTTTGAATGCACGATTGCAAGGAATCGTATTCGGTCACTTCTGGGATCTCGCTACCCTGGCGCTGCGCTTGAAGACCAGCTGCTGCTCCTCGGCGCGATCGATGCGGATCAGGGCCTTCCTGATCTCGCGGTAGCGCTCCCGGGGAGACAGGCGCTTTTTCCACTCGAGCTCCCGCCGGCAGGTGACCCGCCCGTCGCCGGGGGTGCAGCTCAGGGAGTAGTCGAACCAGTCGGTCTCGATCTTCTCGGCCGCGGGCAGGTTAGAGGCCGTGTAGCCCCGCGGGATTCCGATCTCGATCTCCTCCGCGCGCACGAACAGGTGCAGGACGAAGAGATCGCTGTGCCGCGAAGGCTTGGGGGCGAAGGTGCGCACCGGGTTCCAGGGCCAGAAGGGCTGCAGGCGCAGGCTGTCGAACTCCTCGCGTACCCGGCCGGGGATGCGGACCGCGTAGTCCGCGCGGACCTCGGGCCCCAGGTCGTCCAGGCCGCGGAATCGGGTCTGCGCGAGCTGGGCGCCCGGGTAGCGCTGGTTGATGAAGCGGGTCCACTCCTCGTCGCGCTTGCCCTCGGTGGTCAGCATCTGGCGCCGGCGGACCGCGAACAGGCCGCTGAGAACCTCCTCGACCGCCAGGCTCAGGCTGCCGTCCTCGCCGATCGCGGCCCTGGCCGCGACGCGGTCGGCGGAGCTCTCGGGCGGCAGCATCGGGGTGTCGATGATGCGATGGCCGCGGCCCGGCAGCACCAGCGCGCGCACTCCCTGGTCGCGGGCCGGCAGGTAGTCGATGTGCCCGAATCGGGAGGTCCCGTCGACGAAGAGATCGCGATCGATCCCGGCCTGCTTCGGGATGAAGGTGATGATGTGGTCGGTCTGGGCGCTGGGCACCTCCCAGAACACCCTCCCCGCGCTCCGCGTCCGGATGGCGGCGTAGTGGGCCAGGATGCCGAGCTCGCGCAACATGGCGATCATCAGCGTGGCCTTGTCCTTGCAGTCTCCATAGCGGTTCTCGAAGACGTTGACCGCCTTGTCGGGCTTCTTGCCGAAGATGCCCACGTCGTTATCGAGGTAGCGGATCTCGCTCGCCACGAAGCGGTAGACGGCCTCGATCTTCTGCTTGGTCGTCATGTCGGGCTGGACGAGCTCGCGCGTCTTCTTGCGGATGGCCGCATCGATCTCGAACTGGTCCTGGATCAGCGAGCTCTGCCAGTCGGCCAGCATGTCCCAGGACTCGACCGTGGAAACGTGGACGCTCGCCTGGATGTCTCGCAGCGGCGGCCGCCAGGGCTCGGAGTGGAGCTGGGGCATGCGGCGCGCGGTCCAGGTGATCACCCGATCGGGGCCGATCTCCTGCTCCTCGCGCGCGACGCCCTGGCCGCAGGTGTGGAAGCGGAGCGCCTTGCCGCGGGGCAGGGCCAGGACCCAGCGGCTCTCCACGACCGGGAAGCGCCCCTGGAAGACGAAGCTCATGGCGAAGTGATCCTCCATCCAGGAGCTCGATCGAGAGTCGTAGCGGTAGGCCACGTGGAGCACCGAACCGGGCTGCAGCGACGGGAAGTGGATGACGCCCTTGCGGATGGAGGTGGCCTCCTGCCGGCTGCCGTCGGGCTGGATGGTCTCTGCGATCTCCAGCCGGAAAGAGGAGCTCGACGGCACGGCGAAGTGGTTGAGCCGACGCTGGCCCTTCTCGTTGCGCACCAGGTAGATCTGCCGGACGCGGTGGGTCGACGAGCCATCCGCAAAGACGTGGCTCACGTGATCATCGAGCACGAAGACCGCATCCGCGTCCCGGTGCTTCCCGCTCGGCTTCCAGGCGAGAAGAGACTCGATTTCAGGCTCCGTCCGCTCGAAGCGCTCGAAGATCTCGTCGCGCCTTCCGGTCAGGTGATCCAGGTAATCGCGCAGCGAGGCGTTCTCGGGCTTGAGCTCGAGCGCTCGGCGATAAGCGGTCAGGGCCTGCGTCCTGCGGCCCTCGCGCAGGTGCACATCGCCGCGCAGCCGGAAGACGTACCAGTGCTGCGGCGCGATCCGCTCGACCCGGTCGATGATCTCGAGCGCCGCGTCGTACCGACCGGCCGCCATCAGCACCCGGGCCTCGCGCAGGCCGGTCGATACGTTCACGGGCCACAGCCGCCGCTTGGCTCGCAGCAGCCGCAGGGCGTCGTCGAACTGGCCTCGCTCGACGAGCCGATCGACGAGCTTGTTGTACGTATCGGCGTCGTCGGCCCGAAGGCGGAGCGCCCGCTCGTACGCCCGCATGGCGAGCAGCGGATGATCCATCTTGCGGTGCAGGTCGCTGAGGAGCTTCTGGATCCAGGCGCGGTCGGGCTGCTCGCGCGCGAGCGCCTGGGCGGCCTGCAGCGCGTCGATCTGCCAGCCGCGCTGGTTCAGCAGCGAGGCCCAGAGCAGCCTGGCCGCGCGGCTGGCCTGCGGCCCATGCGCGAAGGGCTCCAGGATGCGCATCGCCCTCTCGTACCGCCTGGCGTCCATCTCGTGCTCGGCTCGCAGCAAGACCGGACCGGCCAGGGCGGCGTCCAGGCTCTCGGCTCGGCGGAGCGCCTTGAGCGCCATGCCCTGATGCCCCGAGCGGAAGTGGACCCGGGCCGCCAGCTGCCAGAAAAGGGGACAGCGCGGATGCGCCTCCGCCAGCTCGTCGGCTGCGTTGGCCGCCTCGCTGTAGAAGCCGTTGAGCTGCTTCCAGCGCACCCGCAGGGCGGCCGCCAGCACGGCCTGCCCCTCGCCCTCCAGCCCGGCGAGCCGGTCGAGAAAGATCAGGGGCGCCGCTGCCGGATCCGGGCTCGATATCTCCGGCAGCGGGTGCTTGTGCGTCTCGACCCGCAGGCCCTCGATGGGCGCGCCGTCGGGATCGGTCAGGCGCAACCGGAGCTGCCAGCGGCCGCTGCGCTGGCAGACCTTGACGAGCAGCCGGTTCCAGCCCGCCTCCAGGCGGCCGCCCACGGCGTGCTGATCGAGCGCCGGCTGATGGGCGCGATCGTCGGATAGCAGAAGCCGGCCGTTGAGCCAGAGCTTGATGCCCCGATAGGCCGCCAGGCGGAACGCCAGCTCGCGCGGCTTCGGGCTGTGGAGGTGGGTGACGAGATAGGCCGCTGCCCACTCGGGCGGATCCAGGAGCGCCTCCAGGTTGACCCGGCCGTCGTAGTCGAGGTGCTCCACCCTTCGCCAGGCCACCGGCCGGAGCTTGCCGGGGTAGGCCCGGCCGTAGTCGAGC
Source organism: Deltaproteobacteria bacterium (assembly GCA_016935365.1). GTDB lineage: Bacteria > Myxococcota > B64-G9 > B64-G9 > B64-G9 > JAFGRB01. The sequence continues at coordinate 10,266 of JAFGRB010000411.1, forward strand.
TTCTCGATCTCGGGCGGATAGGCCCGCTCGAAGCCCGCATTCTGGTCGTTGTCGAACGGGCCGATCAGCATCCATTCCCGAAGCATCCCGAGCTTTTCGAAGGCGCGCTGCGATCCCTCGAGCTCTCTCGTGTAGCGCAGGGTCTGGCCGAGGAAATGCCGGGCGCGGGCGCGCACGAGCGCGGGCGTGCGATCCCGGGCGCAGACCTGCTCGAGCACGCGGGCCAGGCGGTGCGCCTGTCCCAGGGAGTGGAAGCTGCGGTAGGCCTCCCAGATGGCGATCTCGGCCACCGGGTGGGGCAGGGCGGCCGCCTGGAGAAGGTGATCGAACTCGCGCTCCGGCTGGCCTGCGATGTCCGCGGCCCAGGCGGCCCACAGACGTGCGGCGAGATCGGTCGGATCGTGATCCAGGGCCCGGTCCAGCGCGCGGGCGCCTGGCTTGACCTCGCCCTTCTCCACCAGGAGATCGACCGCCCGATCTCGATGCGTGCGCGCGCGCGCCTTGTCCAGCGCGGACACGCTGGCCGGCTGCGGCAGCACGGAGGCGCAGCCGGCCAGCAGGCTCGGCATCAGCATGCCGATCGCGACTGCGCTCCACGGTCTCATGGGCTCGACGGGGCGCTTTGCGGCATGGGTGCGATGGGAGGCGGCGGGCGATCCGGCTGCATCTCGACCTGTAGCTGCTCGAGCCCCGCGCGCGCAGCCCCTGCCACGAGCTGCTTCATCTCGGCCCGGCAGAGCACGACGACCTTCTCGCGGTCCTGGCGGGTCTCGACCCGGGATATGAGCTTGAGCACGTGCTGCTCGGTGTCCTTGTCGACCGGGATGGGGCTCTTGGGGCCGAGCACGTCGCTGGCCCCGAAGGCGGTCAGCATCTGCAGCGAGGAGATGCCCCGCCTGGCCCAGACCGCGAGCTCCTTCGCCCCCTTCTCGTCGCTCACCAGCACCCCCGCCGCGCCTCGCTCTGCGTGGAAGAGCAGCGCCCCCCCCTGGATCTTCATCGGCAGCATGCCGCTGCCGGGCAGCTTGTCGGTCAGGGCGTAGATGCGGACGAGATCCAGGTCCCTCTCCACTCCGAGCAGCCTGGCCAGCACCTTGCCGCGCTCGGTGTCGACGAGCCGCTTCGCCTTGCCTTTCCAGGCATCGATGCACTCGGTGAGGGCGGGCTTTCCAGGGGCCAGGACCACGCCCAGGCCGGGCACGACCGCGTAGGTGAAGCCGACCAGCTCGAAGATCGGCACGCCGAGATGCTCTCCGGCCGGCTTTCCCTTCAGGCCGTGTGCGGCGAGCCCGAGCGCGATCGCGACACCCCGCGAGGGGGCGTCCGGATCGCCGAAGAGCAGCAGATGATCCAGCTTGCGCAGGTCCAGACCAGCGATGTCCATCGCCTGCGAGAGCACGGCGTCGAGCGCGGGCGCCTTGTCCTTCACGCCGTCCGGCGCAGCCGCGATGGCTGTCTGGCGCAGCAGCTCGTATGCCGACCTCGCGTCCACGCTGGCCACCACCTCAGCGCTGGCCGGGACGGCGTCGAACTCGTCCGGGAAGTCGTCGCTGCAACCCACGAGCAGCAGAGCGGCGATCAGGGACTGGACCGCGATTCGTCTCGTCATCGCTTCTCCTCTTCTGCGCCCAATCGTAGGGTGGCCCCCCGGGGAGCGTCAAGCTCCCGTAGAGCTTGAGGCATCCGCGCTGTTGCGTTTTCACCCCCACCCGGGCTTCGCCCGACCTCCCCCGTCAAGGAAGGTGGATTTTCCAAGATGCACAAAGTGTTATCCGTCCCTCCCCTGGCGGGAGGGACCGGCCGAAGGCCGAGGGAGGGGGGCGTGTA
>JAFGRB010000412.1 GCA_016935365.1 Deltaproteobacteria bacterium
AGATTTCGCACATTGTAGGTGGAGCCATGCGCCATATAACAAGGGCCTTTGATGCGTCTATGCCTGTTGGCAATGTCGGATATAGCCCAATATCTTCGGGCCCCAAGCGACAAACACGCTTCCGTCAATTCCCAACGCCTGTCCAGCAAAATAGAATGGCCAGTCACCTTCTCTATCTATCTCGACCTCGCATACCACCTCTCCTTCTCTATCAACAGACATAAATTTGTCACCTGACATAATCGAAATAACAATCCTTCCCTCGGAGTCTATCAGAGGGATACATGGTCCTCCAGTCTCCAACGACCAGACGATATTTCCATGCGGATCGATTCTATAAAGCGTATACGGACAAACTCCAAGATCACAATCACCGGCAACAACGTATACGTTGTTTTGATCATCAACCGCAGCCGGGAGAACATTCTGACCGCTCAGCCTGTCCGCTCTCCAGATCTCCTCGAAGATGGACCTGTCTGCATCTCCTCCATCTGCTCCATCCTCACCCGAGAAATCGCCGCCGTCCTCGCCGACCCCATCGCCATCCACAGACAATCCCCCATCGTCATCCCGCCGACCCTCTACATCATCGAAATGCCCCCCATCTCCACCCTCATCGAAGCTGCTGCTGCCACTGCAGTCAACCTGCGACGAGCACATCGCAACGACGAGCAACGCCAGCGCGCACCTGATCATCGTACCCCTACCGCCTGGTCTCGATCATACCAGCACTCGACCCCCGAGCACCACCCCATATGACGGCGGGCAAGCTCGCCCGGGCGCTCCTTCGCGTCTGCGGGCGGGCGTAAAGCCCGCCACTACGCCGGATCTCGGTATTCTGAAGAGGTCGGCATGGGACGTGCGAATGCGCGCCGTTCTTTGTAGGGGCGCGGTTCATCCGCGCCCGCACGCCTCTTCGTACAGGCATCGCGGTGGGGCGATAGAGGAGAACCCGGCGCGCGCTCAGGCGCCGGCGGCGGGCTTCTTCTTCTTCTTCTTCTTGGGCTCCTCGATCGGCGTGTAGACCGTCTCGAGCAGCGCTCCCGGCTTGACGAAGTGCTTCTTGAAGCCGAGCGCCTTGGCGCCGACGCCCTGCGAGAGCAGCACGACCTGGCTCAGGTAGAGCACCGGCAGGCGGTGGCGCTTCTTGTACTTCTTCTCGATCGCCTTCTGGCGCATGTCCAGGTTGCCGTGGCAGACCGGGCAGACCACGACTGCGCAGTTGGCCCCGGCGCGCCCGGCGGCCTCCAGGATCTCGTTCGACAGCCTGAGGGCGGTGTCGATCTTGCTCAGCACCAGCGAGCCGCCGCAGCACTCGGTGCGGTGGGAGTAGTCCACGGCCTGGCCGCCGCAGGCCTCGACGACCTGCTCCATCTTGACGGGCAGCTCGACGTCGTCGACGTGCAGCGCGTGCATCCGGGTCAGGCAGCCGTAGTAGCACGCGGCCCGCATGCCGGCCAGGGGGTGAGTGACCTTGGCGCGGATCGCATCCAGCCCTATCTCCTGGTGCAGGAAGTCGAGCAGGTGGAAGAGCTCGAGCTTGCCCCCGTAGCTCGTCTCGCACAGCTCGTCGAGCCGCGCGGCCAGCCGGCGATCGCCCGAGGCCACGGCGTGGCTCTCGCTCATGTGGCTGTGGCAGGCCGGGCAGGGCGAGAGCACCTTGTCGAGCCCCTGCGCCTCGGCCTGGGCCAGGTTGTTCCAGGGCAGCGCGAGCGAGATCTCGCCCGAGACCGCGTAAGCCGGCGTCGAGCCGCAGCAGTTCCAGTTCCCGATCTCCTCGAGCTGCACGCCGAAGCGCTCGGCCATGGCGCGCACGGTCAGGTCGTACTCCTTGGCGCTGGACTTCAGCGAGCAGCCCGGGAAGTAGCCGTATGCCATGAGCTTCCCTCCCTCACTCGCCCGGCGCGTCGGGCGGACCCGGCTCGACTCGCTCGAAGCGCCTGGCCTTCTCGATGATCCGCTTGATCTTCTTGCGCTGGCGGACGTTGTGCGGCCGCAGGCCCAGCTTGCCCTTGCCGAACATGGCCGGGCCCAGCATCGCGTCGCGCAGCGGCTTGCCGGTGCGCAGGTTGCGGTTCATCACCACCCCGAACTCGAAGATCCGCCCGTGCGCGCGGAGCGAGCGCAGGAAGACCTTGTTCAGGGTGGCCACGTCCTTCTCGGCCGGCTCGCCCCCGGCCTCGAGCACCAGCCGGCGCAAGGTGTTCATGACCGCCTCGATGTCGATCTCCATCGGACATCTGGCCGTGCAGGTCTGGCAGGACGAGCAGTACCAGAACATCGAGGCGCCCATCAGGGTCTCGAGGTCGTTCATCCGGATGAGCTGCATGACCTGGTTGGGCGTGGGCTGCACGTCCGGCGCCACCGGGCAGCCGGCGGTGCACTTGCCGCACTGGATGCAGCGGCCCACGTCCTCGCCCGACAGCGCCAGGATGCGCTCGCGCAGCGCGTGCGGGTTGCGCTCCTGCTCGGCCGTGCTTTCGTGCTCTGTCATCGCTTTCCCCTCAGGCGAAGGCCGCCTTGATCTGGGCCAGGATCTGCTCGTCCTTGAAGCCCTGGACGTCGATCGCCCGCTGCCGGCAGGTCGAGGCGCAGTTGCCGCAGCCGGCGCACAGGCTCTCCTGGATGGACGCGATCGTGCGCCCGTCCCGCTCGCGCGTCTCGATGGCCCCGAAGGGGCAGACCTCGACACAGCTCAGGCAGCCCGTGCAGCGCTGCTCGTCCACGCGCGCGATGCGCGGCTCGATGGTCAGCTCGTCCTGCGAGAAGATGCTGCACACCCCCACGGCCGCGGCCCCGCTCATGGCCACCGTGTCCGGGATGTCCCTGGGGAACTGGCAGGCCCCGGTCAGGAACACGCCCCGGGTGACGCTGTCGACCGGCTGCAGCTTGGGGTGCACCTCGGTGAAGAAGCCGTACTGGTCGTGGGGGATGTTGAGCTTCTTGGCCAGCTCGACCGCGTCCGCGTTCGGCACCATGGCCGAGGCCAGCACGACCAGGTCGGCCTCGACTTCCACCGGCCTACCGGTCAGGGTGTCCGCGCCCCGGACGACCAGCCGCTCGCCCCGCTCGTAGATCCGCGACGGGCGGCCGCGGATGTAGATGGCCCCGAAGTCCCGCTGGACCTTCTGGTAGAACTCCTCGTAGTTCTTCCCGGGCGCGCGCACGTCGATGTAGAAGATGTACGCCTGGCTCTCGGGCTGATGCTCCTTGAGCAGCAGGGCGTGCTTGGCGGTGTACATGCAGCAGACCCGCGAGCAGTAGGGCATGCCGCTCTTCTCGTCCCGCGAGCCGACGCACTGCACGAAGACGACGTCCCGGGCCAGCTTGCCGTCCGACGGCCGGACGACCTTCCCGGCGGTCGGGCCGGTCGTCTCCAGCATGCGCTCCATGTGCAGGCCGGTGACGATGTTTTTGATCTTGCCGCCGCCGTACTCGCCGTAGCGCGTCCAGTCGAACTGCTGGAAGCCGGTCGCCACCACGATGGCGCCGAACTTCTCGGTGATGAGCTCGTCCTCGTCGTCGAGCTTGATCGCCCCGGGGCCGCAGGCCTCCACGCACAGCTTGCAGCGGCCTTTCTTGAAGTACAGGCAGTTGTCCTTGTCGATGACCGGCACGTTGGGCACGGCCTGGCCGAAGGGCGTGTAGATCGCCTTGCGCTTGCCGAGGCCCATGTCGAACTCGCTGGGGACTTTCTTGGGGCACTTCTGGGTGCACTCGCCGCAGCCGGTGCACTTGTCCAGGTCGACGAAGCGGGCCTTCTTGCGGATCGTCACGTCGAAGTTGCCCACATAGCCCCTGACCTCCTCGACCTCGGAGTAGGTCAGGAGCCTGATGCGGGGGTCTTGGGATGACTCCGTCATCCGCGGGGTGAGTATTCACGCACTGCAGTCGAGCGTCGGAAACGTCTTCTCCAGCTGCGCCATGCGCCCGCCGATGCTGGGGCTCCGCTCCACCAGCGTCACGTCGTAGCCCGCCTTGCTGATGCCCAGCGCGGCCTGGATGCCGGCGATCCCGCCGCCGATGACCAGGGCGTGCTTGGTGACCGCGGACTTCGAGGTCTCCAGCCCGATCAGGCGGCCCGCCTTGGCGACGGCCATCCGGACCAGCGAGACGGCCTTGGATGTGGCCAGCGCGCGATCGCTGTGCACCCAGCTGCACTGCTCGCGGATGTTGGCCATCTCGAGGCGGTAGGCGTTGACGCCCGCCGCCTCGACGCACTTCATGAAGGTCTGCTCGTGCATCCTCGGCGAGCAAGCGGCCACCACGACGGTGTCGAGCCCGTGCTCGGCGATGGCGGCCGAGATCTCTCCCTGGCCGATCGCCGAGCAGCTGTAGCGCAGGTCCTGGGCATGGGCCACCCCGGGCAGCTCGCGCGCCGCGGCCACGACTCTCTCCACGTCCACCACGGAAGCGATGTTGGTTCCGCAGTGGCAGACGAAGACGCCGATCCGTGCCATTGGTCTTCCTTTCATTCGGTTACCCGCGGGAAATGGCTCGCAGCTACAAAAAGATACGAAGCCACGCGCCCCCTCCCTCGGCCTTCGGCCGGTCCCTCCCACCGGGGGAGGGACGGATGAGAAATCCACCTCCCCCTTGACGGGGGAGGTCGGGCGAAGCCCGGGTGGGGGTGTAAACGCAACACCGCGGCTAGCTCACTCACGTTCTACTCTCGCAGCGCAGACCTTGTACTCCGGTATCCCGGCGATCGGGTCCAGCGCGTCGATGGTCAACAGGTTGGCCGCCGCCTCGGCGAAGTGAAAGGGAATGAACAGCATGCCCTTCGGGATCCGCGCCGAGAGCTTCGCCTCGAGGCTTATCGATCCCCGCCGGGTGATCACCTTGACCTGCCCGGGCGGCGAGATGCCGTGCGCCTCGGCGTCCTCCGGGTGCATCTGGACGAAGGGGTCCTTCTGCTCCTCGTCCAGGCTGGGCGAGCGCCGGGTCATCGTGCCGGTGTGGAAGTGCACGAAGCTGCGGCCGGTGGTCAGCTGCATCGGGTACTCGTCGTCGCAGGCCTCGGCGGGCGGCTGGTACTCGATGGCGTGGAAGAGCCCCCGCCCCCGGGCGAACTTGTCCTTGTGCAGGTACTTGGTGCCGGGGTGCTCCGCGTCCGGGCAAGGCCACTGGAGCCCGAAGGCCTCCAGGCGGTCGTAGCGCATCCCGCCGTAGCTCGGCGTCAGGCCCGCGATCTCGTCCATGAGCTCGGAGGCGGGCTCGAGCTCCATGGCATGGCCCAGTCGCCTGGACAGCTCGCACAGGATCCAGCCGTCCTCGCGCGAATCGCCGACCGGCTCGATGCCCTTGCGCACCCGCTGGACTCTTCGCTCGGTGTTGGTGAAGGTGCCGTCCTTCTCGGCGAAGGACACGCCCGGCAGGACCGCGTGGGCGTACTCGGTCGTCTCGGTCAAGGTGATGTCCTGGACGACCAGCAGCTCGGCCCGGCTCAGCGCCTCGCGCACGTGGTGGGAGTTGGGATCGCTCATGGCCGGGTTCTCGCCCATCACGTACAGCGCCCGGACACTGCCCGCGTGCAGGCCGTTCATCATCTTCATGACCGTCAAGCCCACCTCGGACGGCAGCGCGACGCCCCAGGCCTGCTCGAACTTCTTGCGGGCGGCCTCGTCCGTGACCTTCTGGTAGCCGGGCAAGACGTTGGGCAGCGCCCCCATGTCGCAGGCGCCCTGGACGTTGTTCTGGCCGCGCAGCGGGTTGACCCCGCCGCACTCGACCCCGATCCGGCCGCAGAGCATGGCCAGGTTGGCCAGCGACTTGACGTTGTCCACGCCGGTGGTGTGCTGGGTGATGCCCATGGCGTAGACGATCGACGAGGAGGCGGAGCGGGCGTAGGCCTCGGCCACGGCGCGGATCTGTTCGGCCGGCACGCCGGTGATCCCGGATACCTTCTCCGGCGTGTAGCCGCGCACGACGCGCTCGAGCGCCTCGAAGCCTTCGGTGCGGGACGCGATGTAGTCCTTCGCCTCCCAGCCCTCGGCGAGGATCACGTGCATGATGCCGTTGATCAACGCCACGTCGGAGCCCAGCCTGTGGCTCAGGTGGATGTCGGCGAACTCGGCGATGTGGATCTTGCGGGGATCGGCCACGATCAGCTTGGCGCCCTTCTGCTTGGCCCGGAGGATCCGGTTGGCCACCAGGGGGTGGGCCTCGGTCGTGTTGGAGCCGATGATGAAGATGCAGGCCGCGTCCTCGAGCTCGGCGATCGAGTTGGTCATCGCGCCGCTTCCGAATGAGGCTGCCAGACCGGCAACCGTGGAGGAGTGTCAGAGCCGGGCGCAGTGATCGACGTTGTTCGTGCCGATGGCCGCCCGGACGAAGCGCTGCATGAGGTAGTTCTCCTCGTTGGTGCACTTGGCCGAGCTCAGCGCGGCGATGCTGTCGGGCCCGCTCTCGGACTTGATCTTCGCAAGCCGGCCGGCCACCTCGTCGAGGGCCTCCTCCCAGCTCGTCTCGACGAGAGAGCCGCCCTTGCGGAGCATGGGCTTGCGCAGCCGGCGCTCGGAGACGACGAACTCGTGCAGGTTCCAGCCCTTGATGCACAGGCTGCCCTCGTTGATCGGGCTCGCCTTGCTCGGCAGCACCCCGATGAGCTCGCCGTCCAGCACCTGCAGCAGCACCTCGCAGCCGCAGCCGCAGTAGCTGCACGTCGTGGGTATCGTCTCGTAGCGCATTGGGATCACGCCTCCCTACTGGATCGGGAAGGAGCCGTCGCCCAGCTGCTCGAGCGGCGACTTGCCCCCGTCTCTCTCGCCGGGGAAGTAGTCGAAGAGCTCGCCGACGATCGAGCGCACCTTGCGGTAGATCGTCCGGATCGGGATGTCCATCGGGCAGGCCTCCTGGCACAGCCCGCAGTCGACGCAGCGGCCGACCATGTGCCAGGCCCGGGTGAGCTGGAAGGCCGGCAGCTCGGCCGGGATCTCGCCTTTCTTGACCAGGCCGTCGTCCTGCAGCGTGCAGACGTCGCAGAAGCAGACCGGGCAGGCGTTGCGGCAGCCGTAGCACTTGATGCAGCGGCCGAGCTCCTCGACCCAGAACGCGAAGCGCTCGTCGAGAGCCATGGCGTCGATCCGCTCCAGGTCGGCCCGGTCCCAGGCCTCGCGGCTCGGCTGATCGACGATCGCGCTCCTCGGCGCGGGCGCGGGGCAGCTGCACGCGCGGGCCAGCTCCTCCTTGCAAGGCAGGCCGAGGATCTCGACCTTGTCCGGGTCGAGCTGCAGGTTCTGGAAGAGCCCGAACACGACCCGCTCGTCGCAGGCCCGGCACATGACGCCGAAGCGCTTGTCGGGGTGCTTGCGGGCGACGGCGGTCAGGATCTTGCCGAGCGGGTAGCGGACCACGCCCGGGATGAGCTCGGCCAGCCGGCCCTGCAGCTCGCCGGTGGAGATCCGCTCGAGCGCGGCCGTGTCGTCCGCGGTGAAGAGGTAGGGCAGCGGCTCGCCGTGCGACTCGATCAGCCCGACGACGCCGTCGACGCGGCCCTCGCGCAGCATCTCGGCGACCCTGGTCTTCAGCAGCTCGCGCATGAGCGGCTCCGTTCGCCAAAGCGGATGTCCTTGATCGGCGAGGGCCCGAGGGCGCGGATCTCCTCGGTGAAGGCGTCGGCCACCCGGGCGTACTTGTCGCCCTCGGAGGCGGCGATCCACTCCAGGCGCAGCCGCTCTCTCGGGATGCCCATGAACTCGATCAGCCGCCGCAGGATGGCCACCCGCTTGGCGGTGATGAAGTTGCCCTTGACGTAGTGGCAGTCGCCGATGTGGCAGCCGGCCACCAGCACGCCGTCGGCGCCCTCCTGGAAGGCCCGGATGATGAACTGCGGCGCCACCCGCGCCGAGCACATCACCCGGATCGGCACCAGGTTGGGCCGGTACTTCAGCCGCATGCCCCCGGCCAGATCGGCCCCGGCGTAGCTGCACCAGTTGCAGCAGAACGCGACGATGCGGGGCTCGAAACGAGCAGTCTCTTCCGCTGACATGGATCCATGCCCTCGTTGCAAGTGGTACCGACTTTTCGATCTTGCCGTCGCCTTACAGCAAGGCGCACAGTATAGACGAGCAGGAGATGGGCGACAAGAAGTAATCTGTACCGGCATCGGCCGGATTGACAAACGCGCGCACGGCTGCCAGCATGGCCGCATACGGGAGGCTCAGCCATGTGCGAATCGAACGCCTTCATGCTCACCGACGACGACAAAGAGGAGCTGCTGCTCGAGGACGTGGTCCTGCTCAAGCCCGAGCCGGGCAAGATCGTCCTGACCAGCATTTTGGGCGAGACCAGGGAGCTCGAGGCCCGGATCGATCACATCGACCTGCTCCACCACCGGATCTATCTGCGCAAGACCTGATCGAATCTCCGATCCATGTCCGCCTTGATTCCCAGGGCGAAGCCGGCTTCGGACCCGGGCTTGCCAAGCTCATTCTTTCCTCAACCCTCGCGGAAGCCGGCCGAGGCGCCGGCGGCCTGGACCAGCTCGCACAGGCTCCGGTTGACGGGCGCCTCGCCCAGCCGCGCGATGGCGCCGTTGATGTAGTCGATCTCGGTCGGCCGGCCGGCGAGCATGTCGGCCAGCATGCTGGAGCGGTTCTGGGCGGTGAGCTTCGCGACCTGCTCGACCCGGGCCTGGACCGCGTCGGCGTCGAAGTCGAGCCCCTGCCCGGCCGCGAGCGCGACCGCCTCGCGCACGGCCGCCTCCATCAGCCGCCGGGCCGGCTCGATCTCGACCAGCCGGCCGTTTCGCACCCGCAGGATGGCGGTCAGGGCGTTGATGCCCACGTTGACGAGCAGCTTGGTCCAGATGACCTTCCGGATCTCGGCGGCCACCTGGACCGCGATGCCGGCCGCGCTGAGCGCGGACGCGATGCGCTCGACCCGCTCGCTCGAGCCGCCCTCGAGCTCGCCCACCCAGGTGTCGCCCTCGCCCGCGTGGTGGACCACGCCCGGCTCGAGCAGGTTGGCGCCCATGGTGGTCGAGCCGCCCACGACCTGGCTCGCCGGGAGCACCCGGGCCATGGCGTCGGTGTTGCCGAGCCCGTTCTGCACCGTCCAGGCGACGGTCGACCCGGAGGCGAGCGCGGCGTGGGCGCGGAGCGCGCCCTCGGTCTGGAAGGCCTTGACGCACAGGATCAGCAGGTCGACCGGGCCTGCGGCCCCGCTTTCGGCCGTGACCCGCACGGGTACGTGGCGCTCGCCCCGCAGGCCCTGGACGCGGATGCCCGCGTCGTCGAGCCTCCTCGCCCGCTCGGGGCGGTGATCGACCAGCAGCACGTCCAGCCCGCCCTCGGTCAGGTAGGCGGCGAAGAGCGTCCCGAGCGCGCCCGGGCCGACGACGGCGATCTTCATCTCGCCACCTCCGCCCGCAGCGCGTCGAGCACCTGGGCCAAGCGGGCCGCGATCGCCGGGCTCAGCTCCATGCCCCAGTCGATCGTCTCCGGCTCCACGCCGATGATCGTCACCTCCGCCCTCGCTCCGAGCTGCCTCGCCATGCCCAAGGCCTCCAGGACCCCCACTTGGTGTACCGACAGCGGCCGATCCGGATCCGCCGACAGCTCGTCGGGCGAGACCCGGTAGATGGTCCCGGGCGACCCGTCCGCGCGCAGGGCGTCGACGATCACGATCCGCTCGGCCGCGAGCATCTCGTCGAGGAAGTCGAGCGCGTTCGTGCCGGCGTCGACCAGCTCGACCCCGGCCGGAAGCGCGCAGGCCCGGAGCGCCCGCAATGCGTGCACCCCCACGCCCTCGTCCGCGAGGAGCAGGTTGCCGACGCCGAGAATGAGCACGCGCTTCGCGTCCATGGGTGCACCCGAGCCGGGGCCTATGCTATCAAGACAGGCCGGTCGATGGCCAGGATCTCGGATCGATCGAGGCCGTCTACTCGCAGGGCGGGTTCACAGGGCAGTCTTGGCTCTCGGACATCGGCGTGGTCTGAGCGCAGCCGGCCACGTCCTGGAACGTGTTCGAGACCGTGAAGTCCAGCGGTGCCGCATCCGAGGTCCAGCCGCGGTCGATGCCGTGGGCCGCGGAGTGCCGGATCAGGCTGTCGGCGACGAACGCCGAGTCAGGCATCCAGCCATCCTCGTTTGACAGAATCATCAGCGCGGCATCGTCGGAGTGGCAGGAGTACCCGATGCAGGAGGAATCCGCACCCGCGTATTCGATCTGCGCGTGCTGCACCACGTGCTCGGCGTCCCACGGGCCCCACAGGTAGACGCCGATCCAGTCACCCGCGGCCGGTGTCTCGGCCGACGAGGTGAGCACGACGGGCTCTTCGGCCGTCCCCATGACCACCAGGCGGCCGCTGGTCTCGACGTTCAGCCCGTCGCCCTCGAAGCGCAGGACCACACCCGCCTGAAGGGTCAGCGTGGCGCCGTCCACGATCAACGAGTCGCCGCGCACGCCGATGTCGTAGGGCACGCCGCGGGTCTCCACCTCCAGATCGGTGGCGATGCCCAGGTACTCGTCCACCAGGATCGCGTCTCGCGCATTGCCCGTGTAGTCGCCATCGGGAATAGACAGGATCGCAGGCGCGCCGATGAGCAGCGGATGCCGCTCGTCGGCGCTGTCGGCGCCGCTGCCCGTGATGACGAGCTCGGCCGAGCCCGGGGAAAACGAGGCCCCGCCATATAGGCACATTCCGTATCCGACCGATCCGGTCAGCGTGACGGACTCGACCTCGATCATCGGATCCAGGGGCAGCTCGCTGGCTCCGTCGGCCACTATCGTGCACCCGTAGTCGGCGCCTCCGCCCTCGAGATCCACGTAGCGCAGGATCATGGTGCTGCCCTCGTCCACCCACAGAGCCCCCCAGGCGATGTCCGGTTCCGCGCGCCGCAAGATGACAGGAGACGAAGCGGCGCCGATGAGGCTCAGGCTCCCCTCGCCCGCCCCATCGACCTTGATGGACACCCCAGGATCGAGCGCCATCTCGACGCCCTCCCCGACCGTGAGGTTGCCACCGCCGTTGACGAAGACGGACGAGAGCAGCCGGTAGGGCACGCCTCGGTCTGTCCACGTCGTGTCGATCTGCACCTCGTCCTGGCCATCCACGGCAATGGCGTCCATCGCGTTGCCCGTGTATGTCCCGGACGGCACCGAGCCCGCGGCCTCCGCTGAGATGAGGACGGGGTATGGATGCTCGGTCATCTCAGATCCGGATCCGGTGACCGTGAGATCCGACGACTCCGGATCGAAGCCGGCCAGACCCCGGCACAGGATGCCCAGACCCCCGGAGCCCGACACGCGGACCTGCTCCGCGCGCAAGGGCCGTGCTCCGGGCCGCTCCCCGGAGTCCGAGACGACCAGGGTGGCGCCGCCATATGTGATCTCGTCGGGGCCTCCGCCCTCGAAGGACACGTATGCCAGCGAGGCCGTTCCCGGCGCCTCCACGTGCAGGTTGCCCCAGGGCTCGGACTGCTGTCCGGTGAACTGGATGGGCCTCGTCTCCTCGCCCTCGGCCAGCAGCCTTCCGCCCTCCGATACGGTCAGGGAGACGCCCGGAGCCAGCTCCACCACCGAGCAGGGTTCGATAGTCAGCTCGGCCTCGATGGAGATGCTCCGGTCGACCCGGTGGGGCGAGCCGGTCGCGGTCCAGACCTCATTCGAGCTCACGTCCTGATCGTGGGTCGTCGGTCCCTCGGTGGGCTCGGGACAGGCTAGTCCTCCGTCGCTTGTGTGGTGCTCGCCGTCCCCGCAGCCCGTGCAGAGCAGAGCGCATGAGAAGATGAGCACCGAGAGCTTCCAGCCGCGATATCGTAACATGGTTCCTCCGCGCCGGTCCGTGCCGGCAAGATCGTTGCACGCACTCCGAACCACCGGCGAAAGAAAGCACTTCGCCGCATCCTACCCCTCCCGGCATGTATCCGTGTCAGCGCTTCAAGAGTGCCCCGACCGCGACGAACCTCCTCGCCGTCTGTCCGGCCGACGTACCGGCCGGGCTCTCCACGGGCAGTGCCGGACAGCACGCCGCGTGGATTCGACCGCGGACTCTACTCCTGCCCGCCCCGCGGCGTCAAGCCGGTCGCGCCGACCGACGCCAGGAGTAGCTTGGTCAATCATCGTGATTGCGTTGCATTTCATTTCACGGCCAAATCAAGGGGTATTATCTTTTCCTGACTTGCGCAAACCCACACAGCAAGCGCATTTGCGAACAACGCGGATTGCTCGATATCGAGGCATCCGCGCTGTTGCGTTTTCACCCCCACCCGGGCTTCGCCCGACCTCCCCCGTCATAGGGGGAGGTGGATTTTCCAAGATGCACAAAGTGTTATCCGTCCCTCCCCTGGCGGGAGGGACCGGCCGAAGGCCGAGGGAGGGGGGCGTGTA
>JAFGRB010000040.1 GCA_016935365.1 Deltaproteobacteria bacterium
AACATCTTGGTCCCACCCACTGTCTTCACCACGGATCGGTCGAACCTCTTTGGGTCACACGGCCAAAGGCCGTGGTATTCTCTCGTACTAATCAACCTCGCCCAGAGGGCGAGGTATTCGGAAGCCCCCTTCAAAGGGGGCTTACACGCTTGGAAGGCCCCGTTGGGGCCGCCCATCCTCGGGGGGTACAGCCGCCCGGACCTGTGCCGGGCAGCGAGGGGGGCGCGCGGCGCCCCCCTCCATATCAGGGCTGGAGGCAGAAGGCTCCGAAGGCGAGGGCCGAGGCGCGATGCTCCCGTCATGCCTCCAACGTCAGGGGTAGACGCGGCGCACGCGGTAGTTGCCCAGGTCGACGACCCACAGCGCCCCGCCCTTGTCCACGTCGATGGTGATGGGCTGGTTGAAGAGCGCCTCGTCGATGGCCCCATCGTAGTAGCCCTGCTGCTTGCACTTGCCGGCCGCGGTGCTGACCTTGCCGCCCTCGATCCTCCGGATGCAGTGGTTGCCGGTGTCGGCCACCCAGATGACGCCGTCGCGGCCGACCGCGATGCCGTTGGGCCGCTTGAACTTGGCGCTGCCCGCCGGTCCGTCGGCGAAGCTGGCCGCGTCGATGTCGACCTTGCCGCAAACCCCGGCGAAGTCGCTCACCCGCCCGCCCTTGAGCTGGCGGACGCAGTTGTTGTTCATGTCGGCGATGTAGTAGCTGCCGTCGGATCCCCGGGCGATGGAGACCGGCTCGTTGAACTCGGCCTTCTTGGCCGGCCCGCTCGAGTGGCCGAACTCGACCCCTTCCTCGGTCTCCTTGCCGCCCAGCCCGGCCACGTGCTCGACCTGGCGGTCCTTCGTGATCCGCTTGATCTTCGAGTTGAGCCGATCGACGACCAGCAGGCTGCCGTCCTCGTCGAAGACCACGTCGGTCGGGCACCAGAAGCGCGCCTCGTCCCACTTGCCCACCTTGTCCAGACCGGTGTTGTCGGCCTGGTTGGAGCACAGGCCGGCCCAGACGCTCACCTGGCCGTCGGCCGACAGCCTGCGCACGCAGTTGTTCTCGCACTCGGCGACGTAGACCGTGCCGTCGGCCGCGATGGCCATGCCAACCGGCTGGTCGAAGCGCGCGAAGTTGCCCTTCTTGTCCTCGTGCCCGGGCTTGTTGCTCCCGGCGATGCGGTGCGCCTTGTCGCTGGAGTCGATCTTGTAGATCTGGTGCTGATCGCTCACCCAGATCTCGCCGTTCGGCGCCACCTCGACGCCGGACGTCATGGTGGTCATGAACTGGCAGACCGGATCGCGCTTGCCGCCCAGGACGGTCCCGACGCAGCGCTTCTGGCCCTCGTTGATGACGTCGTCGCAGTCGTTGTCCTTGGCGTCGCAGATCTCGGTCGCCCTGGGATGGACCGCCTTGTCGTTGTCGTTGCAGTCGACGGGCGGATCGCAGGCGTCGCCGGCCTTGACGCCGTCGCCGTCCTTGTCCTCGCACTTGCCGCTGAGCTTCTTCTTGTAGCGCTCCAGGGCCTGCTTGGCGTCCTTGGCCGGCATGCAGGTGCCGATCTCCGCATCCGCCGGCTCCTTGTAGCAGACCCAGACCGCGCCCTTCTGCTTGGCCATGCTGTCGCAGTGGCTGTCGCGCTTGCACTCGCCCTCCTTGAGCTGCGTGCAGGCCCCGAGCCACAACCCCGCCGCGAGCAAGACCCAAACCCCCAGGAATCCCTTCTTCATCGCCTTCCTCCTCCGCGCTCCCGCGGTGCGTCCGCGCTCAGGGGACGATCCACCGCAGTCGGTTGACTCCCGCATCCACCACAAAGAGACTTCCATCCGGCCCGCAGGCCAGGTCCGTCGGTGTCTTGAAGCGGACCTGGGACACGGGGCCGTCGACATACTCCGCCTGGCCCGGCTTGCCGTAGATCGTCGCGACGCGCCCTTGCGGGCTGACCTGCCGGATGACCGCATTGCCCGTATCCGCCACCAGCAGGTTGCCCTTGGCGTCGAAGACCATGCCGTGCGGGTAGCTGAACTGGGCCTTCGGCCCGACGCCGTCCGCGTAGCCGCCCTCGCCGAGCAGGGTGTTCGACTCCCCGGCCAGGGTGCTCACCTCGCCGTGCTCGCCCTTGGCGAGATCGATGCGCCGGATGCGGCAGTTGAACGACTCGGACACGTAGATGATGCCGGCCGGATCCACCAGCACGGACTGCGGATCGTTGAAGCGCGCCTCGTGGGTCGGGCCGTCCTTGAAGCCCATCTGCCCCTCGCCCTCCTCGATCTCGACCGGTCCGACCCCGGCGATGGTCGTGACCGTGCCGTCGACGGCGATGCGCCGGATGCGGGCGTTGCCGCGATCGACCACCACCAGCGTGCTGTCCGGCGCGACCGCGACGTCGGAGGGGCAGTAGAAGCGCGCCTGGCTGGCCGGGCCGTCCATGTACTGGCCGGTGTTCTTGGTGAGCGTGCTGCACAGGCCGGCCACCGTGCTGGTCACGCCCGAGCGGCTCACCTTGCGCACGCAGTTGTTCTTGCAGTCGGCCAGGTAGTATCCGCCATCCGGGGCGAGCGCCAGACCCAGCGGGTGCGAGAAGCGCGCCTCGGCGCCCTGGCCCTCGGCGAAGTTCGAGAGCGCACTGCCCGCCACGAGCTCGACCCGGCCATCGAGGTGCACCCGCCAGAGATGGTTGTCGTCGGTCAGCAGCAGCGTGCCGTCGCGATCGACGAGCAGGTCGTGGGGGTTGTCGAGCCGATGGGTGGCCTGGCTGCCCCAGGTGGCGCCGCCGAAGAGCGTCCGCACGCAGCCCTTGAGATCCTCGTTGATCTGGCCGTCGCAGTCGTTGTCGACTCGATCGCAGACCTCGGTCCGGCCCGGGCTCATCTTGTCGTTCGCGTCGTCGCAGTCGAGCGGCTCGCCCTCGGGGCAGCCGCTTCCCGCGCGGGCCCCGTCGCCGTCGCCGTCCTTGCAGACCTTGGGCTTGGCGTCCTCGACCCGCTTCTTCTTGATGGCCTCGACTTCCTTGACCTTCATGCAGCTGCCCTCGAAGCAGACCTCGGCCCCGGAGCATTGGCTGTCCTTCTCGCAGGTGCCCTCCTTGCGAGACGTGCACCCCAGCGCCAGCACCACAAGCAGCATGAGCAGAACCGCTTTCTCGTCCATGGCACCTGCCCCTTCGAGGATGAATCCGAGCTGCGCTCGCGACCTCCGTGGATTCGCCGGGATGGTATGCCAGGCCTTCAGACCTGTCAACCCCGGGTTCCCGATTGGTTTTTCCAGGCCATCCCCGGTTGATCTGCCCGCGGGTCAGCACGAGGCCCAAAACAAGCGCGGTTATGTATACAGACCGCGATTGTTTTCAGGGCTGGCCGCCCGAAGGGCGGTCGTTCGGGGGTGAAGCTGCTGGAAGTGAATTCCAGCAGCGAGGGGGCTTTGCGAAAGCCCCCTGAGAGTGACTAAGTCCTAAAACAAGTGCAATGCACTTGTTTTTAGGACTAGGATGGAGCCCTAACCCGGAGGCAGGCGATGATCGACTTCAAGAAGCTCAGCTTCGTCACCCAGAAGGACGATCGGGACAACCCCCAGGCTGCCCGGCAGCAGCAGATGGCGGCCCAGGACACCTCGGTCATCCAGAAGTTCGACGAGATCGTGGCCGCCGCCCTGGCCAAGCGGGCCAGCGAGATCCACGTCGAGGCCATGACCGAGCAGACCCGGGTCCGCTTCCGGATCGGCAAGCAGCTCGAGGAGGCCGACTCACTGGAGCCCAAGCTGCACCTCAACCTGGTCAACCGGATCAAGGTGCTGGCGGCCATGGACATCACCAAGCGCGGCGTGGCCCAGAAGGGCTACTTCAAGGTCAAGCTCGAGGAGCGCGACGTGGAGCTGGTGGCCATCATCATGCCCACGCCCGTGGGCGAGAAGGCGCTGATCAAGATCCAGTATCGCCAGAGCCTGGGCCTCAACGTCTCCCAGCTCGGCATGTACCCGAACATCCTCCAGGAGTTCAAGAAGCTGCTCGACCGGCCCAACGGGCTTTTGCTGATCGCGGGCTCGCCCGGCTCGGGCCGGACGACGACCTGCTACGCCTGCCTGCAGGAGCTGAACGACCCGTCGAAGAGCGTCGCCAGCATGGAGAGCCAGATCCGCTACGACCTGCCCGGCATCATCCAGAGCAAGCCCGAGGATCGACACGACTACTCCTTCCTGGACGGCCTGCGGGCCAGCGTGGACATGGAGCCGGACGTGCTCTACATCGGCGAGATGAACGACGACGCGATCGCGAGGCTGGCCCTCTCGGCGGCCTTCGGCAAGCGGATCGTCGTCGGCAGGATCAACGCGTCCAACGGGGCCAACGCCATGCTCTCCCTGCTCGACATGGGCCTGCCCGGCTTCCTGGTGGCCTCGGGCGTGCTGGGCGTGCTCAGCCAGCGCCTGGTGCGCAGGCTGTGCGAGAACTGCCGCCAGGCCTACCGGCCGGATGAAACGGTGCTCGCCGAGATCGGGGTCAAGCGCCCTGACCTGACCTTCTTCCGGGCAGGCGGATGCGACCAGTGCGGGCAGACCGGCTTCATCGGGCATCTGGGCCTGTTCGAGCTCTTCGTGCCCAACGACCGGGTGCGGGAGAAGATCATCTCGCGCGCGAGCGCGGCCGAGGTCTACGCGGCCGCCGCCGAGACGGGCCTGGTGCCGCTGCGCCACGACGGGGTGCGCAAGGTCAGCCAGGGCCTGACCACCCTCGAGGAGGTCCTGGCCCGTCTCTAGTCTCTAGTCTCTAGTCTCTGGTCTGCTTCTAGACAGAAGCCCCGAAGGGGCGAGATACAATAGCCCAGGGCGAAGCCGGCTCTGCCGGCGAAGCCCTGGGAAACTGGACGAGCAATCGCGAAAGCCCCGACGGGGCGGAATAGGTCTGCGACCCGCATCTGTATGGCGCCCTTTCAGGGCTTTCCGATTCATGTCCGCCTTTATTCCCAGGGCTTCGCCCTGGGCTATCTATACCGCCCCGTTGGGGCTCCAGAGGATTCCCCCGATACTGCCTTCCACAGGTGCCCGATTCTTGGCGGGCTGTGATCTGGACTCCGGGCGCTCAGAGCTCGAAGCTCGCCCCCACGCCCAGGTAGACCCGAAGCAGCTGGATCTCGTCCGGAGGGTTGCAGTAGGAACCGTACTCCTCTTCGGACGAGTTGTAGGCGGCCGCCGTGCAGGCGAGCTCCGCCGACAGCGTGAGCCAGCTCAGGAGCCTGTAGCGCAGCCCCGCGCTCAGGCCGGCCTTGAGCCCGGCAAAGCTGATGTCCGCCCCGGTGCAGAAGCGGTTGTCCTCGCGCATCGACCAGAAGCTCAGCCCGACCGTGCCCACGCCGTAGAAGGCCAGCGACTCGCCGAAGGGCACCAGGACCCCCAGCCGGCCCGCGGTCTCGGCGAGGATGTCCTGCTCGCTGCCCAGCAGGCTCACCTGGCCACCCACGAGCATGTAGCCCGCGACGCGCCACTCGAAGTGGATCTGGGCGCCGAGCTGATCGAGCAGCTTCTCCCCGCGCATGTCGCCGAAGCGCTCGAAGCGCAGCAGGGGCGCGGGCGAGTAGAGAAAAGTGCTGCCGAGCTCGAAGCGCGGCCAGCTGTCCACCGCCCGCGGCTCCGCGGGCTCGGCCGGCACGGGAGGCGCCGGAGCCAGCTCCGGCTCGGGCGGCGGCCCGGGCGGAGGCCCGGGCGGCGGCTCGGGCGGAGGCCCGGGCGGCGGCCCGGGCGGAGGCCCGGCTGCGGGCGGGACCATCGGCAGGCCCGCCTCGAGCAGCCCCGCGACCAGCGTATCGGCGCTCGAGAGCAGCGCCTCGGGCTGGCAGCTGCCGCGGGCCATGGCCGCGCGCACCGTGGCCGCGCCAGCTCGCGGGTAGAGCATGCCGGTCAGCACGCACAGCTCCCCCATGCTCGTGAGCTTGACGACCAGGCCGAAGTCCGCGCCCAGGCCCTGCTCGATCTCCGCCTGGCAGGACCGCTCCTCGCAGTCCCCGGCGCCTTGCGACTCGAGCCGCTTGCGCACCTGCTGCCAGCTCAGGATGCGGAGCCCGGTCCGTCCGAGCTGGGAGCAGATGTAGTCGCAGAGCTCGCCGGCCGCGCTCGCCTGGACGCGATCGCTGCGGAGCTGGACGGGAAAGACGGCCACCGTGGGCGGATCCAGCGCCCGGGCCGGCCAGGCTGCGAGCAAGATCAAGCAAGCGATGCCGCTCGTCCTCGTCATGCTGCCTCCCCGCGACAAAGGCGGTCTGTCAAAACGCGCTCCCTTCAAGGCTAGTCTCTCTCCGGAGCCGGCCCGAAAGCAAGCCGCTCGTGATGGAGGGCTCAGGGCCGGCAGCGGAGCTCGATCGCCGCGCTCGCCTCGAAGGCGATCTCGGTGCCGGGGAGCTCGGCCCGCATGCGCACCGCGTGGGCGCCGGGCTCGAGGCCGCTGTCGCCGAGCGTGATCAGGCGGACGCCGCCCATCTCGGCCGGGTCCCGGGGGCAGCCCGTGTAGAGCAAGTCCCTGCCCGGCCCGGCCCAGCTCCTGCCCGGCGGCACCGGCTCGCAGATGCTGTGAGCGGGCTTCCAGGACTTGTCGTCGACGAGCGTGCGGAAGAGCAGCGCCTGCCGCCAGCGCTCGAGCCCGGGCGGCAGGCGCATGCGAAGCGGCTGCTGCCGCGCGTAGAGATGGACGCTGCACGAGCCGCCGGCGCGCACCCTGAGCTCGCCGAAGCGCTGCGCACCGAGCTCGAGCGCCGGCGCCTGCGAGGGCGCGGCGAGCGGCTCGGCGGCGAAGCGGAGCTCGACCTTGCGGCACGACTCGATGCATCCCTCGAGCTGGACCGCGGGCATCTCGCCGCGCTGGCCGCGGAAGCGGAAGCGGCTTCGCGGGGGCGGAGGCGAGCGCAGGGCGATGAGCACCAGGCCGTCCTCGATCCAGACGCGATCGAAGGCCCGCTCGACGGCCCCCTCGCCGTCGAGCTGCTCGACTCGAAAGCGGACGCCCAGCGCCGCGTCGTCGCCGGCGCGCACGTGCCGGCCGCCCGTCCACCAGAGCAGGCCGCGGGCGTTGGCGGGCAGCTCGCCCGATGACGGGAAGAGGAAGCCCTCTCGCAGGCCGACGATGCACGAGCAGGCCCCGGCCGGGCGGAGATCCTGCGCGACCAGGGAGAGCAGCAGGACGGAGCCGGCGAAGAACATCCGGGCCACGCTGGGGGGTCGATGCGCTGCGTTCATTTCGCCCCTTCAGGGCTTCGAGAGACTGGTCTTCATTCCATCCCAGGGCTGCGCCGGCTTCGCCGGCTCCGCCCTGGGCTATGATATCCCGCCCCGTTGGGGCTTCGGAAAGACGCCCGGCGCCTGCCAGCAGGGTGTATCCACACCCTGCTACTCCTTCCTCCGCAGCCCCAGCTCGGCGAGCTGCCGCGCATCCACCGGCCCGGGCGCGCCGCTCATCAAGCACTGCCCCGACGTGGTCTTCGGGAAGGGGATCACATCGCGGATGGAGCTCGCGCCGGTGAGCAGCATGGCCAGCCTGTCCAGCCCCAGGGCGACGCCCCCGTGCGGCGGGGCGCCGTGGCGCAGGGCGTCGAGCAGGAAGCCGAACTTGGCCCGCTGCTCCTCGGGCCCGATGCCCAGCGCGGCGAAGACCCGGTTCTGGATCTCCGAGTCGTGGATGCGGATCGATCCGCCGCCCACCTCCACGCCGTTGAGCACGAGATCGTAGGCCCGCGCCCGGCAGGCGAGCGGATCGCCCTCCAGCTCGCCGACGTCTTCCGGCCGCGGCGCGGTGAAGGGATGATGGCAGGCGACCAGCTCGCCGCTCTCCTCGCTGCGCTCGAAGAGCGGAAAGTCCGTCACCCAGAGCAGCTTCCACGCCCCGGCCGGCACCAGCCCGAGCTGCTCGGCCAGGTGCGTGCGCAGCCCGCCCAAGATGGTGTTCACCCGGCTCGCGGGCCCGAACTGCATCAGCAGCACGCTGCCCTCGGCGGCGCCGGCGGCCTCGTTGATGGCGACCCGCAGCTCGGCCGAGATGCGCTTGGCGAGCGGCGTCTGGGTCCAGCTGCCATCGGCCGCCAGCCGCGCCCGGGCCAGGCCCTGCCCGCCCATCTCCTTGACCTTGGCCTCGAGCCTGTCCAGCTCGGAGCGGCTCGGCGCGTGCGCGGCGTCGAGCACCAGGGCCTTGACCTGCCCGCCCTGCTCGATCGCCTCGGCCAGCATCCCCACACCCCCGCCGCCGTGCGTGCGGACCGCGGCGCTCAGGTCGACCAGCTCCAGGCCGTAGCGCAGATCCGGCTTGTCCGTCCCGTAGCGGCCCATCGCCTCGGCGTAGGTCATCCGGGCGAAGGGCCGCTCGAGCTCGACGCCCAGCAGATCCGCGAAGACCGCCGCCATCATGCCCTCGACGACCTCGAAGACGTGCCGCGGGGCGACGAAGCTCATCTCGAGGTCGATCTGGGTGAACTCCGGCTGCCGGTCGCCTCGCAGATCCTCGTCGCGGAAGCAGCGCACCACCTGGAAGTAGCGGTCGTAGCCCGCCACCATGAAGAGCTGCTTGTAGATCTGGGGCGACTCGGCCAGGGCGTAGAACTGCCCCGGCTGGAGTCGGCTGGGAACCAGGAAGTTGCGCGCCCCGCCGGGCGTGTTCTTGATCATCATCGGCGACTCGAGCTCCCAGAACCCCTCCCCGGCCAGATGCCGCCTGACGATCTGGGTCAGCCGGTGCCGGGCGCGCAGCCGGCCGACCATCTCCGGCCTGCGCAGATCGAGGTAGCGGTGCTTGAGCCTGAGCTCCTCGCGCGCATCCACGCCGTCGACGATCTGGAACGCCGGCACCTCGCAGCGGCTGAACACCTGCAGCTCGTCGGCCAGGATCTCGATCTCGCCGGTGGGCAGGCGCGGGTTCGCGTTCGCGCCCCGGGATCGCACCCGGCCGCGCACGGCCACGACCCACTCGGGCCGGAGCTGCCCGGCCTGCTCGAAGGTCTGCCCGTCGGTCTCGGCCGGGTCGAAGATCACCTGGGTGATGCCCTCGCGGTCGCGCAGGTCCGCGAAGACGCAGCCGCCGAGATCCCGGCGGCCGGCGACCCAGCCGAAGAGCACCACCTCGGCGTCGATGTCCGCACTGCGCAGCTCGCCGCAATGGTGGGTGCGGTCCACGCGCTCGATGAATGCGCTCACCCGGGCCTCCAATTCGCTCTGCTCAGTCGGCCAGCCTGGCCATCTCCAGCTCCTCCAGCATATAGAGGGTCCGGTAGACGGCCAGGTCGAACGAGCCGCGGTCCGAGCCGCCCATGGTCAGGATCTCGCGGGCGGTGCGCTGGCCGTCGATCAGGTCGACCACGCGCTGCTCGCGGGCCTGCAGGCCCAGGCGCTCGACCGCCAGGTAGGGATTGTCCATGCGCTCCACCCGGCGGTCGATCTGCGGCAGGTAGCGGTTGCGGAGCATCTCCACCTGCGTGTAGGTGCGCACGCCTTCGGACAGCAGGGCGAAGCCGCCGATCTTGAGCGGCACCACCTCGCCCTTGTAGGCCTGGCCCTCGAAGAAGCGGTAGGTGCCCGAGGCCCAGGAGAAGACCTCGAGGATCTTCTCCTTGACCTGCATCGACAAGTGCTCGAAGAGCTCGTGGGGCTTGAGCACGCCCATGCCGATCAGGGTATCGCCCAGCCGTCCCGAGAAGCCCTTCATCACCCGGACCGCCTCGTCGCGCTGCTCGACCGTGATGGCCTTGCACTCCACCAGGTACTCGCCCAGCCGCTCGCTCAAGAGGTTGGACTTGACGAACTCCGGGAAGCCGTCCCGGAGGTAGATCTCCTTCTTGACCCCAGGCCGGGTGAGCACCAGCCGGCCGATCTCCTTGGCGATGGCCATGCGGTAGAAGAGCCTGGGGAAGCTCACCTCGACCAGCATGCCCTGGTAGGTGGCCACCGCGTCCGGGTCCGACTCCTCGGGGGTCGGCAGCTGGGACATCTGCACGGCCAGCTCGGGCACCTTGGTGATGTTGACCCAGGTGCCGCCCTCGCGCAGCACGTCCGCGCTGTGGGACACGCGCCCCGAGCCGATCATCTCGACCAGCTCGGCCAGCTCCATCGGCCCCATCGGCTGGGCCGACGGGTTGCGCAGCCAGTACTTGGGCGGCTGCATTCGCGTGGGCTCGACGTGCTCGGCCTCGACGCGCTTCTTCTCCCCCTCGATCTTGTCCGCGAAGAGGTGCTTGAGGTAGGCCTCGAGGTGGGAGGAGTCGATCTTGATGCCGCGGTCGAAGAGGAAATCGTCCAGCGCCTCGCGGAACTCGGCCGCCGAGCGATAGCGCTCGGCGGGCTCCCTGGTCAGGGACTTGCCGGCGATCGCGACCAAGTCGTCCCCGATCTCGGGCGCGTAGCGCTTCACGTCGGGGATGATCGCGTCCCGGATGGCAATCAGGATGTCGAGCTCGGTCCCGCTGGCGAACATCCGCCTGCAGGTCAGCATCTCCCAGAAGGTGATCCCGGCCACGAAGACGTCCGAGCGGGGATCCAGGTCCTTGCCGGCCACCTGCTCAGGCGAGAGGTAGCCCATCTTGCCCTTCAGGCCGCCGCTCATCGTCTCGTGATGGCGATGGGATGCCTTGGCGATGCCGAAGTCGGCGACCTTCACCTCGCCCTGGTAGGACAGCAGGATGTTGGCCGGATTGAAGTCGCGGTGGATGATCTTCAAGGGCTCGCCTTCCGGCCCGCAGGCCCGGTGGGCGTAGTCGAGGCCCTTGAGCGCCTCGGACATGATGAAGCAGGCCAGCTCCAGCGGCAGGCGCGTGCGCGCCTTGCGAAGGCGGTTGAGCACCAGGACCAGGTCCACGCCCCGGACGTACTCCATGGCGATGAAGTAGCGTCCCTCCAGCCGGCCCAGATCGAAGATCTGGACGATGTTGCTGTGCTGGAGGCCGGCGCAGATCTTGGCCTCGTCGATCAGCATCTCGATGAACTCTTTGTCGTTGGAGAAAGTGGGCAGGATGCGCTTGATGACGATGGTCTTCTCGAAGCCGCTCACCCCGTAGGACTTGGCCTTGAAGATCTCGGCCATGCCGCCCTGGGCGATGCGCTCGACCAGCAGGTACTTGCCGAAGCGAAGCGGCAGCTCGCTCGGCGTTCGCGGTGCTTCGTCTTCCATCTGCTCCCGTCACCTCGCGGCCCGAGGGCGCGATCCCGCTCCCGGGTCATAGCTCTACCGCACCCACGAGCTGGCTGCAAGATCTGACGCCCAGGCCCTTCAGGAAGTCCTCCAGACCCCGCAGGACCATCACGGCCGCGGACGGATCCCGGAAGGTGGCGCAGCCGACCTGCACGGCCACCGCCCCGGCCCGCAAGAACTCGACCGCGTCCTGCCAGCAGCCGATCCCGCCGACGCCCACCACGGCCGTGTCGACCTCGCGCGCCACCTCGAAGACCGCCCGCAGCGCCACCGGCCTGATGGCCGGGCCGCTCAAGCCCCCGATGACCTTGCCGAGCCGCGGCCGGCCGCTGAGCGGATCGATGGCCATGCCCCGCAGGGTGTTGATGCACACCAGGCCGTCGACGCCGGTGGCGGCCACCGCCCTGGCGACCGCGGCGATGTCGGTCACGTCGGGGGTCAGCTTGACCAGCACGGGCAGGCGGGTGCTCTCGCGCACCGCGGCCGCCACCTCGGCGGCCAGCGCCGGATCGGTGCCGAAGGCCAACCCGCCGCGCTCGACGTTGGGGCAGGAGATGTTGACCTCGAGCGCATCGACGCCGCCGGCGCCGTCGAGCGCCCGCGCCAAAGCGGCGTAGTCCTCGAGCGTGTCGCCGAGGATGTTGACCACCACGGC
Organism: Deltaproteobacteria bacterium; assembly: GCA_016935365.1. Taxonomy (GTDB): domain Bacteria; phylum Myxococcota; class B64-G9; order B64-G9; family B64-G9; genus JAFGRB01. Next base: position 11,788 of record JAFGRB010000040.1, read on the forward strand.
CGGGCCCATTTCGCGCAGCCCGGGCAGCTTGTCGCGCAGGAAGGCCTCCAGGCCGGGGTTCTCCAGGCCGACCGCGTTGAGCATGCCGCAGGGCGTCTCGGCGATCCGCGGAGCCGGGTTGCCCGCCCGCGGCCGAAGGGAGATGCCCTTGGTGACGATGGCGCCCAGGGCGCCCAGATCGACGAGCGATCGGTACTCCTCGCCGAAGCCGAAGGTCCCCGAGGCCGTCATGACCGGCTTGGCCAGCTCCAGCCTCCCGATGCGCGCCCGCATGTCCAGCTCGAGATCGACCACGCCTCAGAAGACCTCCCGGGCGTCGAAGACCGGCCCATCCACGCAGACCCGCCGGGGTCCCCCGGCGAGCAGCAAGCTGCAGCCCATGCAGGCGCCGGTGCCGCAGGCCATGCGGTTCTCCAGCGAGACCTGGGCCGCGAGACCGAAGCGGCGGGCCAGCCCGGTCACCGCTCGCAGCATGGGCTCGGGTCCGCAGGCGGCCAGCCAGTCCGACCCGTCCCCGAGCGCCTGCTCGAGCCTGGCCGTCACGAAACCGCCGAAGCCCGCGCTGCCGTCGTCGGTGCAGATCTCCACTCGGGCGCCCCGCGCTGCCAGCGCCTCGCAGCCCACCAGCCGATCCGCCGAGCTCGCCCCGTAGAACAGGCGCACGCGCCGGCCGCGGGCAAGCTGATCCTCGGCCAGGAAGAACAGCGGCGCCACGCCCGCGCCGCCGCCGACGAGCAGGAGCTCGCCCTCGGCCGGGGGCTCGAAGCCGCTTCCCAGCGGCCCCAGCACGGGCAGGCGGGCGGACGGCTCGAGCCGGGCCAGCATCCGCGTCCCCCGGCCGACCTCCGCCACCAGCAGCTCCCAGGCCTCCGGGCCCTCGAGCCGGTGGATGGAGAAGGGCCGGTTGAGGAAGGGATCCATGCCTTCTGCCAGGGGTCCCAGCATGACGAACTGGCCCGGCCGGGCCCGGATCGCACAGGGCCCGACCCGGAGCCGCAGGCGGACCATCTGCCGCGCCACGGCCCGGGCGTCGAGCAGCTCGGCCTCGAGCCGGATGGGCTTCATCGACAGCCGCCCTCTCTCGACCGCTGGCGTGAGCCCGGGGGCGCCGCCGGCAAGGACAGGCCCATGACGATGGCGTCCTCGTTCTGCTTGTGGTAGTAGCCCCGGCGGAGCCCGATCTGACGAAAACCCAAGCCGGTGTACAGACCCAGCGCGGAGCCGTTGGAAGGCCGCACCTCGAGGCTGACGAGGCCGCCGCCGTCGTTCGAGAAGGCGGAAAAGGCATCGGACAGCATCGCGCGGGCCAGACCGTGCCGGCGGCGCGGCGGGGAGACAGCGATGTTGAGCAGGTGCATCTCGCCCTTCAGCATCCAGGCGATGATGAAGGCGTCCACCTGAGCGGGCCCGCCCTCGCCCGCCGGGCCGGCCACCTTGAACCACGACCAGACGTGCTGCATCTCGGCCACGAAGGCGGACGGGGGCCAGGGGTCGGCGAAGCTGGCCCGCTCGATGGCCAGGACCTGCCGCAGGAAGCGCGCCTTCATGAAGGCCAGCGCCAGGTCCTTCACGGCTCCTCCCCACCCGGGGCGTCCAGGTCGACCAGCACCTTGACCTCGCTCCGGCGCCTCAGATCCCAGATCCAGCGCGCCAGGACCTTGTCGCGCGTCTGCTGGCCCAGCTTGTGCCGGATGGCCCCGGAGACCGTCTCGATATCGGCCCCGCCGAATCGCGCGCGGTTCTTCTCGTAGTACTGCCGGACCGCCTCGTCGGTCACGGGCGCCACGACGCGCAGCTTGCTCGCCTTGAGCCGCTCGACGCGCAGGTGGCGCATGAGCACCTCGCTGATGGTGCTCTCGGCCAGGCCGTGCTCGAGCAGGAATCGGGCGTAGGCCTCGCGGCTCGAGAAGCGGTCCCGAAAGCCCGCCAGCAGCTGCTCGACCTCGTCCGGGCTGACGGGCGGCAGCTCCACCCGCCTGGCCTCGTCCAGCAGCACCTGCTGGTTGATGAGGAAGTCGAGCACCTCGGCCAGAAAGGCGGGCGTGATCTCGCGGTCCAGGCCCGCCTGCCCCCTGCGCTCCACCAGGATCAGCAGCGCCTCCTCCCGGACCTCGCTGTGCGTGATGACCTGCTTGTTGACCACGGCCACCACCTCGTCGACCAGCACGCCCTGCTCGCCTGCGCTCAGCGGTCCGCCGATTGCGGGAAGAAGGAAGCTCAAGCCTATCCACAAGCGCAAGACCGAAGTCCTCCCGGCCGCCGAGTGTACTCCAAATACCCGCAGCATCCCAGCTTCTCGAAGCGGCTGCAGGAGCGGACGGTGTAGTGGAATAGCTCTCGATCGTGATCGGGATCAGACCAGGCAGCGCGAGCTCGCCCACCTGTACGAAGCCTGCTGTCTTTTCCGCAAGATGCGCGCGTGCCTCCTCTACCGTCGAGCGCCCGCAGACCTGGAAGAAGAGGGTGCGTACATCGAGGAGCTGTGGCGTTTCATGTGGAGGCGCTGGCGGACCTCAGCGCATCTTGACCTTGCGCAGCATCGGGTGGCGCTTCTTGGCCTGGTCGAAGGCCGACCTGGGATCCAGCCGGCCGCCCTTGCCGATCGTCTTCAGGATGCTTTCCGGCACCTCGATCTTGGGATCGAAGTCGGCGAGCAGCTTGGCGGCTGCCCGGGCCTGCCGCGGGCAGCGCTTCTGGAACTGCTTGAAGTCGAAGGGGCGCCGGGCCTTGCCCTGCTTCGCCCTCGCAGCCCCGAGCCGATTGAAGGCGGCCACGAACTGGCGGAAGTTGCCCTGCGCGGTCTTGAATGCCTTGATCCCGCCCTGCTCCATGGCGTAGCGCTTCTGCTGCTCCACGTCCAGGCCGTCGAACCAGGCCTGGGTGAGCTTCTTCTGCTCGACGAAGTCGCGCCTGTGCTTGCGGTGGTACTGCTTGATCTCGGCGAGGGCTCTCTTGCAGCGGCGCTGGTTCTTCTCGAGCAGGGCCATCATCTCCTCGCGGGGCTGGGACAGCGCCGCATGTCGCCCGCTGCTGCCGGCCGCGACGCCCTTGCGGATGGCGTCGAGCCTGGACTGGAGCGCCTGCAGCTCCGCGTCGTCGGGGCTCGCCTTGCGAAGCTGCTTCAGGTAGACCTCGGCCGTCTCCAGATTCCTGCCGCTGTCGAGGTAGAACTCGAGCAGCTCGCGCTTGAGGGCCAAGTCGTCCGGCCGCTGGGCGACGACGACCTCGAGCTGCTCGGCGGCCTCGGCCCGCTGACCGCGCTCCTCGTGGTAGGCGGCCAGCTGCAGGCGGGGCTCGAGCCGCTGCGGGTCCGCCTCGATCGTCGCCTTCATCTCCGCGAGCGCCCTGGCCTCCTCGCCCGCCGCGACCAGGATCCGGGCCCGGAGCAGCCGCGCCTCGATCGAGCCCGGCTCGACGGCCAGGGCCTCGCCGACCTGCCGCTCGGCCTCGGCCCGCTGGCCCTGCGAGAGGTTGAGGTCCCCCAGGGCGACCAGAACGCGCGCGTCGCGGGGCTCGGCTTCCGCGGCGGCCTGCAGCAAGGCCCGGGCGTCGTCGACCCGACCCGCCTCGCGGTACGCGCGGGCGAGCGGCAGCCGGATCTCGCCGGCCTCGGGGCCGAGACGCCGGGCGGCCTCGAGCGCGGCGATGGCCGGATCGAGCTCGGAGGCCTCCAGCAGCTGGAGCCCGAGCGCGCGCTGCACGCGGAAGTCCTGCGGGCTCTTCGCGGCCGCTCGACGCAGGGTCGCGACCGCCTCGCCCCGCTCGCCGCGGCCGGCGTGGATCTCGGCCCGCATGACCGCGCCTTCCACGTCGTCCGGGGCCAGCTGCTCGAGATCGGCCAGGCAGCGCTCCGCGCCGCGGATGTCGCCTGCGCCGAGGTGCAGCCTGGCCTTGCGCACGATCGCGCTCTTGTCGCCCGGCGATTTATGCAGCGCCCGCTCGAGGTGCTCGACGGCCAGCTCGACCTTGCCGCTCTTCTCGTACAGCTCGGCCAGGGCCAGGTCCGGCCGGGCGTCGTCCGGCAGCAGCTCGGCCGCCCGGCCGAGCGCCATGATGGCCTGGCCCCGCTCGCCGGCCTCTGCCAGCGCCTGGCCGTGCGCGAGGGCCAGCGCTGCGTCGTTCGGGGCCAGCTGGGCCGCCTGGCCGAGCTTGGCCGCAGCCCCGGCGTGGTCGCCCTGCTTCTCGAGCGCCAGCGCCTCCGCGTGCAGGCTCTTCGCCTGCTCGGCCGGTGCAGGCGGAGACTCGAAGAGCTCGCAGCCGCAGGCCAGGATCCCGACGACCAGAATGCATCTGCTCATCCCCGTGCTCCCTTCGTGTTTGCCGAGCTCGTCTCGATCCAGTCCAGCACCGCCTGGCGGCCCAGAGACCCGAGACTCGACACCGCCACGCCCGGCTGCGCCGCGCCGAAGAGCCGGTCGAGCTGCCGGCAGCGCCCGGCCAGCCGGGAGCGGGCGAGCTTGTCCGCCTTGGTCCACACCGGCAGCCAGGCGAGCCCGAAGCGCCCGAGCATGGCGAGCAGGGCGCGATCCAGCTCGTCGGGCTCGCGGCGGATGTCGAACAGGGCGATCACGCCCGCGATCGGCCGCCCCGAGCCGAGGTAGGCGTCCACCAGCCGCCGCCAGCCGGCCTGCTCCTTCTTCGGGGCCCGCGAGAAGCCGTAGCCCGGCAGGTCGGCCAGCACGAAGCGCCCCTCCACATCGAAGAACACGATCGCCCGGGTCTTGCCGGGCCGCGCCGAGGTGCGCGCCAGCGCGCGCCGGCCCATCAGCATGTTGATCAGCGTGGACTTGCCCGCGTTGGAGCGCCCGACCACGGCGATCTCGGGCAGCCCCGCCGCGGGGAAGACGCCCGCGTGAGGAGCGACCGTCAGCAGCTCGGCTCGATAGGTGCGCAAGCGCCCTCCCGCGCGCAGCGGGCGGAAGCGCCCGCCGCAGGCGGCATCGTAGCGCGGAAGCGAAGCCGGCTCAAGGCCGGCAAGACCGCTCCAGGAGTTCCTCACTTACGGCAGAGCGAGAGGCCCCGATGGGCCTGTGACCACCTGCGCAGGGTTGGAGCCATCAGTGGGTGC
>JAFGRB010000413.1 GCA_016935365.1 Deltaproteobacteria bacterium
GAAGACCCGGATCTCGGAGATAGGCAAGCCCATTCTTTCCTTGCGCTCTGAGATGTGTATACGGCTCAGGGCTAAAGCCCCAGGCTACATCCCATCGCTGCTTCGCAGCGACAACAAATCCGAGCATTTGCGAAATGACCTGGTAGATCCTTACCGTGGCAGCATAGGATGCGCAAACGGTTCAGGCCCTAGCCGTCGCGCTCGCCCCGCTCCTTCTCGCCGAAGACCTCGGCCTCGAAGAGCTCGATCTTGGTGCCCAACTCGCGCCAGGCGTCGGGGGGCAGCCCGGCCTTGAGGCAGGTGTGCTGCAGGAAGGTCTCGCGATCCCAGCCGTACTCGGTGGCCACCTGCGGCAGCAGCACGCCCGAGCGCAGGCCCCGGCTGATGTAGATGCCATGCCGTCCGACCTCGATATCGGCCGGGTCGTCGATCTCGCGCAGCGGGCTGAGCACCGAGATCTCCACGTCGATCTCGGCCAGCTCGGGCTCCGTCACCGGCGGGAAGCGCGGGTCGCGGGTGGCGGCCGAGATGGCCATCTCGGCCACCGTGTCCTGCAAGGGCCGGGACGAGACGAAGGTGCCGATGCAGCCGCGCAGATCTCCCCGCTTGTGCAGGCTGACGAAGGCGCCGCAAGGCCGGGCCAGCTTGCCGCTCGGGGGCTCGAGCGGCTCGAGCCGGCCTTTGGTGATCTTCTTTCGGATGGTCTCGCGGGCGAGGGAGAGCAGCTCGACGCGCTCCTCCTCGCTGAGCCTGTCCGCAGATCGATCCATGCGCACATGCCTCCTGCGCTCAGCCCGGCTCGATCGTGAAGCGGCCCCGCTCGCCGCTCGCCTTGCTGCGCGCGTAGTCGGCCAGGATCCGGCCGTGATCGAAGACCAGAACGGGCAGGGCGTCCAGCGAGAAGGCCCTCGCGAGGGCAGCGTCGTCTCCGGCCCGAGGCTCGCCGTCTGCCGTGGCGATGTAGACCACGCTCAGGGTGTGGTGGCGCGGGTCGCGCTGCGGGTCGCTGTAGGCGTGGAACTGCTCCACGAGCCGGACCGCCAGGCCCGTCTCCTCGGCCGCCTCGCGCACCGCGGCCTGCTCGAGGCTCTCGCCATAGTCGACGAAGCCGCCTGGCAGGGCCCAGCCCCGAGGGGGGTTCTTGCGCTCGACGAGCACGATGCGGTCGTCGCCGAGCTCGATGATGATGTCCACGGTCGGGAAGGGGTTGCGGGGCGGCGCGGTCATGGAGCCAGAGATAGCAGAGCGCGCCGCGCTTTACAAGCCGGGATGGGAGACATATGGTAAAGTGCGGAGCGCGCAAGGGGTGCTTCCCATGCTGGTGTTCGACTCTCTCGAGACCGGCCCGCTGATGACGAACTGCTACATCGTGGGCGACTCCGACTCCGGCCAGGCGGCGGTGGTCGATCCTGGCGGGCACGTGGGTGCCATCCGCTCGGCGCTCGACCGCCACGAGCTCGAGTGCACGCTGATCGTCAACACCCACGCGCACTTCGATCACGTGGGCGGCAACGCCGAGCTCAAGAAGGCCACCGGGGCCGAGATCGTCATCCACCCGGCCGAGAAGAGCTGGCTGCTCGAGCTGGGCAAGCACGCCCGGCTCTTCGGGGTCTGCGTGGAGAACTCCCCGCCGGCCGACCGGACCGTGGACGAGGGAGACGTGCTCTGGGTCGGCGAGCGGGGCAAGGGCGTGCAGATGGAGGTCTTCCACACGCCGGGCCACTCGCCGGGCAGCATCTCGCTCGTGCTCTCGGGCGAGAAGAAGATCCTGGTCGGCGACCTGGTCTTCGCCGGCTCGATCGGCCGCACCGATCTGCCGGGCGGCTCCTTCGACGCCCTGGTCGCGAGCGTACACGAGAAGATATTCACCCATTCGGACGACACCCGGCTGTATCCCGGTCACGGGCCCGCCACCACCGTGGGCCGCGAGCGGCGCTCCAACCCGTTCTTGTCCGGCCAGCTCTTGTAGGCATTCCGGGAGGAGGCATGCAACCGAAGCGCAGGTCAGCCCTGGTGATCGCCACGCTCGCGTCGCTCGGCGCCTGCAGCGCCGCGACGGCCGGAGGGCGCGAGCTCGTCAAGGACGGCGACAACTACCGCATCGCGGCCGCGGTGCTGGTTGGCAAGACCGCCCGCGCGGGACAGCTCGAGATCGCCATTCAGCCCAAGGGCAAGTGGAAGCTGTCGATCGAGGCCCCGATGATGATCGAGCTTACCACGCCCGACAGCCTGCGGATCTCCAAAAAACAGGTCTCGAAAGCCGACGCCGTGGAGAAGACGCCGAAGATCCTGCTCTTCCGCCTGCCTTTCGAGGCGACCCGCGGCGGCGAGCACGCGCTCGGGATGAAGTTCGACTTCGTCATGTGCACCGACACGCTCTGCCAGAAGAAACGCTTCGAGCTGCGCTACACCGTCAAGGCGGGCAGGGGGTAGGACGCTGGCTGCTCGGTGCGCGCGATGGCGATCTTGCATCTGGGCCGCGCTGGCGCTGGCCGCGGCCTGCGAGGGCTCCCGCGAGCTCGACTCGGCCTGGCTCGAGCTCGATCCCGCGGACCGGCTGAGCTACGCGGTCGACTGCGCCGCCTTCTGCGACGCGTCGGCCCGCTGCCAGGCCGCGCCGGCGGATCGCAACTGCCCGGCCGTCTGCCGCGACCAGACCGAGCACGGCGCGTTGCAGGCGGTCTACCTGGAGCACCAGGCTGCTTGCGCGCTCGCCATCTCCGGCACCTGCACCCAGTTCGACCTGGACGACTGCCGCCGGGCTGCCGAGTCGCAGTGCCAGCCGGCCGCGGCGCTCGACCGGGTCCGGGAGCGCTACTGCACCCGCTGGCTGGAGTGCAACGCGAGCCCGGTGGACCGCTACCTGCAGCGCTGCAAGGACGAGCTGGCCGCCAGGCCCGACGCGGCCTTCGATCGCTGCCTGAGCGCGGCCGCCGCCGCGCGCTTCGTCGAGTGCGTGGAGGCCGCCTCCTGCGCCCAGCTCGACACCTGGCCTCTGCTCCAGCTCTGCGCGGCCGTCTACGAGTGAGCTCCTCCCGGAGCCTCCCGGCGGTCGATCGACGCGGCCCGCGGCTTGATGTGGCCGCGACGCAGCGCTATGATCGGGTTCGATGGTCGATCAGTCTCTCCAGACCCTCGGCAAGTACGAGCTCCTGGCTCGGATCGCACGCGGCGGGATGGCCGAGATCTACCTCGCTCGCCAGACCGGCCTGGCCGGCTTCGAGAAGCTCGTGGTGGTCAAGAAGATCCTCTCCCACCTGGCGGAGGAGAAGCAGTTCGTCGAGATGTTCCTCGATGAGGCCATCATCGCGGCCAAGCTCAACCACCCCAACGTGGTCCAGATCTACGACCTCGGCAAGGAGGGCGAGGACTACTACATCGCCATGGAGTACCTCGAGGGCGAGAGCCTCGGCTTCCTGCTCGTCGAGGCGAAAAAGCGGCACATTCTTCTGCCGCACGAGATGGCGGCCGGGATCGTGAGCCAGGTCTGCGACGGGCTGGCATACGCCCACGCGCTCAAGAACACCGATGGTGAGCCACTGGGCATCGTCCACAGGGACATAAGCCCGCAGAACGTCATCATCCTGTTCACCGGGGTGGTCAAGCTGGTGGACTTCGGGATCGCCAATGCGGCCCACAAGATCCACAAGACCCGCACCGGCGCCGTCAAGGGCAAGCTGAGCTACATGTCGCCCGAGCAGTGCCTGGGCGCGGAGGTCGACGCGCGCTCGGACATCTTCTCCCTGGGGGCGATCCTCTGGGAGCTGCTGGCGGGCCAGCGCCTGTTCAAGCGCAACACGGATCCGGCCGTGATCCGCGCCATCGTGGACGAGCCCATCGCCCGCGTGTGCGACGCACGGGACGACGTCCCGGCCGAGCTCGCCCGGATCGTGGACCGGGCTCTGGCCAGGGAGCCGGACGAGCGCTTTCAGAGCGCAGACGAGATGGGCGCCGCGCTCCAGGCCTTCATCCGCGCGAGCGGTCGACCGGCGGGGGTCAAGGACCTGGCCGCCTTCGTCGACGAGGTCCTGGCCGGCCGGGCGCGGACCAAGCAGGAGCTGCTGGAGGAGGTCCGCAAGAAAGGCATCGAGGGCGTGTCGTTGCGCATGCTCAAGCCCGGTAGCGGATCGCTGCCCTCCCGCGCCGGCGACGAGCTGGAGGAGGATGAGGACGAGCCGGGAGACGAGCAGGAGCTGGAGACGCTGCTTCGCGAGGCGCCCGCCGAGAGACGGCCCGAGCCCCGGACGGGCAGAAGGACCCTGGTCTGGCTCCTGTCGGCGGCGCTGGGCGCGCTGGTCCTGGCCGGCGTCTCCTGGCTGCTGCTCGGGCTCGAAGAGCCCCGGGCCGGGGCGGAGATACCGCCGCCGGCGCCGCAGCCGGATCGAATGCTCCCGCCCGGCCCGGCCGTGGAGCCGGCCGCGCCCGCGGAGCGCAAGCCGGTCGTCGCGCGGCCGGTCGTGGTGCGCATCAAGAGCGTTCCCCGCGACGCGATCGTGATGGAGGGGGGCAAGACGCTCGGCAAGACCCCTCTGGACCTCGACATCCTCGCCGGCGAGCCTCGGACCGTGGCCCTGGCCCATCGGGGCTACCGCGATCTCATCCAGCGCGTCGAGCAAGGCGACGCGCCCGAGATCACGGTCAGGCTGGAGGCCATCCCGCGGAAGAAGATTCCGGGCCGGAAGCGAAAGAAGACCCACAAGCAGAAGGCGACCGGCGAGGGCAAGCAGGCGCCGGATACCGGCAAGACGGGATCCAACACGGACCTTTACGAGTTCTGATGGACTCGCAAGGAGTCCATCAAACGGCCCTCCCCGCCGAGCAGAGTCGCGGAGCGACTTGAGCAATCCGCGTTGTTCGCAAATTCGCTTGCTGTGCGGGTTTGCGCAAGAAAGGAAAAGAAAATACCCCATGATTTGGCCGTGAAATGGCACGCAATCACGATGATTGACCAAGCTACGCGTCCCCCTCCCTCGGCCTTCGGCCGGTCCCTCCCGCC
>JAFGRB010000414.1 GCA_016935365.1 Deltaproteobacteria bacterium
ATATCTCGCCCCGTTGGGGCTTTGACCCATCGGACACTCTGACTGTGTGAGGCGCGGAGTGCCTCGACAGGCGCATCCAGACGAGGCCATCAGCGCGAACCCGCTACATTACGGGAAATCGAGAGGCGCCATATTTTGCCGCGGCCGCGGCCACGGCGGCCAGCGTCTCGGGCCCGCTGCGCCGTTCGCCGCGTTCGATCTCGCGCAGCATATCCACCGCAGACCGGTTGGCGGGCGCGGGCACACCGAGCTCGTCCGCCCGCGCCAAGACGTAGCCGTTGAGGTAGTCGATCTCGGTCGGCCGGCCGCGCTCCAGGCTCTGGAGCATGGACGACTTGAGCCGGCGGTAGCGAAAGCCGAGCAAGCGCAGCAGGCCGTGGGCGCGCGCGCGGGCGAGCGGAGCCGCACCGCGTTCCAGGTAGATCGATCTCGGAGGCCCGCTCACGGGCACCAGCTCGATGCCGGCCGCCTCGGCCGTGTCCAGCACCTCGCGGTAGATCGCCAGGAAGGCCTCCCGGCCGGCCCGGCTATCGAGCATCCGGCCCACGCTCAGGCCCGAGAGGGCTCCCAGCGTCGAAGACATGCAGTTGAGCGCCAGCTTGGCCCACAGGGCGCCGCGGATCTTCGGGCAGGCCTCGGTCGGGCTGACGTGCGACAGGATGCGCGCGAGCCTCACGACCCGATCGCTCGGCGGGCGGTCCAGCTCGCCGATCAAGATCTTGCCCGGGCCGCTCTTGTCCACCTCGCCGGGCGCGAGCAGGGTGGCGGCCCAGCCCACGATGGCCGAGACGCAGCGCGCCTGGCCGATCTCCCCGGCCACGGCGTCCTCGACGATGCCGTTCTGGCAGCAGAGCACGAAGCCCCTGTGCGTGAGGCGGCCGAGCACCTCGCGGGCTGCGCCGACGGCCGAGGTGGCCTTCATGCAGAGCATCGCCACGTCGAAGCGCATCCATGCCGGCAGCTCGTCCAGGCGGGCTGCGGCCCGGACCGGTACCCGGCGCTGCGCGCGGCCGCGCTCGCTCACCAGGATGCCCCGGCGCTGAATGGCGGAGGCGATGTCCGGGTTGTGGGTCACGACGACCGGCCGCAGCCCGGCCGCGGCCAGGCGGGCCGCGATCACCCCGCCGATGCCGCCCGCGCCCAGGATCAGGATGCGGCTCGAGTGCAGCTCGGGCGCCACGGCGAGTCACTCGGTCGCGCCCAGCAGCCGGAAGGACTCGAGCGCGGCGCGGATCTCGGCGTCGGCGTCGATCCGTTCGCCGGGGCATTCGCACATCGCGCCCAGCTCGTAGAGCTTGTCCCGGGCGTAGAAGGCGCGGACGAGCATCTGGAGGGGGCGCTTGCCGTGTTCGTCCTTGCCGTCGAGCACGAGCTCGCAGGTCGCGATCCCGCCGGCCGTGGTGATCAGGCGCCGCCCGATCTCGACCATCTCGCTCTTGCGGACACGGGCGAGGAAGCCGGCCGCCCAGGCCGCGCAGCGCGCCTCGTCCATGCGAGAGGCGGTCCCGGGCGGATGCACCTGAACGCCAAGGATGCGGCTCCGATCCTTGCGGGCCAGCACGCCGCCGTCTGCCACGGCCCAGGTGGGGCCGGGCAGGCGGATGGTAAAGCCCCTGTCCCGATCGGTCCACGCGCCGTGCGAGACCTCGGCGGGCGGCGCTTTTGCGCGGACGGGCTCGAAGAGGAAGGGAAAGACCACCGAGCACGGCTCGGCGCTGGCCGGAAAGCGCAGGGACCGGACCGCGGCCAGCACGCAGGCCTGCAGGCCGGCGTGGTCCAGGCTGGAGGAGACGACCTCGGCCGCGCTGACCGCGCCGCTGGCCGAGATGGTAAACGAGATCTGGATCTTGCCGCCGAGCGCGGGATCCGCCTCGAGCGCCTGCTCGTAGCAAGCCCGCTGGGCCGCCGCGCTCGAGCGGATCGTCTCGAGGATCTGGGCGCGCGTCAGCAGAAGCGGAGGCGGATCGGCAGGCGGCGCGGTGGACCTCGGGGCTCCGGCGCAGGCGCCGAGCCAGGCCGCGGCGAAGATCGTGGCGAGCCCGGCGCGCATCACGCCTCTTTGTCTTCCCGGGAGAGGGGATCGGGGGGTGCGGGCTCTCGCCGGATGCGCAGCGCCTGCAGACAGGCCGCGAGCGCGGAGATCACCAGCACGCCGCCGACGGCCAGCGAAGCCAGCATGCCCCAGCCCTCGAGCTGCACGCCGCCGCCGATGAAGGCCGTGGCGAAGAGCGCGGCCAGCATGCCCACCACCCAGGCCCACAGGGCCGGATGGCGCTCGATCTCCGGCGGGGCCGAGGCGGGGCGGTAGTGGACGAGCTTTTGCCCTTCCGCGGAGCCGGCCAGGTACATCAGCTCCCGCAGCCGGGGCTGATCCTCCCAGACCGCGTCCAGCAGGGCCTTCGGGTCGGCGAGCGGCACCACGCTGCGCGCGCCGCGATGAAAGATGACCAGGCCGCGAAGCGCCTCGCTGTCCGGCGGCGGATCGGCGTGGATCAGCCTGTCGATCTCGTGTATCGAGATGCTGTGCTCGCCGCCCGGCCCGGGAATGAGGAGCTGCCGGCCGTCGTAGACGAGCTCGAGCGCGTCTCCGGAATCGGCTTCGACCCGGCTGAACGCAAAACGCCGCATGGGCACATCCTGCCTCAGGACACCCCGGCTTGGCAAGGGGTGGGAGGGGTGGGATGCCCGAGCGAGGCCGGCTTGATCTCCTTTGGCTTCTCGACGATGATGGTCTACACAGAGGAGCAGCCAATGAGAGCGCGGATCTTGCTATTGGCAGGCCTGATCGGAGTCTTCATCGGAGCCTGCACGGATACCGACGTCTACGAGTCGCACGGCCTGGGCGAGGGGCAGCGCGACGACAAGCTCAGCGTGCGGGGCGAGTTCTGCACCGAGCACCCGGACGAGATACGCTGCCCCGTCAAGATCATGTTCATGATCGACTGCTCCAGCAGCATGGGCGACAACGATCCGCCTCCCTCGCCCGGCGAGCGACCGGGACGGCTCCAGGCCGCCCAGGACGTGATCCAGAAGTACCGCTACGACCCGGGCGTGGAGTTCGCCATCATCCGTTTCGAGAGCGCGGCCAACGTGGCCACCCAGGCGGACACGGACCACGATGGCGTCGCCGACTACTTCGGCTTCATCAAGGACCAGGATGCCCTGGATCGCGCCTTGAACCAGCTTCACGCCACCGGGGGCACGACGGACTACCAGGCTGCGCTGGGTCTGGCCGAGGTCACGCTGGCCATGGACATGTCCAACGCCAGCGTGGACGAGCGGGCGCGCTCCAGGTACATCGTCATCTTCGTGACCGACGGGCTGCCGGATGCGGAGAACGTCAACCAGGAGTACAACTCCTTCTACAGCATCACGCGCGCGGTGCGCGAGCTGATGAACCTGCCGGATCGTTACGGCATCGAGGACTTCTCCCTTCACACGGTCTTCGTTTCGGCCAATCCTCCCGCCTTCGTGCAGGCCGAGTGCGAGAAGCTGCTCAAGGCCATGGCCGAGATCGGCCAGGGCACCTACCGCGATTTCACCCACGGGGAGCGGATCAACTACCTCGACATCGACTTCACCTCGGTCAAGCGGATGTATGCCGTCAAGGACGGTGCCTTCCTGGTCTTCAACGTCAATGCCTACCCGGCCAGGACGCCGGCCGAGACGGTCGATACGGATGGCGACGGCCTGATCGACGTCCTGGAGTCGTCGCTGGGAACGGACCTCGGCGAGCCCGACACGGACGGGGACGGCTTCGGCGACCTGATCGAGTACGATCTCCGGCTGTCCGGATTCGATCCGCTCGATCCGGACGACGCCGATTGCGATCTCTACCTGGATCGCCTGGATCGAGACGGCGACGGATTGAAGGACTGCGAGGAGCGATTCCTGGGCACGAACCCGGAGCTCTTCGACACGGATGCGGACGGGCTGCCCGACTTCGTGGAGCTGCGGTCGGGCACCAATCCCGCGTGGCCCGACGCCGAGGTGGATCGGGACTTCGACGGCTCGCTCAACTTCCAGGAGGTGGCCTGGCACACCGACCCGAACACCAACGACGCCGCGATGCTCTCCGCGCTCGCCTACCGCTATCGGTTCGGGCGCCGGCCGGGGATCCACGAGAGCCGCTACTGCTACGATTTCGTCGTGGACAACATCACCCTGGTCGGCACCGCGGCCCGTGAGCCCGGGCAGCCGGAGGGCTACAACGACATTCTCGTCTACGCGGGCCAGATCCCGCTCGACGAGCCGGACGACTTCGGCACCTACCGGGTGGCCTGCGCCAGGGTGCGCTATGTCCCCCGATACCCCGAGCCCGATCTGAAGTACCCGCCGCAGGGCGAGGTGAGGCTCGAGTTGAAGGACTTCAAGCGGCCCGTGGCCAGGCGTTGCCGCGAGGACGCCGAGTGCCCGCACTTCGTCTGCGATCCCGGCGATCACCTGTGCCAGGACCCGCTCGGAGACGAGTGCGACGAGAGCAAGCCCTGCCCGCACTTCGCCTGCGAGCCCGATCGCGGAGGCGAGTCCCACTGCGTCTACCCGATGGCCTCCGCCTGCGAAGACGACGCGGACTGTCCTCCCTACCCGGTCGAGGCGCTGACCGGGCTGTGCATGGATCCGGCTCGCAGCGCGCCGGTGGATGGGATCTGCCCCCGGCGGGCTTGCATCGCCCGCTACCCCGAATGCGGGCAGGCCTCCGATTGCCCGGACTACGGGACGGGCGGGATCGATCCGGAATGCATCGACGGAGCCTGCCGCAAGCCTTGCAGGAACAGCGGGGACTGCCAGACGGGTGAGACCTGCGAGCCGGACGGGCTGGACCGGTATCCGCCCTGCTCGGTCGCCTCGGACTGTCCCGACGCCGGGCCCTGGACGTCTTGCCTGGACGGCGTCTGCCGAGACGCCTGCCTCCGCAACGACGACTGCCCCGCCGAGCTGGACAGCTGCGAGGACGGGCTGTGCGTCTCTCACCACTGCGCAGATCACCAGGGCGCCACCTGCGCCCGCGTGGCGTGCCTCAGCGACGCGGACTGCCCGGTCCAGCCCTGCGATCCCGAGCTGCACCGCTGCCGCTGGCAGCCGTGCTTCGACTCCCGCGAGTGCGCGCATCAGCACTGCGAGCTCGTCCTGGGCACCTGCATGGGACCTCGATGCGCCGACGACGGCGACTGCCGGGGCGAGCGGGGCTTCACCTGCAACGAGGTCGTCGGCGAGGCCTGCGATCGAGACATCGACTGCCCGTACGACTTCTGCACGCTGGAGGTCCACAGCTGCGCCGTGGACGGAGGGGAGTGTGAGAACGACGCCGACTGCGCGCCGAACCTGTGCACGAGGCCGTGCGACGATCCCGAGACCTCGGGCGTGGAGATGTGCTGCAGCCTCTCGCCCCTGGACGACCCCGAGAGGTGCAACCTGGACATCGACTGCTCGTTCAACTACTGCAAGGCATCCCATTTCTGCGAGAACGACGAGGGCGTCGGCTGCACGATGTCGCTCGATTGCCCCCAGACTTTCTGCAAGCGCATCGGGGACACGGACGCCGGCGTGTGCCTCCACGCCGAGAGCATCTCCTGCTCGATGACGAGGGAGAACATCGAGAACCGCTGCCGTGTCGGCATGTGCTCCCGGCAGGCAGGCCTCGGCACCTGCGACACGCTGCTCGGCGAGCCCTGCGCGAGCAGCGACGACTGCCCGACGTACCACTGCAGGCTGGCGGAGGGCGAGTGCGATTACCCCGTCCTGATCGCCTGCTCCATCTCGGGCACCAACCCCGATCTCGAGCCCTGCCCGGCGGGCCTGAGCTGCATGGAGGATCCGGTCAACCCGGCCAGCGACAACGGGATCTGCAGGGCGCTGTGCAGCAGCGATGCCGACTGCCCGCCCGCGCTGTGCAAGGGACGCTGCATACCGCAGCTCGCCGAGGACCGGATGCGCTGCACCGACTGGTTCGATCCGCAGCGGGACTGCCGCCTCTACGATCAAGATCACGCCGGCGAGCCCGCAGGCCGGGAGCCGGGCGAAGGGAGCAAATGAGATGAAGCGGCTCGCCTCGATTGTCATTTGCTTGTCGCTGGCGGGTGCGACTTGGATCGCGTGCTCGGGCGGCGTCTCGGACGTGCCGGACTGCAGCGATGACGACGGCGACGGGTACGCGGCGGGTCCGGATTGCGAGGGCGCGATCGATTGCGACGACGGCGATGCGTCGCGCCATCCGGACGCGGAGGAGCTCTGCGACGGGATCGACAACGACTGCGACGATCAAGTCGACGAGGGCTGCGGGAGCTGCACGGACGGCGACGGAGACGGCTATTTCCTCGAGTCCGGATGCGGCGGGGAGCCGGACTGCGACGACGGGGACGCCTCGCGCCATCCGGGCGCGGAGGAGCTCTGCGACGGGACCGACAACGACTGCGATCAGCAGGTCGACGAGGGCTGCGGTACCTGCACCGATGGAGACGGAGACGGGTACTTCCTGGAGACGGGCTGCGGGAGCGAGCCGGACTGCGACGATGGAGCGCGCGACAGCCACCCGGGCGCCGAGGAGCTGTGCGACGGTCGCGACAACGACTGCGATCAGCAGACCGACGAGGAGCTGGGTCAGACGAGGTGCGGGCTGGGCGCTTGCGAGCATGCCGAGGACAACTGCGTGGATGGCCAGCCGAACGAGTGCGATCCGATGCGCGGATCCTCGCCCGAGGAATGCGACGGCGTCGACGACGACTGCGACGGCGTGACGGACAACGGCGCGATCTGCGACTCGCCCTCCGAGCCGTGCCGGCAGACGCCCGGGCTCTGCGAGGGCGGACAGTGCAGCTATGCTCTGGCGGAGCCGGGCAGCGATTGCGAGGATGGGGACATGTGCACCGCCGGCGACGCCTGCGACGCGGACGGCGGGTGCTCGCCCGGCGATGCCGTGGACTGCGACGACGGCAGGGAGTGCACCGAGGACCGCTGCGATCCGCATTCGGGCTGCATCCACGAGCGCGCCCAGCCGACCATACGCTGGTCGGTGTCGTTCGCGTGGGGCAACTTCATGAGCGACGCGCCGGCGCTGGATGGAGGCGGCCGGATCGTGGTCCCGGGCACGGGCAAGCTGTCCGTCTTCAGGCCGGATGGCCAGCTGGACTGGGAGTACGAGCTGCCGGACGCCGAGGCGCGCGCGGCGGTGCACACGCCGATCGTCTCCAGCGGGGGGCTCGTGCTGGTCGTCGACGACGCGCGCACGGCCTGGGCTCTGGACGCGGACGGCGTCAGGCAATGGCGCACGCCGCTGGACTCGGAGCTCGAGGGGAGCACGGTCAGCGCCGATCCGGTCCTCCTGGACGAGAGCACGCTGCTCGCGGTGGTCGATTACCAGGGGTCGAGCTGGCGGTATGACGCCGTGGTCGCGGTCGGGCTCGATGGCCAGATCGGCTGGACCCGCACGGAGCTGCTGCGCGGGATGGTGCCCCGGACCGGGGCGGTGAGCGCAGCCGGCCGGCTTTTCATCGGGGACGACGACGGGCTCTCCGCGCTCGACTCGGCCGGCGAGCAGGTCTGGCGCAACGACGATGTCTGGCGGATCCACGACGGATCGACCGCCGCGATAGGCGACGACGGCACGGTCTACATCGCGGACAACAATCACCACACGCTCTACGCGCTGGACCCGGCCGACGGGGAGATACGCTGGGAGTTCGACGACGGGACGTGCTGCCAGGCGGAGTTCTACTCCCCCAGCGTGGGGCCCGACGGCACCATCTACGCGGGCTTCAAGGACGACGATGCGCCGCAGACCGTGTGGGGCGTCTACGCGGTCAGCCCGGCGGGGGTCAAGGCGTGGTTCACGCCCACCGACGGGCCGGTGACCTGGCCGCCGGCGGTGGACGCGGAGGGTTCGATCTACGTCGCCGCGGAAGGCTCCGACACGGGCAGCCCGCCCGGGACGCTGTATGCGCTCGGGCCGGACGGCTCGGTCCTCTGGACGCTGGCCATCCCGGTCCTGCGGGCTTTCTCTCCGCTGATCGCCGATGACGGGACCGTGTATGTGCTGTCGGATTACGACTGGCAATCCACCTATCCGGCGCTTCACGCGGTGGACGCCTGCGCGGCCCCGCTGGCGAGCTCCGGCTGGCCCCGCTACCACCGGGACAACCAGAACACGGGGCGGCAGGACTGAGCGGCCGGCTGCCGGGGCTCTCGTCTCATGCAGACCTCCTCGCATCAGATCCGCTGCCCCGCATGCGGGCGCGTCTTCACCGCGCCGATCGAGCCCCAGCTCGGCCTGCCGCCCACGGGGGGCGACTACGACTGGTGCGAGGGGCAAGAGGAGACGCGCTGCCCGGGCTGCGGGGCTTACCTGCGCCTGCGGGCCCGCACCTGGCTCGACGGAGGGAACACGGAGCTGCTGGGCGTCGAGGTCCGACCGCCGCCGCCCGATCCGCTGCTCAGCGCCAACCGGCTGTGCTTCTCGCCCGACGGGCAGCGGCTGGCCTTGCTGTCATCGGGCAGCGGGGCCTGGATGGCCCGCAAGAGCGCCGCGGGCTGGACGGGGCCGATCGCGCTCTCCGAGCACGTGGGCTGGATGGACACGCCCGGCGATGCCGCCTGCTGGAGCGCAGACAGCGCGGCTGTGCTCTGCGGCCGGACCGGACGCGTTTTCGACCGGGAGGGCGCCGAGCTCGCCCGCCTGGCCTGGGAGCACAGGACCGTGCGCGCGCTCGATCTGCGCTCGAGCGGAGGGGAGCTCGAGGCGCTGGTCGCCTGGCTCGACCTCGGAAAGGACAACGCCTGGCATACGGGTGTCGACCGGGTCTGCTCCGGGGGCCGCACCGGTCGGGTCGAGCTGGAGGCGCACTCGGGCGTGGCCATGAGCGGCCAGTGCTTCTTCGATCCGGACGCCGGGCGGATGCTCCGGGCCCATCCGCCGCATCACGGCAGCGATGCCTGCCAGCTGGAGCTGTACCGCATCGAGCGCGGGGCGGACCTGCGGCTCGAGCGGATCGGCGCGCGAAAGCTCGAGGACTTCCGCCTGAAGCGGGCGCTCTGGGACGCGGACGGCGAGATCCTGGTGGCCTTCGAGTACATCGGCAAGGACCGCGACTGCAGCCAACACCATCCCTTCGGCCTGCTGCGCCTCGAGGGGAGCAGCCTCGAGAGCCTCTGGCGCTGCGAGCTGCCGGCCGAGGTCTGCCCGCCCATGCGAAGCTACTACAGCCTCTACGAGGCCGCGCCCCTGTCGGTGACCGAGCTGGTGGTGGTCAGCGACGCGGTCTGCCTGCTCGCCGCGAGCGGCTCCGGGCTCGAGCTCGAAGCCCGCTGGGCTGCGCCGGGCCGCATCTGGTCCGCGAGGCTCCACGCCCCCAGCCGCAGCGTGGCCGTCTCGGGCGAGAGCTTCACAGCCTTCGTCGACCTCGATCGGCCCGGGCAGCCCCCGGCGCCGGTGCGCGTCGATCGAGGGAGCTGATCGGGCTCAGTCTTCCCTCTCGACGAGCAGGTGGCCGCTCTTTTCGAGCTTCTTCTTCTCCTGAGCGGTGACGAAGGCCACGCCGGCTTCCTGCCCCCAGCCGAGCTCGCGGAACTGGACGAATCGACGCTTCGACTTCATGGCTTCGGCGGCCCGGTTGAGGCATCGGAGCAGCAGAGGAAGGTCGACCCAATCGCTGCCGCTCTCCAGCTCGGTCTGCCAGGTCCTGGATCCCCTGCTGAGCTCCAGCAGCCGATGGCCGGCTCTTTCCTCGCACGCCACGCTGTCGAAGCGGATCTCGCCGCCGGTGATTCCCGCGATGGCATCGACCACGGATCGGTAGTCGGCCGCCTCGTCCGCGCACTCGGCGTCGAAGACCGCGAACGGCGCTCCGGGAGCCACTCTATCGATGGTCGGCGCGGAGCCGAAGGCGAAGCGCTGCATGCCGCTGCTGCGGCGCGGGGGGTCGACGTGGCCCGCCAGGCACTCGAAGACGGCGCTCAGCTTCCGGACGCGGTCGACCGGAACGGGTAGAAAACGGCACCAGAAAAGGCCGACCCGGATCGCCAGGATGTGCCACGGAGAAGCACGGTCTGCGAGCTGAGCGTTCAGCGCCTCGACGAAGCCGGTGATCTGTCTGCACGCAGGCGCGTCGAGATCCGCCTCGACGAGCAGCGAGAGCTTGGCCGCGAGCGAGCTGCATCGATCCGTGTCGCCGAATTCATCCAGGATGACGTGGATGCCGCCGTCGGCCAGATCGACGAGCTGGCTGTGGTAGCTGTACCGAGCCGGCTCGCGCTCGGCGTCGTACTCGCAGACCTCCCAGGCGAGCTTGTCTTGGCTCAGCTCGAGAACGGCACCCAGCTGCTGCAGGTCCTCCAGCGCTGCCTGCACCTCGGGGTGCGGGCTACCGAGCGAGGCGCGGTGGAGCTTGCGGAAGCGAAGCGATCCGCGGCGCCGGATGGCGGCCAGGTTCTCGGCCGTCAGGTTCCAGGCCCGATTGGACTCGTCCAGCCGGAGCGTGCACCCGTCGCGCAGCGACTCCGAGTACCGGCTGAGTTGCGCGAAGAGCTCCTGGCGGGGGCGAGCGGTGACGTGCTTCTGCTCGCCGCCGAGCGAGAGGCGAAAGCCCCGGGCCGGATCGGCGTCGGCCTCGATCTCGACGCGGGTGTCGGAGCCGAAGAGCTTGCTCACCGATCCGACGAAGCGGTCGATCTCGTAGGCGCCCCGGCAGTAGGCGTCGAGCTCGTCTGTCAGCCACAGGCTCGTGCCGCTCCGGTTGCGCAGGTAGTGGCGCAGGTCGAGCTCCAGGTCCTCGAATCGGTACTCCCAGTCCAGCTCGATGCTCCGGTAGAACTCGTCCTCGTCGACGACGCCCATCTCCCGCATCGCGGCCAGCGCGGTGGCCCGCTCGCGGCTCAGGGGCGGCAGGTCCTTCTTCTGCCCGGCGACCGCCTGGACCGAGGCCCACCAGTCGCGCCAGGCCGTCACGTCGGGACCGAAGTCCTGGCCGCTCTCGGACCGGAGCGCCCGGATGGCCACCTCGCGCTGCGCCTTGCCCACCCAGCCCGTCCCGGCCGACTTCAGCTGCTCGATCAGCTCGGCGATCTTGCTGCGATCCATCTCGCCGCCCACCTCCGGAGGCGATTGTATCCTTGGATGTCTCGGCTGTCATGACCATGGCGATGCAGGTCGGTGACGGCATTGACAGGCGGCTCGGTGATCCGCTCAGGTTAGGACATGATCCGTTTCCATCACCGCGCTGGGTGCCGCCTGCCTGCAGGCCTGCATGGTCGCCGCTCCCGCGGCCCGGCCGCACACGGAGCCGCCTGGGCCGTTCCACTGCCGGGCGCGGCCGAGGCCCGAACCGGTGCTGGCCAGCAGCGAGGGGGCTTGGGAGCCACCGAGGGCCGTGCGCATCGATGCCGGCCGGAATTCTCGGCAGGAGGTGGAGCATATGATAAACTCCAGGTATGCGTGAGTCAGCACCACTGCACGAGAGGTCCCCGGTGCTCGACGAGCTGCTGCACGTCGGCAAGGAGCGGCTCCGCGAGCGTTACGGCGACAGGCTGCGCGGCGTGATCCTGCACGGCTCCGAGGCACGGGGTGAGGCCGATGAGGACAGCGATGTGGACCTGCTGGTGCTGCTGGAGGGCCCGGTGGAGCTCGGCCGCGAGTTGCGGACCATCATCGACGTCCTGTATCCGCTGCAACTCGAGCTTGGCTTCTTCCGGACGCTGGAGATCATCCCGACGGACGTGGAGGATTACGAGGCGCAGAGCTACGCGCTGTATCGTCACGCCCGGGAGGAGGGGATCCGGCTATGAGGGCGAGCGCGGAGGTCCTTGCCGTGTGGGACCGGGCTCGGCGGTCGCTGAAAAGCGCCGAGGGTCTGGTCTATTCGGACCCGGACTCTTCGACCTCGCGGGCCTACTACGCCGCCTTCCACGGAGTGTCGGCACTGTTTCTGTTGGAGGGCCAGAGTTTCAAGAAGCACAGCGGCGTGGAGGTTGCGGTGCACCGGGACCTGGTGAACACGGGGCGGTGGGAGAAATCCCTCGGGGCGGACTACACCGCACTCAAAGGCTCGCGGGCGGTGGGAGACTACGGCGGCGCGACACGGATCCGCGAGGCAGAAGCGGCCGATGCCGTGGAACGGGCCACCCGTGTGCTGGAGGCCGTGCGCGTGGCGTACCCGGACGTATTCGAGTGGCTCGAGGCAGAGCCCGAGCCGCAGAGCTGACTGCCGGCTCTGGCCCTCCCTGGAGCCCCTGATCTGGCCGCGTGAGGCCTCCCCTGACGGAGGAGGGCTCCAGGCCCCGCTGCACGTTGGAGGTCTACACCTGCGCCGTGGGGGGTGCGAGGAGAACCTGTGCACGAGGTCGTGCGACGATCGGCAGCTCGATGCTCCGCTAAGATGGAGGGCACCATGATCAGATTCTTCTGCGTTCTGGGTGTGTGTGCCGTCTGCCTGCAGGCCTGCACGGTCGCCGCTCCCGCGGCCCGGCCGCACACGGAGCCGCCCGGGCCGTTCCACTGCCGGGCGCGCCCGGGACCCGAGCCGGAGCTCGCCGAGCTGCCGGCCTTCGATCTGCCGCCCGGGCGGCTCGAGATCGCCTGCCGGGATGTCGAGCCCTCGGGGGACCGCCCGGCCGCGGCCGGGTCGGTCAGCGAGATCGTGAGCCGGGCGGGCAAGCGCTGCCGGGTGGTGGCCGAGAACGTGCCGCTGCGCGTGCTCGCGTCCGAGCTCTCGCAGGCGCTCGGCGTGGATATGGCGGTCGGGCCCCGGCTCGGGAGGCTGCAGGTCGCCCTGTGGCTGCCGGATGTCTCGACCGAGGAGCTGTTGCGCCTGCTGGGCGAGAGCTGCGGGGCCGAGCCCTGGGCCACGGGCGGGGTGCTCTTCCTGGGCCGGGGAAGGGACCTGGAGGCGCGCACGCGAGCGCAGCGAAGCCGACTGATGCTCGAGCCGCTCCGGCAGCGGCTCTTCCCGGTCCGCGCTGGCCGGTCGCCCGAGCAGATCGCGGCCGTGTTCTGCGAGCTCGTCGCCGGGCCGCGCGGGGAGGCGGTGGTGATCGGGGACCAGATCCTGATCCAGGACGTGCTCGAGCGGCTCGATCAGATGGACAAGCTCGCAGCCGAGCTCGAGCGCTTGCCGGGCTGCAGCGGGCCGGGCGGGCCGGCCTTCACCTGCCGCCGTCCGGAAGCGCTGCCCGGGACGGCGGAGCCGCCGCCCGCGCCCCGGCCGGATCCCGGGCCGGCGGGCCGGCTCGAGCTGAGCTGGCCGGGCGGGCCGCTGGCCGGCGCGGATGAGCCCGCAAGCAGGCGGAGCCTCGAGCAGCGAGCCTGCCGGGTGCTGGCCGAGAACGTCCCGCTGGGCTCGCTGGGCGTGGAGCTCGGCCGGGCGCTCGGGATCGGCGTGCTGGTCGGGCCGCAGCTGGTCGGGCGGCGCGTGTCCATCTTCCTGCCGCACGGCACGCTGGGCGAGCTGATCGCGGCGCTCGAGGCCTACCCCGCGTACCGGGCGGTCTTCCGGCGGGGCGTGCTGTCCCTGCGCCCGGGCGATGCGGGGCCGGCCTGCAAGTACCGCCCGGTCGAGTCCCTCCGCATCTTCGAGATCGAGCCCGGGCTGCCCGCAGCGCAGATCGCCGCGGCCTGCTGCCGCTTCGTGCTGAGTTCCCGGGGCGCCCTGGCGCTGGTGGGCCGGGCGCTCGTCGTGAGAGACCGGCTGGACAGCCTGGACCGGATCCAGAAGCTCCTCGAGGTCCTGCCGCTCGCCGCGCAGCCCGAGCGCCCCCGGGCTCAGCCTGAGCCCGTGCAGGTGCCGCCTGGGCCCGAGCCCGGTCAGGCGCCACCGGGGCCCGAGCCCGGTCAGGCGCCACCGGGGCCCGAGCCCGGTCAGGCGCCGACTCCGAGCACGCCGGAGGGACCGTGACGAGACCCGGCTGCGCCATGGTCGTCTTCTTCGGAGCCGCCTCGATCTCGGCTCTGATGGCCCGCGATCTCCGAGCGCAGACGCAGGCGGGCGACAGCCCGGACGCGCGCAGGATCCACGCGGCCGTCGAGAAGCTCACGCAAGACGACAGGCCCGGGACGCGCGCCGCTCTGTACACGGCGCTCTCGTCCGGCGTCTTGCTGGTGCCCACGAGCGTAAGACCCGCCGCCAAGGGCAGGATCACCGTCTTCGAGTTCGGCCCGATCAGACCGCCGCCGTTCGAGCTCGTGAGACTGGGCGGAGACCGGAAGGGCCTGGCCGCCTTTACCGAGGTCGCGTTTCTCGAGCAGTTCAGGCCGGAAGGCGCCCAGATCGTCTACATGCAAGGAAGGCAGCTGTTCCTGATGGCGCTCGACATGCAGGCCGATCTCATCGCCGTCAATCCAGGCAGCCCCGTCAGCGGGGTCCTGGAGCGGTTCGAGCTCCAGCGGATCGCGGAGGGCACCGTGCCCATCGGCCAGAACCGCACCGAGCTGACCCGCGACGTGCCCATGCGGGTGAGGCCCCTGCAGGCGAGCTCGCCGGGCAAGCTGAGGCGGCTCCTGGTGACGGCCTTCCGGAAGATGCCCGAGATCCGCACAGCCTATCTGTTCGAGGTCAGCATGAACGGCGCTCCGTACCGGCTGGCCGTCGGGGTCGAGCTCGAGAAGGAGTCCGGGTCGCTCAACGCGAAGATGAGCGAGCTGATGGAGGGGCTCGGGCGAGAGGGGATCGATATCCGGGTCTTCCCCTTCGATGCGCACTTCGAGGAGCTGGCGGCCGAGGTCGAGGCGGAGTTCGAGCCTTTCTACTCCCGAGCCCCGTGAGATCCCAGCTCAGCGCCCCAAGCGGATCCCGCGTCGCTCCAAGAGGCTCCCCTCGGCCAGGCAGAGCTGGACCATGGCGGCGCGGTAGTCGACCAGCGCTCGGATCTCGGCGATGCGGCTCGAGAGTTGATCCCGCTGCGCCTGGGCCAGCATCAACGCCGTGCTCTCGCCCACCCGGAAGCGCTCCTGCTCCACCTGGACCTTCTTCTCCTGCAGGACGCGGGTCGCCGCGCTGGCGGCGATCTGCTGGCGGGCGCGCTCGACCTCGTCGGCCGCCAAGCGCACCTCGAGCGCCACGAGCTGGCGCAGGTTCGCGACCGCGAGCTTCGCTTGCCGGTGCGCGGCGACCGCGCCCCGGTGGCTGCCCTCGGCCTCGCGGTTGCGGAGCAGCGCGCTGAAGCTCAGGCCCCCCAGCAGGTCGAACTTGTCCTCCCCGAGATTGCGGAACGAGCCGCCGAAGTCGCCAGCGAAGCCGGTCTTGCCGAGCTGGACGAAGACGTCCAGGCGCGGGAGCAGGCCGTCCCGGGTCACGACCGTCTCGAGCCTCCGCTCCTCGAGGTGCAGCGCGGCCTCGTTGATCTCGGCACGCGAACGCTGGGCCAGCGCGAGGCGCTCGTCCAGGTCCTCGATCGGCGCCGGCTCGATCGTCGGCTCGCTCACGGCTGCGACCGGCCGGGCGAGATCCGCGCCCAGCAGGCGCAACAGGCGCAGGCGCCGCTGCTCGACGAGGCTCCGGGCGTCGATGAGGTCCTGGCGGCGCACCGCCACCTCGGCGCAGGCGGCGGCCGACTCGGTCTGCGCCATGGTGCCCACCTCGATCTCCTGCTCGATCTCCTGCTGCTGCTTCTGGGCGAGCTTGAGCGACTCCTCGTAGATGGCGATCTCGCGAAGCGCGAGCACGTAGCGCCAGTAGGCGATCTCGGCCTCGGCCACCAGGGCTTCGGCGTAGCCGCGCAGCTCGTAGCGGCTGGCCTGCACCTCGAGGTCGGCCTGCTCGATGGCGGCCAGGTTGACCGACGGGCCCAGGCCCCGGAGCAGGGCCTGGGTCAGGCTCAGGCCGATGCGGCTGCGCTGCTGCGCGGGCGTGCGGCTGGAGTCGGAGTAGCTGTGCGAGAGGCTGAGCTCGGCCTGCGTGCCGGTCGAGAACGCCTGCCGGACGCCGACCTCGCTCGTGAGCTCGGTGCCCTCCACGTCGAAGAGCGCGCCGGTCGAGCGGGCGACCTCGACCGATCGCTCGTGGCCGGCCTGGACGCCGGCGAAGAGCTCGGGGTCGTAGCGCCCGCGCGCGATCTCGGCGAAGGCGTCCTGGATCTCCGGAGTCAGCCTCCGGACCTGCAGGTCGCGGTTGTGGGCCAGCGCCCCGAGGACCGCCGCCTCGACCGTCAGCTCGATCGGCCCCGTGCCCTGCCACAGCCCCTGCCCGTCGCCGGCCGCGCCGGGCTCGGCCGGCCCTTCGAGCGAGAAGTCGACCTGCAGGCGCGGAGGCAGAGCCTGGCGCACGATCGCCCCGCCGGAGGCGCACGCGCTGGCGAGCAGCGAAAGCAGCCAGAGCGCTGCCCGTCCCCGGGCCCGATCGCTCATCGCGCGTGCCTCCTCTCGCGCCCGCGATGGACCAGCATGTAGATGACGGGCACCAGCAGGAGCGTGATCGGCGTGGCGCCGATCAAGCCCCCGATCACGGCCCGGGCGAGCGGCGCCTGGGCGTCGGCGCCCTCGCCGATGCCCAGCGCGAGCGGCAGGAGCCCGAGCACGGTCGTGAGCGTGGTCATGAGCACCGGCCGCAACCTCCGGCGGCCCGCCTCCAGCGCCGCTTCGCGGGCCCCGAGCCCTTCCCGGGAGAGGCCCGCGGCCTGGTCCACGAGCAGGATGGCGTTGTTGACCACGACGCCGCCAAGCATGATGCTGCCGATGAAGGACTGCACGTTGACGGTCGTGCGGGTCAAGTAGAGGGTCACCAGCACCCCGATCGCGGCCACGGGGACGGCGAACATGACGATCAGCGGGTTGGTCAGCGACTCGTACTGCGAGGCCAGCACCATGTAGACCAGCAGGATGGCGAGCAGGAAGGAGATCAGCAGCTCGCGGAAGGCCTCCTGCTGCTCCTCGTACTCGCCGGCCACCTCCAGCGAGTAGTTCGCCGGGCGGGGGATCTCGGCCAGCCGCGCCTGGATGTCCCCGGCCACCTCGCCCATGCTCCGGCCCGCCACGTTGGCGCGCACCATCACGATCCGCTGCTGGTCCTTGCGGTCGATCAGCAGAGGACCGCGGCCGGCATCCGTCGAGACGAGGTTCCGCAGCAGCACCTGGCTGCCCGTGGAAGTCGTCAAGCTCAGGCTCAGGATCTCGTCGAGCGAGAGCAGCTCGGCGTTTTCGAGCTTGACCAGGATGCGATAGGAGTTGCCCTCGGTGCGGTACTCCCCCGCCTGCGAGCCGGCCACGGCGGTCTTGAGCGCCTCGGTGACGTCGCGGATGCTGAGGCCCATGTCGGCCACCTTGGCGCGGTCGATCCGGATCTCGTGCTGCGGGACGCCCGGGTCCCTGGACGTGTCGACGTCGGCGACGCCCGGGACCTCGGCCACCGCGGCGGCCGCCTCGCGGGCCAGGGCATCCAGCGTCTCCAGACGAAAGCCCCGGATCTCGACGGTCAGGTCCTCGGTCCCGCCCAGGATCCGCTCGAGCAGGAACTGGCCCTGGGGCGCCCGCACGCGCACTTTCATGCCCGCGATCCGATCCTCCAGCCGCGCCCGCAGGTCGGCGGCGATCTCGATGTTGGATCGCTCGCGCTCGCCGGTCGGCGGCAGGGAGAGGCTGATCTCGGATCGGGACACCTCGTCGGGCCGGCGTCCCGAGGCCCCGACGCTGACGACCGACGAGAGGAGCTCGGGCACGGCCTCGGAGATGACCGCCTCCATCCTGCGCGTCTGCTGATCGACGATCGAGAGCCGCGTGCCGATCTCCATCTCCCCGGTCACGCGCACCTCGCCCTCGTCGCTGGGCGGCAGGAACTCGCTGCCGAGCAGCGGGTAGAGGAACAGGCTGGCGACCAGCAGCAGCACGGTGAGCGCCAGGGCGACGGAGGGGTGCGCGAGCACTCGCTCGAGCAGGTACAGGTAAGCCGAGGTGACGCGCCGCACGCCGTGCTGGGCCGAGGCGAAGAAAGCTCCCGAGGCCCGGTCCGGGCTCGAGAGCAGCCTGGCCGCCAGCATGGGCACCAGGCTCAGGGAGACCAGCAGGGAGCAGGCCAGCGAGAATCCCACCACCCAGGCCAGCTCCTGGAAGAGGATGCCCGAGATCCCCCGCACGAAGGCCAGCGGCAGGAAGACGACGACCGTGGTCACGGTGCTCGCCACGATGGCGGGCCCGACCTCCCGCGCCCCCTCGACGGCGGCCGATCTCGGGGGCTCGCCGAGCTCGTCGCGACGGCGGATGATGTTCTCGATGACCACGATGGAGCTGTCGACCATCATGCCAACCCCGAGGGCCAGGCCGCCCAGCGTCATCAGGTTGATCGTCAGTCCGCCGAAGTAGATGAGCGCGAAGGTGGCCACCATGGAGATGGGGATCGAAAGCGAGATGATGAGCGCGCTGCGCAGCTCGGAAAGAAACAGCAACAGCACCAGCAGCGCGAGCCCGCCTCCGTAGAGGACGGACATGGCGACGTTGTGGATCGAGCGCTCGATGAAGTTGCCCTGGTTGATGACCGGCACGATCTCGATCTGCGGGAAGGCCTCGTTGATGAGCGCGACCTCCTCCAGCACCCGGCGCGAGACCTCCACGGTGTTGGCGTTGGCCTGCTTGCGGACGGCGAGCCGGATGCCCCGCTCGCCGTTGATGCGGATGATGCGGGTGAGCTTTGTGTAGGTGTCGCGGACCTTGGCGATCTGATCGATGGAGATGGCGGCCCCGTCGCGCACCGCGACCACCGTCGAGCGGATCTGGTCGAGGTCCGTGAACTCGGCCGGTGCGCGCAGCAGGACCTCGAAGCGGCCGTGCTCGAGCTGGCCCGCGGGCAGATCCAGGTTGGCGTCGCGGATGGACCGCAGGACGGCGTCCAGCGGCAGCCCCAGGGCCCGGATGCGGTCGGGGTCCAGCTCGATGCGCACCTCCCGGTCGAAGCCGCCCCACAGGTCCACCTGGGCCACGTCCGGGATCCGCGAGAAGCGATGCCGGATGTGGTCCTCGATCAGCTGGGTGAGCTCCACGGGATCGAGCTTGCTGGAGATGCCCAGCAGCAGGACGGGAAAGCTGGTGATGTCGAACTTGCGGATGCTCGGGCGGACGATCTCCTCGGGCAGCTCGTCGAGCTCGTCCTCGAGCTTGCCGCGCACGTCCAGGGTGGCCGTGTCGATGTCGGTCCCCCAGACGAAGGTCACCTGGACGTTGCTGACGCCCTCGGCGGACTGGCTGGCGATCTCCTTCACCCCCGGCACCGTGGCCACGATCTCCTCGACGATCTGGGTGACCAGCCGCTCCATGACCTCCGGGCTGGCGCCCTCGTACTCCGTCTGGATGGAGATGGTCGGCAGCTCGATCTCGGGCAGGAGGTCGATCCGGGTCCGCATCAGGGCGACCGAGCCGATCACCACGACGATGAGCGTGACCATGCTGGTGAGCACGGCGCGCCTGGCGCTGAATCCCGGCAGGTTCATCTCGGCGCCTCGGCCTCCGGCGCGGCGGGCATGCGGGAGAGCGAGATGGCCGAGCCGTCGTCGAGGAGCTGCTGCCCGAGGGTGACGACCCGGCCGCGAAGGCCCTCTCCGGTCACCTGGACCCGCTCGCCCTCCCGGATGCCCACCTGCACGGGCCGCCAGCGAACGCGCTCGCCGCCGTCATCGACGACGAAGACCCCGGTCTGCTCTCCGCGGATCGCCAGGGCCGCCTCGGGCACGACGGTGGCCTTCTCGGCGTGCTCCAGGGCCACGCTGGCCCGGATGAAGAGGCCGGGCTTGAGGCGCCCGTCGGGGTTCTCGAACACGAGCTCGACCCGCGCCTGACGGGAGCCCGGCCGGAAGACCGGCGCGATGCGCTGGATCCGGGACTCGAACGACTCGCCGGGGTAGGCGTCGGTGCTCAGGGTGACCGCGGCCCCGGTGCGCAGGCGGGTATAGTCTCGCTCGGGCACGAAGATCACCCCCAGGATGGGATCCATCTCGACGATCGAGAGCAGGGGCGCGTTGGCGGCGACCGTCTCGCCCTCGTCCACGTGGCGCTCGGCCACGACCCGGCGGTCGTCGCCCTCGGTCCAGTCCGCCGTGATGCGCGTGTAGCCGAGCCGGATCTGCGCGCCCTGCAGAGCCGCCCTGGCGCGCACGACCTGGGCCTCGGCCACCTGGCGCCGCGCCTCGGCGGCCTGGTGGCTCGCGCGGGTCGCGTCCAGCCGGGTGTCCGAGGCGATGCCCTTCTTGCGCAGGGACTCGACCCGCACGAGCTCGCGGTGCGCGATCTCCAGCGCGCTCTGCGCCTCGGCCGCGGTCGCCGTGGCCACCGCCAGCTCGGCCTTGGCCTGCACGACCTGCTGGCGGGCCTCGTCGTCGTCCAGCTCGACCACCACCTGCCCGCGCGTGACCCGGTCGCCCAGGTCGACGTGCATCCGCTTGACGCGGCCGGCGATCTTGGGCGAGACCACGAAGGCGGCGGCGGCCTCCAGGCTGCCGCTGAAGCTGCGCCGCAGGGTGATGGCCTGGGTCGCGATCGGCGCGACTTCCACGGCCACCGGGCGCTTCTTCGCGCCGCGCTCCACGCCGGAGTCGCAGCCGGAGCCCGACGCGGCAAGCCAGCTCAGCCACGCCATCAGTGCGATCTTGCGCAGGCTTCCCATCTCGGCGCCCTCTCCACCCGATTCGGCCGACCCGGCAGAGTCTCACCTCGGTGGGGCTTTCCAGCCGACGGCCACGTGGTACTCGCCGAACGGAAAATCGAAATCGAACAGCCTGAGCACCGGCACCAGGAAGCCGGGGGTCTGGTTCTGGGATATCATGCCGGTGGTCCAGACACTTCCCACGCGAAGGCCGGCGCCCTCGAGCAAGCCGCGCAGGTGCGCTCTCGACGATCTCAGCCCGCGCCGCTCCAGGGGGTTCACGAGCGAGTAGAGGAACATGACCGGGTTGAGCCGGTTCACCTCGATCAGCACCACCGCTTGGCTGGCCACCCGGGCCATCTCGGTCACCACGGGGGCCGGCCGGTCCACGTGGTGGAGCAGGTTGGCCTCGAAGGCGACGTCGAAGCTCCGGTCCTCGAACGGCAGGTCGGCGGCGTCCGCCCGGTAGGTCTCCAGCCCCTCGGCCTGGCTGAGCATCCAGCTGGAGCCGTCCACTCCCACCACTTTCTTCGCCCGCCGCATCAGGTGGTGGGAGAACAGCCCGGGGCCGCAGCCCACGTCCAGCACCGACAAGCCCGCCAGGGGCAGGACGCTCTCGACCAGGTCGAGCTTCGGCTCGACGTAGGCCCGCACCACCGGATGGGTCGGACCCCGGTATCGCGTCCTGCGCCAGTAGGCTTCCTGTCCGGGGGCGATCAAGGTTCCTTCTTCGCCTTCGGGTCGCGGTCGGGCCCGGCCTTGGGCGCCACCACCCGCACGAGCGAGCCCCACAGCGCCAGCGAGAGGCCCAGGAGCCAGAGCAAGGCCCCGGTGAGCGTATACGACCAGTGGGCGTAGACCTTTCCGCTGGCCAGGTAGGAAAACAGCCCTTCGTGGTTCAGAACCAGAGCCGAGATCATCAGAAGCCCGCCCAGGATCCACAGATGGCGGATCACGAAAGGCCTGAGCAGGATGCGGGCCAGCAGGCTGTTTCGAAAAGGCGGCACCCGGTAGTTGGCGGCCAGGATCACGTTGGCCACCACCCCGAAGAAGATCATGTTGATGCCGGAGATCAAGAGCACGATCACGGCGACCAGGCGGTAGATGGCCCAGTCCTCCACCCGCTGCACCTGCAGGTAGTAGGCCAGCGGCCCGATCCCGTAGCCGATGCCGGCCGCCACCAGGATCAGGCCGATCAGCCCGAAGAACTTGAGCGGGTTGTAGCGGTGCGCCGTGCGCAGGATGGTCGCCAGGAAACGCAGCCCGTCGGTGACCGGATTGAGCTTGGACATCCCCGCGCGCTCGTCGTAGGGCATGGGTATCTCGCGGATGTCCAGCCGCTCGTGCAAGGCGCTGGTGCTCATGGCCGGGGTGAAGTCCAGCCCGTCCGGCAGGCGTCCCAGGCGGCCGAGCACCTCGCGGCGAAAGATCCGCATGCCCGAGGCGGTGTCGCTGATCGACCGGCCCGTGATCCAGCTCAGCAGCCGGGCGAAAAACAAGTTGCCCGCCCTGCGCACCGCCGGCATCCGGGAGCCGGCCCCGACCATCCTGGAGCCCAGGATGATGTCGGCCCCGCTGCCCAGGATGCTCGCGACCAGGTCCGAGAGGAACTCCGGCGGGTAGGTCCCGTCCGCGTCCAGGAAGGCCAGCAGATCCCCCTGGGCCGCCTCGAAGCCGGCCTTCAAGGCGCCGCCGTAGCCGCGGTTCTCGGGCAGGCTCAGGACCTCCACGCCGCTGACCGAGCCCGCGATCTCGGCGGTCCGATCGGTGGAGCCGTCGTCCACGACCAGGATCTGGACCCGCTCGACGCGTGGCTCGGCGCTCTCGATGCGGTCCGCAGCCTGCCGGAGCCGCTGCACCACGTCGAGGATGCCGGCTTCCTCGTTCAGCGCCGGGATGACGACCGAGACGGTGTGCGGGTCGGGGCTCATGACGGGCGCAGTATATGAGGACTCTCCGCGCGGTACAAGATCCGATCGATCCGATCGGTTTGACCCGCCGGGCGAGGAAGTGTTACATCCCAATGCCGCTCGAAGGCCGCGGACGCGAGGTGAGACATGAGAGCAGGCATGGCCGTCTGGATCGTGGCGCTCCTCGTCGCCCTGGGGGCGGGCGCCTGCACGAGCAACTACATGCGCGGTACCGTCCGGGGCGACGTGGCGACCGGCGTGACGTACTCGGGACGCGAGGCCGGGAGCCAGTCCGCGCCCCAGGAGTCGACGCGGCCGGCCGGCGAGCTTCTCGTTACCGGCTACGTGCCCATCGGCATCCTGCACTCCGTCACCAAGCGCCAGCACGACAGCCTCGAGCCGCTGCGGACCGAGGCGGCTCGCTTCAAGGGCCAGCTCTTCACCGTGCTGTCCGCGAACATCCCCACCGACGGCGAGATCCACATCCACGGGACGACCTGCGTCTCCGGCCCCGAGCCCAAGCTCCAGGAGAGCGGGGTGGCCGCGGTGGACATGACCTTCGCCGCGGGCATGGGCGCCATCCGGGCCATGGAAGCTGCGCAGTGCGGGCCCCCGACCAAGCTCGACATCCGGTCCTGGTTCCCCACCACGACCAGCCTGGCCCTGGTCTGGGAGAAGGGAGCGCAGGACGCGCTGAGCGGCGACGTCGCCTTCGTGGCCCTGCAGCACGCCATCTTGAACGAGGGGCACGGCGGGGCCGCGGCGCGCTTCGCTTCGCGCCTGAACGAGATGGCGCGGGCGCGCGGCGACGTCCGCACCCAGGCCCGGCTCGCGGCGACGGGTTTCGAGATCGATGCCGAGCAGCGCGGCCTGCTGCAGTCCGAGATCGCGAGAGCCCTCGGGGAGGGCGACGCGGAGATGGTCGGCTGGCTGGTGAAGGCGGGCATCGATCCCGGGCCCGCGGCGCTGCGCGAGGCCATCGAGAAGGACCGGCGGGCCGTCGCGAAGAAGCTGATCGAGGCCGAGATCGCCCTCGACGCGCGCGGCGCGGACGGCGGTACCGCGCTGCATCTCGCGGTCGAGCGCGGCCAGCTCGTCCTCGCCCGCCGGCTGGTCGAGCGCGGGGCGGATCTGGATGCAAAGGACCGGAAGGGGCGCACGCCCCTGCGGCTGGCGGTCGAGCGCAAGCACATCCCGCTCGGGCGCTACCTCCTCGAGAAGGGCGCCGCCGTCACGCCGGAGCTCGCCGGCCTGGCCGCCGAGCGCTGCAGCTGCAGCCTGGCCGACGAGCTCGCGGCCAGGAAGGGCGGCGGCAGGGGCTGCACCGACGCGCAGCGCAGCGCGTCCCGGGCCGGCTTCGAGCGCATCGCGGCCGAGATGAGGCGCATCGCGAGCTCCGCGGACGTCGGCCAGCGGCTCACCGGAGCGCTGCCCGAGGACCTGCTCGCGGGCTGCGCGGACCTGGCCCTCGTGAGCGGGGGCGCCTCGCTGCCGCGACTGGCCCTCGATCTGGGCAGGCTCGACTGGGCGGCTCGTTTCTACCAGCAGGGCGTACCCTTCGGCTCGCTCCAGGGCGCGCCCTTCGGGGAGATCCTCCAGGTCCAGGACTCCGCGCCCGGAGCCGATCTCGTCGACTGGGCGCTCGAGCAGGGCGTCGACTGGCAGGCGAAGGACAGGCTCGGCGATGCGGCCGTGCTCAGCGTGGCCCGCCGGCTGAGCTACATCGCCGGCCCGGGCTCCCGCCAGCAGCCGATGCGGCGGCGCTGGTTCGAGCTGCTCGGCCGCCTGCTCGAGCTGGGGGCCTACCCGAACCCCAGGAACGAGGGCAAGAGCGCGCTCGATCTGCTCGTGGATCATCCCGACGCCGCGGCGCTGCTGAGGCGGCACGGCGCCAGGTAGGTGGATGTAGGGAATCGGCGACGGAAATTCTTGTAACTGGCTTGAATTGCAGAACAAGTCGTGTCTCATTCCTACCGAGTCAGGATCCGGTTGCAACTCAAAATTGCCTGATGTATCAGTGAGTTGCGCGACACAGATCGA
>JAFGRB010000415.1 GCA_016935365.1 Deltaproteobacteria bacterium
GGCCTGGAGAAAGATGTCTACGCCCTGATATTTTGGATGCCAGCTTCACATTTTGCTATATGTTCTTCGCTTGTTTTAGGACTAGTAGGCGAGACGGATACGCGCCTTGACCGCACGCCGATCAAACACCTTCCAGGCCTTCCTGGCACAGTGGGAAGCGCCGCTGAAGACGCGCGAGGCGGTGGAGGAGCAGCCCTGGAGGCTCATCCACATCGCTCGCTCGCTGTCCGGAGCCGAGCGCCGGAAGCTGATCTCCTTCCTGGCCAAGCGCATCCGGCAGGAGGACATCCTGGCGGCCATCGTGTCCGGCGGCGCCCGATACCGCGGCACGCTGGCCGCCCTGGACTGGGCGGTGGAGCACACGACGGGCTGGATGCGCACCGAGGCCGCTCGTTCCGTCGAGGCGCTTACGGGAGGCAGACGGCGCAAGGGCAAGAAGTCACCCCGGCTGGCGCTCATCGCCTCGGCCCGCGAGGGCTGCCGACAGGCCGTCGTCTCCCTGGGCTGCTATCGGGGAAAGCAGGTCATCGAGGCGCTCATCAGCGCCCTGGACAGCGAAGACGACCTGCTCCGCAGCCAGGCCGCATCGTCGCTCGTCACGGCCGCGGGTCTCGCCGAGGAGCGCGACGAGGGCTTCGGCCGCCTGCGAGCCTACCTGAGCGCC
The DNA here is from genome assembly GCA_016935365.1 of Deltaproteobacteria bacterium. Lineage (GTDB taxonomy): Bacteria > Myxococcota > B64-G9 > B64-G9 > B64-G9 > JAFGRB01. The sequence continues at coordinate 665 of JAFGRB010000415.1, forward strand.
GGCTTCGCCTCGATTCGCCGCTACGGCATCGCCTGCTTCCGCCGATGCCGCGCGTCGGAGAAGAGACGCCGATCGTGTCGCGAGCTCGAGAGGGACCTGGCGCTCTGCGAACGCACGCAGACCTTTGACCGATTCTTCGCCCTGCTCTTTCCAGACGAAGGCTCCGGCGCGCGAAGCGAGCGCAAGCTCGACATGCGTCTGGCGCGGCGCCTGTCTGCCGACGAGAAGGTCTGGGCCGAGTACGCCCTGCTGCTGCGCGTGCTCGAAGGCGACATGCTCCCTCTGCCCGCCCTGGGTGTCGTGGGCGGAGGCCTGAGCCTGTCCGTGCTCGCCGAAGCGCTAGACCGATTCCACGGCGAGGACAGGCGGCGGGCGCGGCGCATCCTCGAGAAGCTCGGCCGCAAGTAGCCGCTCAGGCTCGCTCCGGGCCTTGAGCTCGATCGGCGGGTTGCATCTTCGCCGAAAGGGTTGACCTCGGAGAGCATTTTCGTAAGCCTAGGTGTCGCGGACACAGCCCGGGAGGGATGCATGATACAGGTGCTTCACGAAGGCGGGATCTTCGCCTGGCTGGCCCTGGTGCTGGGGGTGCTGGTGGTTCTGTGCACCCTGGTGGGCTTCATCGTCGGGCTGGCCAGCCGCTCGCGGAACGTGCGGCTGGTCTTCGCCCTGATCGGCCTCTTCGGCCTGGCCGCGCTGTGGGGGCTTGGCTATGCCGGCCACGCGCACGGGATCCGGCTGGTCCAGCAGGCCCTGGGCTTCGCCGACGCCGATGAGCTCCTGCCCCTGCTCTTCAAGGGTCAGCAGGAGGTGACCTGGCCCATGCAGGTGGCCCTGTGGTCGAGCCTGCTGCCGGCCTTTTTCAGCTCGATCCTGCTGGTCGTCGGCCTGGGCACGCCGCATTCGAGCCCGGCGCCGAGCGAGGGCCCCGACGCCAAGACCTGGGCCGCCGGGCTGTGCGCGGCCCTGGGCGCGGGTCTCTGCCTGCTGGCCGCGGCCGCCTACTTCCTCTTCGACGGCTTCTACCTGCCCCTGATGATGCTGGGCTGAGGGAGGGCGCCATGTTCGATTTCTTGATGGAGCTCATCCGCCTGCCCGGCGGGGCCGCGCTCATCTCGCTCGCCGCGCTGCTCGTCCTCTTCCAGCTCGTGATCCTGGCCATCGCCATCTTCGCCGAAGGCCGCGCCTTCTCCCGGCGCTGGTCCGCGGCCCTGGCCCTGGCCGCGCCGGCCACCTTGCTGCTCTGCACGCTGGCCGGCGTGCAGCTCTGCCGCGCCGAGGGCCTGGGCGGCAGCGCCATCGCGGACGCCGCGTCGAAGGCCATGATCCTGGCCCGGGCCGCATACGGCTCCATGGCGCTGCAGATGCTCTGCGGCATCGCCCTGGCCATCTCCGGCCTGCTGTCGGCCGTCGCCTGCGGCCTGAGCCTGCGCGCGGGCGCGGACGAGGCCGCAGCCCCCAGGCCCTCCTTCGCCGGGCTGGGGCTCATGCTGGGGCTCTCGGCTCTGGTCTTCGGCGCCGGGCTCGCCTGGCGGGGACTGGGCCTCACCCGCGTCTTCGAGGCCCTGGCCGCGGTGGACCCGAGCATGAAGATGGAGCTTCTCGGCCGCGGACTCACAGAGCTCTCGGGCCTGACAGCCCCGGCCCTGCTGGCCCTGGGCCTGATCCTGGTCGGCGCGGTCTGGCGGATCCGCGACAGCCGGCCGGCCGGCAAGACGGTCCTGGCTAGCGGCATCCTGACCATCTTCATCGGCGGCCTGTTCTACATCGGCACCCATCCGCACGCCGCAGACGCCGGCGACGGTGTCCAGGCCCTGCTGAGCCGGAAGGGCGAGGCCCATCGGCCTTATGCCTCCACCCGGCTCGACCTGATCACCGTGGAGGCACCGCTGCCCCTGAAGCCGGGACCCGAGCTCGCGCTCGGCCAAGACGAGATCATCCTCGACGGCCGGCCGATGCTGGATCGCCACGAGCGGGAGGCCCAGGAGCTGGAGCCCAGGCTGGTCGAGGAGATGAAGCGTCACGCCCGGCACATGCAGGCCATGCGCTCCGGCAGGCCCTCGCTTCCCATCCTGCTGCTGGATCGGCGCAGCCCCAAGCCCTGGCTGGAGCGGGTGCTCACGGCCATGCTGAAGGCCGAGGCGCCGGTGCTTCAGCTGGCCGCGAAGCAGCACGAGAAGGTCGAATCCGCGGTCTACGGACCCCTGTCCGTGCCGCGCTGGACCGCCCTGGAGATCCACCTGGGCGAGGGCGACCAGGGTCTCTGGCCCCGGGAGGAAGAGGATGCCCAGGCCTGGGCCGAGCGCCTGGCCGCGGCGGCCAAGGATGGCATCGTCCGCATCGCCATGCCCGCGCCGCCCGAGGAGACCGCGCCGTGAAACGACTCACGCAAGCCGCGGCGCTTCTCGTGCTGCTGCCGAGCCTGCACGGCTGCATCACCGTGCTGGGGCAGACCATCGACTGGCGCTACGACCAGAGCGCCGACCAGCTCAAGCTGTTCCACGTCTTCACCGGCATCCACGCCGTCCGCGTCCTGTCAGGCGGGGGCCCGCTGCCCACCACCTCGGACCTCGAGGAGCTGGCCAGGGCGGTCGAGGGCCGGGTGACCGGCGCCTTCGTCTGGATCCTGACCCTGGATGCCGAGGCCTTCAGGAAGGAGATCGCCAGCATCGACGGGAAGCTCCCCGGGGCGAGGGGCCAGGAAGAGCGGGCGCTCTCTGCCATGCGGGCCATGCTGCAGCACCTGCTGGACGAGACGCGCATCCGCACCGGCCCCTTCTGGCTGGACGGGGACGGGCGGCTGGCCTGCTACCAGCAGGTCACCATCTCCAAGGTGAGGAGCCTGGTCGAGAAGGTCAACGCGCTGCTGGGCCTGATGGTCGCGGAGCAGGCGCGCAAGTTCGAGCCGGCCGAGCAGGCCGCGATCGCCGAGCTCGCCGCCCGGGGCGACTGGCTGCGCATCGACGGCCAGCGCCTGCGCGTGCGCCTGCCAGGGAGCCTGAGAGAGTACCGCGACATCCGCGAGGACGTGCTGGCCGAGTTCCCGGACGACGACGTGGTGGTCAACTACGACCAGCCGATGGTGGAGGTGATCTTCGGCCGCCTGGGCCCGGGGCCCGGGAGGGCCCGCATGCACAAGAAGCCCCAGTCCGGCAAGACCTACGACAACCTGGTGCCGCACGTCCGCGAGAAGTACGGCCTCGCCAAGCCGCCCGACCTGGAGGCCCTGCGGGCCGCCTTCTTCGGGGGCCCCATCAGAGGCAAATGAGGAATAGATGGCGAGGCCGAGATCGCGCTCCCTGGCACAGTTGCTCGACGGGTGCGACCGGGGCAGGCACCCGTCCTGGGCACGGCACACCCGGCGAGCGCTCACCCGCATGTCACGCCTGGGCATCCGCACGCCGGCACGGCTCCGATCGAGGCTCGAGAGCCTTCCGGCCAGGGACCGGCTCGAGGCGGTCTACCTCCTGGGCAGGCTCGGCTACGAGCGCTTCGTTCCCCCGCTGATCGAGATCGGACGAGAGGACCGTTCCGACAAGGTCCGCATGGCGGCAATCGAGGCCCTGTACGAGATCGGAAGCCGGCGGGCCGCGGAAGGCCTGCTGAGCATCCTCGTGGACAGAGGCAACTCCCGCGAGCTCAGGTACCATGCCTGCTACCACATGGTCTGGAGCGATGCCTCGCAGATCGTGGACGCGATCATCGATCTGGCCACCGATCTGGACGAGCACCCCTCGATCCGAGGCCAGGCGCTCGAGGGTCTTCATACGAATCTTCCAGACGAGCTGGACCTGAGGAAAAACCCGACACGCAGGGCGGCCCAAGTCGTCCTGGACTGCCTAGACGATCCCGAGGGAGTGGTCCGCTTCTGGGCCATGTACGCCGCCGGTTGCATGCGCCTGAAGCGCGCCCTGCCGAAGCTCGAGCAGCTCGCCGCGACAGACGACTTCGACGGGGCCATGCCCTGGTCGAACCGCGAGGAGGCCAGGGACGTGGCTTACTTGATCCGGACCGACGAGTGGCCCGAGCCGGACGCGATGAAGCGCAAGGCGCAGAGCCCATGTCCAGGCTGAAGAAGAGAGCCTTCCGGTACCCGCCACTCCGCTTGGAGGATTCGTCCAACCTCTGGGGGTTCTGGGTTGTCTTCGTCTGTCTGTCATCCGCAATCATTCTGTTCCACGTCCTCATGGGCGGCAGCCCCTGGTGCCTGCTCGGCATGGTTTTCTTGCTGCTCACCATTCTCCACTGGGCGCGCGGCACGCTCCTGCTCGCCAAGGCCCGCGCCAGGTGGGAGCAAGCCGGCATCCGGGGTATCCTCGTCCACTCCGACTCGCCCACCTGGAAGGACCACATCCGAGACCGCTGGCTTCCCGAGCTCGGCGATCGCTTCGTCACCCTGAACTGGTCCGAGCGCAAGCGCTGGGAGCCCTGCCTGGAGGTCCACATCTGGAGGCACTTCTGCGGGACGTACCGCAACTTCAACCCGGCCATCATCCTATTCAACGGGCTCCGCCGGCCCTGGGTCGTCGGCTTCTACTACGCCTTCCAGCTCGCCAAGCACGGCGACGCGAACCTGCTCGACTACCTCGAGTCGCTCGTCAGGCAGAAGCTAGGCGAAAAGCAGGACCAGGAACGGCTCGAGCAACTCGCGATGACGCTCCGCAAGAAGGCCGCCCTTGCTTGGAAGGCGAAATGTTCCGATTGGATGAAGCGCTGGGTCTTCCCGGTGGGCGGGAGCCCTCTTCTCAGGACGCTGCTCATCCTGGCGCTGCTCATCGCCCTCAGGGTGATCTGGGGGCTCGTCTGGCCCGTCAGCCAGCCGCCCGACAGCATCCCTGCGATCTACGAGTCCGGTCAGCCCGGCCAGTACCGCTTGCTCCTCGACGACGGCCACGAGGACCTGAAGCCCGTCAAGCCCGGCGATCGGTACGACGCCCATCGCAATGACTACACCCTCGTGGCACCCGAGCAGGAGGCAGACCGGAGGCGGATCGCTTCTTCCCTGACCGATGGATATCTGGAGATTGTGGACTTCGACCTGGTCCAGCTGGACGATCGGGGCACGCAGGCCTTCTGCCTGGGCCTGCGCTATGACATCACCGGAAACTGCAGCTATGTCTATCGCATCCAGGGACAGCGGGTCGTGCCCTTGCTGTCGAGCCTTGCTCTTGGCCAGGCATTCACCGACCTCTTCCCGCTGCAGCTCGACGAGGATCCCCAGATGGAGTTCGCGCTCTCGGACGATGCCACCTTCCGCCGCTACGAGTGGGCGGGCGATCGCTGGGAGGCCCGCTACGACCCCCGGGTCGAGTGGTTCTTCTTCCTGGAGTACGGCTTCTACGACCTCACCCGCATCGGCCCCAGGGACTGGGTCCGCTCCTTCGAGGCCCTGGACTGGCGAGCAATCGTCTTTCTGGTGCTGCTGCTCTGCGGCGCGGTCCGCATCCTCATCCGGCTGCGAGGGCGCCTCCGCTTGCTGGCGGTGGCCCAGTATCTGCTGGACACCCCGCTGCGCGTCTACCTGCTGGCCTGGATCGTCATCATTCTGCTGGAGCTGCCGTTCCTGAACTACTTCGTCGGGTCTATATACTTGATCAACTTGCTCCTATGGCCCGTCACGCTGCTCGGCCTCGTCATGTGGACGGCCGAGGGCTGGATCTCCTGGGCGCAGATCCGTACGGAGCGCGAGGAGGGAAAGGCGGAGAGCGGATGAAAGAAGCGGCAAGCAGTCGAGTGGTCCTGGTGGCTGTCCTGCTCGGTATTATGGTCATGTCCGGCTGCGACGAGGTGTTTGAGGTCATCTGGCCTCGCAAGACACCGGAGGATATCCAGCGAGAGCGGATGACCGGCGAGGCCAGCTTCGATCGCACGGCCACCAAGTCGGTCTACTACAACGAGAAGGGGGAGTATTCCCACCCGTGCCTGCCCAGGGTCCGGCATGACTCCGGCAGGTCGGCAGAGCAGACCGAGATGCTCGATCAGATGATGGAGGCCTACCACCGGGACGACATGCCGGGCACGATCCGTCTCGCCCGCAGGTGTCTGGAGTCAGCCCCCGAAGACCTCGAGGCGCTCATCTACTTGATCCGGGCAAGCGCCCGTAAGAAGACCCACGCGTCCTTGCTCCCGGAGATGGAGAAGAAAGCCGAGGGCAACCCCCAGAGCGCTGCCCACCAGGCCGCCCTGGGCTACCTGTACATCGAGCTGGGAGATCCGAGCAAGTGCCTGTCGCACCTGGAGAGAGCCCGCGAGCTTAACCCGGACCTGCCCAAGCTGCACTACCTGTTCGGTCGCTACTGGTCAGACTGGGCTCCCAGGCTCGACATGGACAAGGCCCTGCGCGAGTACCACGAGTCCGCCCAGCGTTTCGATGATCCCATCTCCCTGTCCAACCTCGGGAGCCTCTACTTGGGCAAGATGTCCGATCCCTGCAGTGCCGCAGACGTACTTCTTCGATTCGCCGAGAGGTACGAGCTGACGAGTTGTACATGCATAAACCTCGTCCGCTCTCTCTTCAGGTGCGGACGCGAAGAACTCGCCATGAAATACCTGGACGAGGCCAGGCAGATGTTCGCAGACAGACCGCCCGAGTGGCACAATCTCGGCGTCTACTTGAGCAAGGCTCACCGCTTCGACCTCGCCCTGCAGCACTTCGAGCAGGGGCTTGCGAAGTACGGCAAGACCATGAATGTTGGCCTCGGCTACCGGACATACAGCAGCCTAGGCATGGCCCAAGAGAGGCTCGGCCGATACGAGGAAGCCATCCGCTCCCTGGACCGATCCCTGTCGTTGCACCGCACCGGCTTCGCCCACTTCCGCAAGGCCCTGGCCTTGCTCCAGCTCGGCCGCAACAACCAGGCCCGCATGAGCCTGGAGGCCACCATCGAGGCGGACCCGAGCATCACCTATGCGCGGTACTACCTGGGGCTTCTCGACCATGAGCCGAACCGAAGGTTCACCAAGCAGGACGTCGACCAGATCCAATATGATTTTCGCGACAGGACGCCGGCCAACCGGCTGGCCATCGCCTCCGAGGGGCGGAGCAAGTACGAACTCTGGGACCAGGCCGAGGAGAAGCTGAGAGCCGCATTCGAGCTGGAACCGAAGAACGGCCGCGCCTGGGCGGCCAGGATCGCGCTGGAGAACAGGAGAAAGAACCTGGATCGGGCAGTGGAATATGGAAAGCAGGCGATCGCCCAGGGCATCGCCCACCCCTACATCCTCAACAACCTGGGCTACACCTACGAGCTGAAGGGCGATCGGCGGAGCGCCCTGGACTACTACTTCGAGGCCGAGAAACTCATGCCCCAGGACGTGACCATCCAGACAAACATCGCTCTGAACCTGGATGCTCTGGGACGTGAGGACGAGGCTCGCAAGCACTGGTACTACGCCGGTGTGGATCTCACCTTCAATCCTCTGGGGCCGTACAAGAACCACGCATACTGCGCGGCCGGCTTGCTGGTATTGATCCTGATCGTCATGCGCATACGCGCCTCGCGCAAGAAGCGCGAGACGTCCTGACAGGTCGGCGAACTGCTATCTTACGTCCCGGCTGTGCCAGCGTAGTGCAAGCGCCCCCCGAGGGCAAGTGAAGCCTGACGATTTGCCCGCCCGCTCCGCGCGGTGTTAGGCTGCAAAAAACCGAACGCATTGCCGAGGAGAGCCATGCCCGACAAGCCGAGCAAGCCGCTCAAGCCCCTGAAGACCCCGAAGCCGCTCAAGCCTCTGAAACCTCTCAAGCCCACCAAGCCCCTGACACCCCGGAAGCCGCTCGAGCCTCAGAAGCCTCAGACGCCTCTCAAACCTCAGAAGCCGCTCGAGCCCCAGAAGCCTCTCAAGCCTCGCGAGCCCCGGTCGACCGAGCTCGCGCGCGAGACCGCGAAGATCCTCGCGCTCAAGGAGGAGATCGGCATCCGCTTCTGGGACCTGGGCCAGTGCTTGCTGCGGGTCCACGACGATGTGCTCTACACCCAGGACGGCCTCGAGAGCTTCGAGCAGTACCTCGAAGAGCGCGTGTCCATGTCCCGCACGTCCGCATACCGTCTCATGGACCTGGCGCGCAACTTCAGCCGCAGCCTGGCGCGCAAGCACGGCCAGGCCAAGCTGCTCGCGGCCATCGAGCTCGCCAAGGCCACGCCCGAGCAGGACCAGCCGATCGACGTGCTGGCCTACCAGATCGAGGTGCGCGGCGCGGACGGCAAGATGCGGCCCAAGCCCTTCGAGAAGGCGAGCGGCCAGGAGATCAAGCGCGCGGCCCAGCGCATCCGGCGCAGGCAGAGCACAAAGCCGCAGCGGGTCTCCCAGCCTTCGATCTCTGTCCAGCTCTCCTGGCAGACGCAGGCCCTTCGCGCCCTGCGCGCCGTCGCCCCGCGGGCAATGCTCGAGATCCGATCAGGTAGAGGAGCCGATCCCGAGCTCAGCCTCACCATCTCGGGCCTGCCTCGATCGAGGCTTCGCGAGGCGCTGGCCCGGCTCGTACGGTGTGTTCCAGAGCCCTGAACGACACCCCCCCTGTGTCCCACTGTGGGACACGATTTATTTCAATATTACAAGTTGTTATAAAAGTGACTTTTCCAAAAAACTCGTACCTATACCTACATGTAGCATCCAATGCAACTCACGGCTCGAGATCTTCTCCGGTGAGATGAGCATCATGCCGTACCGATATGTCTTCGCGGTCGGCCTCGAACGCATGCTTGCCTCGAGTGCTGCAGATCCATGATTACATCATGCCAGCGGATGGGCAATCGCGCATAACAGCGCCTTCCTGTCGCATCTTGATCTCGGACCGGAGTTGTCCTAAAGTACTCGATGGACCGCGGAGGATCCCTTGCGGAAGATCTGGAGACGCCTGCGCCTGCCCCTGCTGCTGGCTTGCATCTCGGGGCTTCTCGGCCTGGGCCTGAGCCTCGGCCTGCAGGGCTCGGGGGGCGGCTGAGCGCTGACCTGCAGGCCCGCGGTCGCGGTGCCCTTCTTCGCCCTGGTCGGCTTCTTCATCGGCTTCGGCCAGGACAGCGCGGGCTGAGCCCCTCCCCTTCTCAGCTCCCCCTGCCCGGCCGGTACAGGCCCTTCGGATCCGCCCCCAGCATCCCGGCCCGCCGGCTGCGATCGTCGACCGGGTTCAGGGCGCGCTCCATCGCCGGGCTGAGCAGGCGGTAGTGGGCCAGCCGCTCGATGCGGTCCTCGACCACGGCCAGGCCGGCCTCGGACACCGTCCAGTCGCAGCGATCGTAGCGGCGCAGATCGAGGGGCAGCGAGAACTCGCGCAGGGTCCGCTCCCCCTTGGAATTGTAGTAGACGTCGAAGTACGACATGGCCAGCTCGCGCAGGCTGCGGTAGACCGGCTCCCGGTAGCGCAGCCCGACGAAGTTCGACTTGGCCACCGCTCCCCAGCGGCCGCGTTGCCGGAACACGGCCAGCACGTGATCGTCGTCCCGCACCGCCCGCAGGTCCAGAAGCAGCGGCGGATGGCGCAGGCGCCGCAGGGCTGCCGCGGCGAAGAGCGCCCCGTCCAGGCAGTGGGCGCGTCGATCCTTCAGGACCCGCCGCGGCGTCCGGACGAAGGGATCGGTGTTGTAGACCATCCTGTCCAGCATCTTCTGCACGGCCACCGGCGAGTCGAGCCGATCCAGGGCACGCCGCTCGCTCTTGGACCACAGCCTCTCGATTCGATCCACGTCTCACCTCCCGGCCTTCGAAGCGCGGGCCACCGGCGCATGGTACGGCCGCGCCGGAGCGGAGGCAAGCCCGACCGAGCCCGATCAGGACGTCACGCTGCCGCGGCCCGGGATCTGGCGCTCCTCGCGGTGCCGATGCCGGCGGCGATGGCGGCCAGCATCACGAAGACCAGGGCGAAGGCCACGTTGTGCAGCGACTCGGCCAGCCCGATCAGGGCGAGGTAGCGCTCGTCGGGCCCCACCTGGCCCACGTAGAGCAGGGTCCTGATCATGCCGGTCGTGAAGCCCAGCAGCCCGCTGATGAAGGTCATCGTGCCCACCGCGAAGAGCAACGGTACGAAGCGCCGCTGGGGCTTGACAGCGTACAGGATCCCCGCGCCTACCAACATGAGCCCGCAGATCAGCGTGGGGTACATGCCCCAGCCTCCGAGTCTGAATGCCTCGCTCATCGTCTCCTCCTCTCGGTTTTCGACTCCTCCTTGGAGGGCGAGGGAGGCGATTGGTTCCATGCTCCTGTCGACGAGCTGATCCGCGAGGCTACTCGAAGGGGCAGACGATCTCGCCGTCGGGCGAATCCAGGCAGTGGATCTCCTCATGCCAGCCTCCGACACGTTCCGGTTGACACGCGATCTCCGGCCACGGCAGGATACCGTTATCGATATCGACCTGAAAGATACAGACTGCAGATCGTCGTGGCCGAGAAACGCTGGACACCGGCCTCCCGGGACGGAGCGATGCGCGAGCGGGCCCTGATCGAGCTCGGTGAGAAGTACGGCTTGCAGCCGGAGCGGCTCGAGGACGGCATCGCCCTCAGGGGCACGCTCCGGGGCGTCGAGCTCCGGGTCTCCCAGTACGCCATGCCCATGGGTCCCGACCCGCGGCCGCGGCCGTTTACCGAGCTGTGGATGGCGCACGGCGGGCAGGCCCTCGGCGGGCTCTTCGGCGCGAGCCCCGATGCGCCCGGGGACACGGGCGATGCCGACTTCGATCTGCGCTTTTGCTGGCAGTCCCTCCCGGATCCGGACGGGCCGGCTCCCGGATACCTCCGATCGCCGGAGATCCGGGCAGGCATCCTGGCCCTGGATCGGGACATCGCCTCGGCGGTGGGTCACGCCGGCGCGCAGATCCTCCAGATCGACAGCCTCCGGGGAGCGGTCCGCATGACGATCCTCACCCACCTGCCGGAAGCGCTACTACTCGAGCGGGCCATCGATCTGCTGAGCTCGATCTGCGCCGAGTGAGCCTCGCGGTCGCCGAGCGTGCGGATGACGAGACGAGTGTGAAAGGGAGCGAATGCTGATAGACTGCCAGCGGAGGTTCTTCATGAGACGCGCGGTGATGGCCATCTGTCTACCGGCTGCGATCGCAGCGCTCGCGGGCATCGCGCGGGCGGATCGGGGCTCGATTCCCTTCAAGCCCCACGTCCAGATCTTCGAGCCCAACCAGCGGGCCATGATCGCCTGGAACGGCGCGCGGGAGATCCTGCTCCTGTCCACGGACCTGCGCGCCTCCGCGCCGACCAAGGTGCTCGAGGTCCTGCCGCTTCCGGCCGAGCCCGAGGTGAAGAAAGGCGACGTCGAGGTCTTCCGCCGCGCCACCGAGCTGATCAACAGGAAGATCGCGCAGCCGCACCTCGCCGAGGCGCGGACCCGCGGCATGACCAAGAGCGCCGCGCAGGTCCCGGCGGGGGAGGTCACCTTCCACAAGAAGATCGGCGCCCACGACGTGTCGGTGACCCACGTGCTCGACGCGGCGGGCTTCGTCTCCTGGGTCGAGGCCTACCTGAAGAAGTCCGGCGTCGGCACCCCGGAGATCCCTCCCGCCCTGAAGGCCGTGGTGGAGGAGTACCTGTCGGAGCGCTTCACCTGGTTCGTCTTCGACGTGGTCGAGCTCGACGAGCAGCCCAAGACCAACGAGGCCATCGAGTACAGCTTCGCGACCGACAGGCTCTACTACCCGCTCAAGATCACCCGCACCGAGTCCGGTTTCACGACCGTCGACCTGCTGGTGCTCACCCCGCGCCTGCTGAGGAACTTCCCCGGCATCCCGGCATCCCGGGTGCAGCTGGCCCACGAGCCGGTGAGCATCAGCCGCCGCGAGCTCGAGAGCCTGTCGAGACCCATGGCAGAGCTGCTCGGCCGCCAGGCCGAGTACAAGCTTCGCATCTGGAAGGTGAGCGGCCGCCTGCGGGACTTCACGGCCGACTTGATCGCCTACTGAGCTCGGATATGGAGCTTACCATGGGGGACTGGCGTAGCCTGGCAATCGCGCTCGCGTTGCTCGTATGCGGCGCCTGCGGCGGGGCCAACCCGGCGGGGGACGCCGGAGGGCTGGACGGGCTGGACGGGCTGCCGGCCGACGAGGCCGGCCAAGACGGCGATCCGGGTGGCGACTCGTCGGTGGACGGCGGCCCGGAGACGGACGCGGGCGATGGGGACGGCTGGACGGGCGACGGCCTGCAGGCCGACGGGGATGCCGAGGCGGGCGACGGGGATGCCGAGGCGGGCGACGGGGATGCGAGCGGGGACGGAGACGCGCCTGCCGACGGGGACGGGCCGGTCGAGCCCCTGTTCGACCTGGCCGCGATCCGCGATCCCTCGACGGCGAGCTGCAGCCTGACGAACCCGCGCACGGTCCTCCAGGATGGGGAGCTGATCGATGTCTGGGACCTGTCCTACCTCTCCTGGGAGAGCCTCGACGGCGCCCTGAGCCCGATCCGGATCCGGGCCTTCGCCGCCCGGCCGGCCGGAGCGAGCGGGGCGCTGCCCGGCGTCGTGAGGGCGCACGGCCTGGGGGGCTTCGCCGAGCCCGAGGATGCCTCGACGCTGGCCGCCATGCTCGACGTCTGCGTCGCGGCCTACTCGGGGCCCGGGAGCGGCAGCACGCCCGAGAACAGCTCCGAGGGGCTCGGCCCCATGGACCAGAACGGCTACCGGATGTTCGACACCCTGCGGGACGTCCGGGGGAGCTGGTTCTGGGCCCACGCCGTGGCCGGCATGCGCGCCCTGACCTGCCTGGAGACGCTGGACGAGGTGGACCGGACCCGGCTCGGCATGACGGGCTTCTCGGCGGGCGCCGTGGCGACTCTGATCTCCGCCGGGGTCGACGACCGCATCAAGGCGGCCGTGCCGCTCAGCGGCACGGGCGCCTGGGACGTGGCGACCCGGTCCCCGAACGCCTGGCAGCACGACTTGCTGGCCGCGGCGGGCCTCGGCATCGAGAGCCCGGAGTGGCTGCGGCTCATGGATGCGCTGATCGCGCCATCCGCCATGATCGGCCAGAGCCGCTCGGCCATCATGATGGTCGACGGGACCTGTGACGAGTTCTTTCCGCTGACCGCCTTCGAGGCGACCTGCGATGCGATTCCAGGCGACGAGAAGCGGATCTCCCTGGCGGGCAACTTCGATCACGGCTGCTACGGCATGATCGGCGTGGAGAGCGAGGAGACCATCGCGGAGCGCGCCGATCTCCACGCGAAGGGGGCCATGCGCATGTGGTTCGGCCATTGGCTGGGCACCGAGCCCGACTTCTCGACCGTGCCCGATGTCCCGGTGGTCTCGGTCCAGTCGGGCTCGCCGCTCTCCCTGGTCGCAGCCCTGGTCGACGAGAGCCCTGCAGCGCTCGAGGTCGAGGAGGTCACCTTCTGGTGGAGCGACAACGACGCCTACTTCTTCTGGGACCAGACGCTCGAGCCCGGCTCCGGGTACTGGCAGGCCTATGTCCCCATGACGCTGCAGGCGAACAGCATCTTCTTCCTCGACGTGCAGTACCGCAGCCGGGACCTGCTGTTCCCGAAGCGCTTCACCATCTCGAGCCCGCCGAGCCTGCCGGCGGACCTGGTCCCCCGCATCCGGGCCATCGGCAGCTGCCAGTGACGGGTTCCGAGCGGTGGAAGACGCGAGGCTTCAATCGAGCCCGGCGAGGCTGAAGGCCATCTGGCGGCACCCGCTCGGCAGCCTGGGGCTCCTGGCGCTCGGCATGGGCGTCGCCGGCCTGGGAGCCCCCTGCACGGGCGAGGAGATCCTCGCCGCCCAGGGAGCCGAGCTCGCGCTCCTGGCCTTGATCCGCCTGCTGATCTTCGGGCAGACCAGGATCTTCTTCTGGGCCCTGCTCGGATGCGCCCTGGCTGTGCCGCTCGCGGCCGGCTGCAACGCGCCCCTGTACTACTTCCGCGACGCGGGGCTTTTCAGCGGCCCGTTCTGGGAGCTTTCGCTCCTCGGCCTGATGCCGGCCGTGCCCCTGGCCGCCATGGCCGTCTGGGGCCTGCGCTGGTCGAGGCGCCCGCGGCCCGAGCCCGAGCCCGACCCCGGCTGGCTGGGCTGCTTCGGCTGGGTGGTGGAGGCGGGCCTCATGGCGATGGTCCTCGCCCTGGCCACGGGCGCCTGGTCCGAGCTCTCGGTGGCGCTGGTCGTCTCGGGGGCGATGATCTTCCTGTCCGCGACGATCGCGCTCCTGGTCGTCCGCGTGAGGCTGAACCGCAGGGGCGTCGCCAATCTCCTGGCCATCATCGGCGGCTCTGGCCTGCTGAGCGCCTGCCTCCTGGTGGCCAGCCAGGGCGGGCGGGTGAGCTGGAGCGAGGCCAGCGTCGCTCTGGTGCCGGGCGCCTGCCTGCTCGCGCTCGGGCTGGTCCTGCGCGGCGGGAGGCGCGGGCGCTGCGCCGCCTGCGGCCACGCCATCTCCACCACGGTCCAGCGCTGCGGGCGCTGCGGCGCCGTCTACCACCTGGAATGCTGGCGCCTGATCGACGGCTGTTCTTGCACCCGGGCCGCTCCGGCGAGCGAGCGGCTTGCAATCCAGCCCGGGTCTCTGGTAGACAAGGAGCCAGACGAGACTCCGAGAGAGGCCCCATGAGCGAGCTTGCCACCCTGGGCGGTACGTACACGTACCTGAACGCGTACATCGATCTGATCCGGCAGCTGGACCGCGGGAGCTTCACCAAGCGGGTCAGGGCGCCGCTGCTGATCGTCGAGCCAAAGAAGAAAAAAAAGCGCGCTTCCTTCGCGGCCGGAGCGACCAAGCACGCCAGCGTCGACGGGACCGACCCGCACGGCAGCACCTTACCGTCGCGCCTGCTGCAGCAGGCGCACGAGTTGATCGTGCACGAGATCCGCAGGAAGGTCTCGGAGGGCTCAGGCCGGGTCATGCTGGGCCGGGCTGCAGACTGCGACGTGGTGATCGGCGACGAGACCGTCTCCATGCTACAGTCGGTCTTCCTCTTCGACGCGGACGGCCGCTGCACGATCGAGGACATGGAGACCACCAACGGCACCCTGCTCAACGGCACCCCGCTCGCCTTCGGCGCCCCCACCGGCCTGAAGGACGGCGACTCGCTCATCATGGGCGACACCCGCTTGCTCTTCTTCTACCCTCAGGGTCTCTACGACCTGATGCGAGCGCTCGTCAGCGACCAGGCGGGCTGACATCCGCAGCGTGCGATGACGGATGCGTGCATGAGCCGGAGCTTGGTCATCGCCGAGTGCTGTCTCTCGGCCTGCCTGGCCCTGGCCGGCTGCCGGGCCGGCACCATCGCCGGCAGCGGTCGCGACGCAGGCGCGGACGCGGGAATCGACGCGAGCGGCGACTCGGGAGTCGACGCAGGCGCTGACGCGGGCGCGGACGCTGGAGCCGACGCGGGAATCGACGCCGGGGGCGACGACGGGGGATCGGCCGGCTTCTCGTGCAGCCATCCGCGGCCGGCCTGGCTGCTGTGCGAGGACTTCGAGCGCGGCGACGGCGACTTCGACGCCTGGCTCGCGGTCTCGGACTTCATCGCGGGGGTGGGCGTCGACGACCGGGGGCGCATCCGCCTGTCCTCCGACCAGCCCCATGCGGGCGCCTGGAGCGTGTACATGCCCGCCGAGGCCGGGTCCGGATACCAGGGGGCCAGCCTCGACTGGCGAGCCTGCCAGGGCGCGCAGGAGTCGAACTGCTCCATGCGGTCCTTCGAGCAGCTCTACTTTCGAGCCTGGATCCGCTTCGCCGAGGATCACCGCTACGTCCACCACTTCCTCAACATCGGCGGCAGCCAGCCGGAGGACTACTGGTACCACGGGACCGCCGGCTGCCTGCCCAACGGCGTGCTCAGCATGGGCACGACCGTCGACTTCCAGCCCGACAGCCACGAGAGCCACTTCTACACCTACTGGCCCGACATGAGCTGCGACACGAGATGCGATCGCTACATGGACGTGGATCAGGTCTGCCAGGACTGCCTGGACAAGGGCCTGCCCACCTGCACCGAGCAGCCCCAGTGCTGCTGGGCGGGAGTGCTTCCCGCTTTTTCCCTCTTGTGACCTTCTCGCCTTACAGCCGCAAGGGTTTGCGGCGATCGCCCGAGCAACGGGTGAAAGCGGGAAAAGGGGGTCAAAAGGGGGGTTCGAGGCCAAAAAGATCGCACAGCGATCGCACAGGATCGCACGGCGGGTCAGTGCAGGTCGCGGGAGTCGCGCGCGTCGGCCAGGCTGGCGATGGAGCCGACCTTCGGGGTGGCCTTCGGCCCGGCGCCCAGGCAGGCGAGCTCGGCGGCGGCGGCCAAGTGCTCAGGTCGAAGGTGCGAGTACCTCATGACCTGGCCGAGCGAGCGATGCCCGAGAAGCTCCCGGATGCGGTTCAGATCAACGCCGGCCTCGGCGAGCCAGCTCGCGTATGTGTGTCGCAGCGCATGAAAGCGCACATGCCGCACGCCTGCCGCCTTGAGCGCGTTCGCCCAGGCCCGCCAGGCGACCGCCGAATTGAGCGCCTCGCCGTCGCCCCGGTGAAATACGAGCTCGCCGCATGCCTCGCGCCGTCGCACCGCGAGGGCCTCGAGCGCGTCGGTGTTGAGCGGCACGTGTCGACTTCGGCCGTTCTTCGTCGCATCGGCCGGCAGGTTGAGCATGCGCGTACGTTCGGAAATCCACGACCAGCGAAGCGCCAGGATCTCGCCCTGGCGGCAGCCGGTCGCGGCGGCGAATCTGAACAGACTGCGCATCGGCTCGTTCGCTACCAAGAGCACCCGGGCGACTTCATCGCGGCTGAGAAACTCGGTCTGCTCGTTCCTTGGCGGCGGCATCTCGAATCGCGGCATGCGCTGAATCCAGCCCTTGCTGAGCGCCCAGCGCAATGCGGCAGACAGCGCGGCCAGCTCGCGGTTGATCGTCGCCGTCGCTCGCCCTGCATCGGCGCGGCCCTGCCGGTATGCCTCGAGCGCTGCGGTGCCCAGCTTGGCAAGCGGCAGGTCGGGGCTCAGTGAACCGATCAAGACCTTGTGCATTGACCCCAGGTTTGCCACGTTCCGGGGTCGCCTGCCCGGCCTGACGTGCTCGAGATGCAGGGCCAGGAGCGCGCCCAGGGTGCCCGGCGCATCGGTCGGCGCGCCCTGGTAGCAGCCCGAGCGTATGAGCTTTCGCGCCTCGGCCTCGGCGGCAACGGCCTTCGCCCGACCGTCGGCGCCCTCGAAGCGCTCGCGGTGATACTTGCCGCTCGGCTCGCGCCAGCTCGCGTGCCACTCATCGGCGGGCACGTCGGCACTCCAACTCGCGCCGCAGGGGCAGGTCAGCCGGATCTTCTTTCGCCGCGCGTGCTCCTCGCCAAGCTGCCGGCGGGCCCAGCGCCCACAGTCGGGGCAACGGGCGGCGGCCAGTCGATAGATTGCCATGATTCACCTCCTGCCCTTGGGCAGCACACAGGCGCGGATCGTGGCCATGCTCGTCTTGCTGATACTCGAGAGCGGGGCATCGAAGACCCTTCGGGCCAGTTCGCCCAGGGTGAGCTCTTCACCCTTTTCGCTGGCCTTTATCCTTACACCCCAGCAGCGCTCAGTTATCCAGAGCTCTCTCACCTCTCTTGCCTTGCGTCGCATCAAGCGCCGTCGCTTTGCCGCTCTCTTGCTGGCGGCATCCACGAGTTTTCTTGGCAGAGCCGCCGCTATGATCTCGCGCGCCTCGCTTGCCGCGATCTTCTTTTCCCGAAGCAAGGCCTTCGCTAGTGCCTTGATTCCAGACCAGTGAGAATCCACAAGCGCATCCGCCTTCGAGCCGCAAACGTCGAGACACTGCTGGTCGAGCCTCGACATATCGAGCATGCTGTCATAATCGCCCCTCGCTCCCAGGTGGCTATACCTTCCGCTGATTTTCTTCTCGGCTTTTGATCCGGCGTAGTCTGAAACGACGCGGCTTTCTGTTATCACCTTGTAAACCTCTCCCCATTCAATGTCTGGGCTAAACCATTTCGGAAGGCTATATACACGTACGTACCCAAGTAAGTCACCCCTGGGTATGATCGTCACATACCGAAATGGCAAGCCGTACGCGAAGGCGGCCACGGCATGCCCCGCCTCATGGTACGCGGTGCGCTCCAATCGCTTGCGAGCCCTCTTTTCCCTGATCGTCGCCATGTCTGATCTCCTTCCCTTGGAAGCCGGGAGCCAGCCCTGCCAGGGAAGGGGTAGCAGGGCCAGCCCCCGGCGTTCATCCTACATCAATCCTCTGACACCTCGCCTCTGCCGACGGCGAAGAACAACAACGGCGTCGGCCGGCCGAGCGCCCCGCTCCAACCCGGCAGGGTCTGCGCCCAGGCGAGCACGCGATCAGCCTCGGCGCGGGTGAGCTCCACTTCGTCGAAGGCGCCTTGCTCGATCGCGGCGGCCAGGCAGGAAGGTGCATCGGTGCGCTTGCGGGCAGCCCGCCACCATGAGCGGGGGCCGTTCTCAGGGTCGCAGACGAGCAGGATTCGGGCGACTCGCCGGCCATGGAGCGCGTCAAGGCGCGCGAGCGGGTCGACCCCTGCCTTACCCTTGGCCGAGGGCCTCGGTGGGCGCCTGCGCCTTCCTAGGGCTCCCACGGTGCACCCCGGGGGTCGCCGGCCGGCTGCATCTCGAAGCGGCCCTCGAGGTGCACAAGCCAGGCCTGCTCATCGCCGCGCTGGTACAGCCCCACGCCACCCCTGGGCTTCGAGCCCTCGGGCATGTCGACCAGGTGCCAGCCCTTCGCGCCCAGGTCGGAATGCACTTTCAGCACGCCGGTCGTCATGACTCGCCCCCTTCGGCAAGCAACCGCTCGAGCACGTCGAGCACCTCGCCCGCGTCGCAGTCGGGAACCAGGCGCGAGATGCCGCCGGCCCAGGCCTGCCGGGTGAAGCTCGATCGATCGTCGTCGCTCATCTGGCCGGCAATCTCCCGGGCCGCGAGCACGGGCAAGCGCTCGGCTACCAGGTCGAGCACGTCGGCGCCCTTCAAGGCCCGGCGGCCGTGTTCCGTGACCCGCTTCGCGGCGACCCCCCAGGGCTCTTCATCATCGGATCGCGGCAGGCCCAGGTCGGCGAGCAGCGCGTCGCCCAGGGCGCGCAGCCGCACGCCAGAGCTGGCGGCCAGGGCGAAGGCCATCAAGTAACCGAGCTCGGCCAGAGCGAGGGCCTCACCTCGGGCCAGGTGTAGCGCGTCGAGCTCGAGCCCTTGCGCGGCAACCTCGGCCGGGCCCACGGCCACGGAGTCGCCGAACACGAGCACGGCCCGGCCGTAGGAGCTTGCGCTGTGCGCTGTGCTGAGCTCGGCCGTCATGTCGGGGCTGCCTTCTCGTAAGACCTTCATGGGAAACCTCCAAGCCGAAACAGAACCCGGCGCGATCCATGCGGGAGTGAGTCGTTGTCAAGGCGACACACGGCCACAAGGCGGATCGCGCCGGGAACTTGTTTCGATTGTCGGTTTTCACAAGCCATGTATCGCCTTGACGATTCCAGGATCCCACAGGCCGGCCAGATCGTCAAGTTGATCGCACCCGGATCGCACAGGGCACCCGGGAATCCCGGAAGTCGGCCAGGGGCGCGGGTTTGCGCGCATGGCGAGCCCCATTACTTATGGGATTCGCGCTCCGGCAGCCACAAACGGCGCCCGTCGGCCAGGCTTCGCATGTTCGGCGCGGGCGGCGGCGGCAGGGGTGGAACGTGGGCGAGCACGTCGTCAACGAAGTCTTGCAGCGCCTTGCCGGTCAGCTTTCTTTCTCGCATGGCTTGCTCCTTCCGAGTAAGCGACCCGGGAGCGCGCTTTGTATCTAGCCCCCGGGTCGCGCGGTGCTACAGAGAGAATTCGATCGCCGGGTCGCCCAAGCCGGCCTCCGAAAGGCGGCGGCGCCAGTCGCCGGCCGCCAAGCCGATCTTCGGTCGGTCGTTCGTGAAGAGCTCGACCCGCTCGACGATTCGCCGGCGGCGCGCGCCGAGCTCGAGCTCGAGCTTCGAGAGCATGCGTCGGGCCTCGGCCTGAGCGGCCAGCAGCTCGCGATCGACCGAGCCGGCCGCGAATGCATGGGCGAGCTCGTCAACATCGGCGGCGTGGCGAGGATCGCCGGCCAGGGTATCGCGGGCGGTTCTGAAAACCACAAGCGCGCGCTCGCGATCGCCCGTCGCGAAGGCGGCCGAGAGATCCGAGCGCGCCCTGGCCGCGACCTGCGACTTTGAAAGCCGGCTGTACTCGAAGGCCCGCTCGCGCTCGAGCTCGGAGCGCTCGAGAAGCTGGGCCAGGCGATCGAGCCGCGCTGCGCTGCGCTCGCCCGGATCGCTCGGCACCTCGACCGGCTTCGGCTCGAACGCCTTCCGGATGGCCGCGATGGCCGCCGCGCAGCCGTCATCACCAGCCCTCACGTGCTTGCCGACCTGGGCGAGGGCCTGGTCTTGAAGCGCGGAGATGTCGCTTCGCTGCGCGTCGACGGTAAGGCGATCGTCTGCCTGGATCTCGGCGCGCCGGCCTTCGGCCGCGACGATGGCGGCGAGGCCTTCGGAGTACCCGGCGAGCGCGTCGGCCGCACCCGGCCAGGCGGGATGGTTGTCGTCGGGAAGCCCGAGGGCGCCAGGGGTCACGAATCGCTGTTCCATTTTTCGATCCTTTCAGTGTAGGGTTTCAGCTCTGGGCGCGGAGACGGGGCTCACGATTCCGTCTCCGTGCCGTGTTCTTGAAGTGCCCGCTCGAGAATCCGGCAGTAGGCATCAACCGCCGGCGACGCGCGCCGGGGCTCGATCAGGAGGTTGAGAAGGCGCAGGCACTCGAGCTCCCGCAAGTAGGCCGGCTCGCCCTGCTCGCGCTCGAGCACGTGTGTGCAGACGCTCCTGACGGCCGCCAGCTCGGAGTTGATAATCCTGCGCGCCTCTTCCCCCGCCGAGATGCTGAGCGGCCAGGCGGGCGGCTTTA
This sequence comes from Deltaproteobacteria bacterium, assembly GCA_016935365.1. Taxonomy (GTDB): domain Bacteria; phylum Myxococcota; class B64-G9; order B64-G9; family B64-G9; genus JAFGRB01. The sequence continues at coordinate 21,497 of JAFGRB010000415.1, forward strand.
TCTCGACCGGCGGGATGCCGTCGATTGTCACGACTCCTCTCCGGTGTACGGTCATGACTTCACCCCGAGCGCCGCGCGCAGGCACTGAACCACTCCGCGCACGCGCGCATCGGGCGAGGCCTCCAACGATTCGACGATCGCCGCAGCCTCGGCCGGGTTCAGCATGACGGTGGATTCGGCGGCGAGGATCTTCTGCTTGGCAGCATCCAAGGCGCCGAAGGCTTGCGCCAAGGCCTCGCGCGCGCCCGGGCCGAGTTGGAGGCGAATGCTCTCCTCGAGCTCCGGGGGGTGGCCCGCTTGGAACAGGTGGCCTCCGTTTGTGCCGTTCATGTTCGATCCTTTCGTGCCCGCGCAACCGCGCGGGGCTTGGGTTTGCGGCGTTGCCGCGTGGTTATTCATCGGCCGCTCAGGGGGCAGTCGGCACAAGTACAACGGGCCAGCGCTGGCAGAGCGCGGCGAAAGTCTGCGGCAGCTCGGCGCCCGGCGGGCAGAGCACTTCGACCCGGCAGCCGGGGGGCGAGCCGGAGCCCTGCCAGGGGCGCGCGGCCTCGGGTTCGCCGACGCGCAGCGCGACCCGTGCGGGCTGGCCCTCGGCGACGGTCGGCAAAGTCACGAGCCGGTACCGCTCGGCGTCGGGCGGCTTCTCTGAGTCGGCCTTCGGGGGCGGCGGCGCGTCGAGCCCGAGCAGTGCCGCGCGTCGAGCGCTCGCCCGTAGGGCTGCACCGATCGCTTGCACGTCGCCCGAGTCGATCTTCCGGGCCAAGGCGAGCAGCCAGGCGTCAAGCCGCTGTAACTCGAGCTTGAGCACCTCCTTCGCCGGTTCCTCCTCGAGCTCGCGAAGCGCCGTCATGACGCACTTGTAGGCTGCGCCACGGCCAGAGAAGCCCAGCTCGGCGGCGATCACCTCATATGTCGCGCCGCGACGGCGAAGCTCGAGCGCCTCGAGGCGACGATCCCGAGCGGCCAGGCGGCGGCGGCTGGTCTTGCTCTCGCTCGGCCCGCGTCTTCTCGTCTTGCGTTTTCCCGTTGCCACGTCACACCTCGCAGATTCGATTCTGAGCGGCCCCTGGCCGCGTACGGTGCCCCTTGGCGGGCTCGAACGGGTCGGGGCATACCTGACCCTTACCCGGGGGCTCGAAGCGCTCAGGGCTGCGATATCGGCCTCTCACGGGCGGTTCTCCCGTTCTTTCCCTCTTGTTCCCTCGCCCTGCTCGGCCTTCAATTGGCGCGTCAGGCGCAACCAGTCGGCGGCGCGGATCAAGGCGAACGGTTCGCGGCCGAACGGGTCGGCCATGACCGCAGCCGGGCAGTGCTCGCCCATTCGCTCGAAGAGGCGAAGCGCGCGCATCGCGGCGGCCGGGGTGCCGGCCTGGGGGGTTACCAGCGCGAGCGCCTCGCGCTCGGTTTCGGTCAGCTTGGCGGCCTCGCCTTCGAATCCTCGCGGGCAGGCCAGGCCAGGGGCTGCAGCTGGGGCTGTCATCCTTGCACCTCCAATGTCTGTTTGTGCTCGAGATAGAGCCTGTACCCGTCGGCCGGGTCGACGTCGGGCGGCACGACCAAGATCGCGCCGTCGTGCAACTCCGTGCGCAGAAACCAGTCACCGCTCGGCGCGACGGGCGGCGGCAGCCGGTCGAGCCCGAGCAGCCGCGAGCGCCGCTCCGAAATGCTCAGAATGATCCGCGCGTGTTCCGGCTCGGCGCGCTTTTTCCAATGTGCCAAGAGCAGCCGGTCAAGGCGGTCGAGCTCGACCTGCCTGCACTCCTCAGCGGGCTCGCTCTGCGCGCGCTCGAGCGCGCCTGCAACCGCACGATGGGCGCCGCTGTGATCCCGGAAGCCCAACTCGCGCGCGATCTGGTCGTAGCTCAGCCCGCTTGCGCGGAGCTCGAGCGCTCGCGCCGCTCGCAGTGCAGCGGCCGCACGTCGGGGCGACAACCGCGCCTCGCCCTTGCCGCGCTTCGTTTCGTGAACCGTCATGGTGTGATCTCCAATCCCTCGGCGAGCGCATCGGCCCGCGCGTCGACTTCGGCGGCCAGGGCTTGCAGCTCGGCAGCGGCCTGCTCTGCTCGAGATTGCTTCCAGAACTTGCGCAACAGATCGAACGTGAGCTCTTGCGCGTGCTCGCGGCTGCCAGCCAGCCAGACGGGCATGCGGTATCGCACCGACCAGGCGGCAAGCGTCGCGCGAATCGATCGCGGGTTCGCCCGGCTCCTCGGCGGCGGGCGCAGCGGCCAGGCGGCTTCGATCACGAGGGCTGGATACTCGAGCGCAGCCAGCCGCTCGCATTCCCGCGCGAAGCGTTCGCGGCCCCAAGTCAGCGACCCGTACAAGTCGCTCAGGCTCTTGCGCTCGATCGCGATCTGGTCTTCGTGGCCTTCCAGGCTGTAGTCACCCGTCTTGAGCCCGCGCACGACGGCGCCCGGGTAGTAATACGGGGCCTGCTCGCGCGAATCGACCACGACGGGCGGCATTTCAACGGCCTGCCGGGCGGGCTCGGCGGCCAGGGCTGCAGGGGTCAAGGTGCACCTCCGATCGCAAGGCGATCGCAAGACGGCCCTCGCCGCGCAGCGCGATCGCTCGGAGCGGCCAGGGAAGCGGGAGAGCGGGAATCGGGTGCCTGCCGGGTGCCCCATGTACAATGGGATCTCTCGGCCGGGTGCCTGTATCTGACCCCGCTCTTGGCCCTGCCCCATTCGAGCAAGATCCACTCCTCGAAGCCATCGGGAGTCGCCCCCCCATAGGTGCCGCCGTCATAGCAGCCGGTGATCCGATCCTGAAAGCTGCCGTCTTCGTGACAAAACCCGATCGTGCCGCGCGGGTTCTTCGCCGTAGACTCGGAGCCAGACCAGGCGCCCAGGGGTGCCGGGCAAAACCATGAATCTTCGCTCTCCGGCTCGTTCGCCCAGCCGATGCAGGCGTAGTCTCCGGGCCGGGAGATCCACGGGCCGAGCCCGCACAGGAGCAGGTCGCCACCCGGGCAGGCGCGGTGCATGCGCCCCGTCACCTTGGCCAGGAGCTCGAAGGTCGGCTTCACTTCGACGAACACGGGCCCCCGAGCCCCGGCCAGGGCGAAGTCGGGCAGCCAGCCGGGGAGGTTGTCGGGCTCGTATTCCCAGCGCCAGCCGAGCCGGTCGAAGAACGCGGCCCACGTGGCCTCGAGCCGCGAGCGGAACCGAATGCCTCTGTACTCAGTCGGGATCGGTGTGCGGGTGTAGTTCATGATGCACCCCCATCAAGCAACCGCTCGGCCCGGGACAGGTGGTTCTCCTGCCAGAAGGTGTTGCTCGCCCGCGCGGCCAGATCGAGGGCTTCTTGAGCCTTAGCGTTGTCACCGCAGCGCTCGCGCAGCCGATCGATTCGAGCTCGCATGTCGGATCCGGAGTCGCCCAAGGGAAGCTCGGGATCGGTGCCGTGTGAGTTACGGGAGTCTCGGGAATTGGTTGACCCCCCTATATATAAACTGTCACTGACAGTTTCTCGCGTAGGGATAGGAACAACTCTCTCAACTCCCGTAACTCTACTTCGGCCGACGTGCTCGACCCGCCACACAGCCGCATGGCCCGACCTTCCGGCCCGGGCGAAGCGCAGCCCGTCGACGATCCGGCCTACATGCCGTCGGAGCCCGGCTCCAAGGCTTCGGGAATTGAGCCGGCCGTCGTATCGCAGGCATAGCCCGCCGAGCGCGTCGCGCAGTTGTTCGTGCTCGCTCGACCCCCGGATCACATCGGCGACGGTCAGGGGGCGAGACTCCCATCGGCCGTACCACGCGCCGAGCGCCTCGCCGAGCGCCGACCTGGCAGGATCCCCGTCGTCTCGAATCCGCGAGCGCCCCTCGCAGGGGTCGGGCTGCCCAGCCCACACGAGGGCCTCGCGCACGGTGCCGCTCCAAGCCTCGAACGAGCCGAGAGCGGTCAGCCCCTGGCGCGGGCAACCCGCCTCGAAGAATGCTCGAAGAGTCGTCAAGGCAGCGGCCAAGAGCCGGGGTCTTTCCCGCGTGACCCACGCGAGCAGATCGGGGTGCTTGAAGCCTTCCCGCTCCTCGGGCCGCTCCACTTGCGGATCAAGGTCGACCGGGATCGTTCGACGGCCCGTGTCGCCGGCAAAGCACAGGTTGTTTCCCGTCGCGGCAAGCACGGCCTGCCAGGGCGCGCTTATCATCCGCTGCTGGCCGAGCACGCGATCCCGCACCTCGCCGGAGGTGACGGCCATGTCGAGCGCAGCCGTTCCGAAGGGTCGAGCCACATTGTCGACGACCACGGCCCGATCGCCAGCCAACGCGATCGCCGTCAACCGCTTGCGCTCCTCGTCTGAATCGATCGCCTGAGCCATGCGGGCAGGGCCTCGCCCGATCCCGACGGTGCAACACACATCGGCGAGTAGTGTCTTTCCACTTCCGGCCGTCGGGGCGCGCACGGCGAAGATCGGCACGGGGCCGTTGACCGCGAAGCGCCCGGCTAGCGAGAGCATGAGGGCGAGAGCGGCGGCGCGGTCGCAGTCGGCTTGCCAGGGGAAGTCAGCGAGCACCTCGCCGAGGGCCTCGATCGCCGCGACGGCGGCATCCCTCCCTGGTCGCTTCGGCACTTCGGGCCAGGTCTCACGGCTGGGCAGCAGCAACAGGCCGGAATCGGAGTCGTAGCCCGGCCGCTCGAGCAGGCTTCCATCTGGCCGCAGCGTGGGCGCTTGCACAACCGCCTCAAGAACAGGGAACGGCCAGGAGCCGCGAGCGGCCAAGGTGGCGGCAACCCATGCCGGCGGGCGCGAAGGCCTCACCCCTGTTTTCGATCGGCCGTCGACGACAAGCCAATGAGCCGCTGAGCTCAGCTCTTCGGTCAGCGCCTCGATCGGCAACATGTCGATCGTGGGCGTGCCGGCCGGCCGGCTGAGCAGCTTTGGAGGCGAGGCCTCCGTCGTGATCCTTACCAGGGATCCGGCGCGCTGGTAGATCCCGCCCAGCTTGAGCAGCGCAGCCTGCGCGGAATCGATCGTCTCGGCCATGTCGGTGCTCACGAGGATTGACGGCTTCTCGAGCAGGCGATCCACGTCGAGCGGGTTGCCGTCGCAGCAGACCCAGGAATAGCCGTCGCGCTGCGCGGGAACGTAGAGCCCGCCGGCCGGCCCGACCTTGTCGAGTCCTTCGAGTAGCCTTCCAGCCCATGCTTCGAGGGCTCGATACTCCTCGGCGTTGATCTGCCGGCTGCACGGCAACAGCAGGCGCCAGTGTGGCGAGCCTGCGGTGTGCGACCATGAAGTGTAACCGGCGACCGCGATCCCCTCGCGAGCGAATAGGTCGGTGGCCTGCTCGAGCCCAATCGTCGGAGCATCAGCGTCGAGCATGACCCCGTTCGCATGCTTGAAGCTCTTGTTTCGGCGGTAGCCGTCGGCGAAGACGCAGAGCGACCATTGTGGCAACTTATCCTTGTCGTCGATCTCGATCGGACTCGCGAGCGCTTCTCGCAGCCCGTCGATCGACAGCTCGAACGGCTCGCCCAACCAGGGCCGGTCATGGCGCGGCCAGCGGGTGCCGCGAAACGCGATCGGCCCTTCGCCCCTGGCCGGCCTCGGCTTCGGCGGCGGGCCGCTCGGTCGGGTGCGCGGCGGCTCCGACGTGTGCGGCGACCGGGAGCCGGCTCGAAGACCCGATTTGATCGTCGGCAACGCCTCGCTCTTGTCGAGTCCGGCGGCCTGGGCAGCGCTGAGCAGCTCCTGCTCGGCCTCGGAGCGGTCGAGCTCGCCGGCGGCGACAAGCTGCCCGAGTCGGAAGGCTGCGCGATTCAAGGTGGCGTTGCGCTGGCCCTCCTCGGCCTGTCGCAAGTCGTCGAGCACTCCGGCCAAGGTGGCCTCGCTGTAAGCAGTCATGGCGTGGCCTCGCCTTCGGCCGGCACCTCGGCGGGCGCCTCGAGCTCGCAGTGCCTGCGGAGCCACTCCTCGGCTTCGCTGAGCAGCCAGACGGGGCGCCTGTTCATGCGCCGCACGGGCGGGAGCGAGTCGACCGGCTCGGCGCCGGCTCGGATCGCGGCCAGGCGGTTGCCGATCGTCTTCGCGCTCAGCCCGAGCAGGCGGGCCAAGTCGCGCGTTCGCAAGACCTGGCAGTCGGAGGCGATCATTGCTCGCCCCCTTCCTGGTCGTCGTCGCACAGCCAGGCGGCGTCGCAGCCGAGCACCTCGGCGAGCGCCTCGAGTCGGCCAGCCGGAACTGAAGCGGCCTGAGCCCAGCGAGTCAGCAAGCCGCCGGCCAGGCCGAGCCTGGCCTCAATCGCACAAAACGGGAGCCCCCGCGCGGCAGCGGCGCAGCGCAGTCGGCGAGGGTTGACGGGGATACGAGGAAGCATGGAGCCTCCGGTAGTTTGTGTTCGCACAAGTTCGCAAACTATCTACCAAGGCCCCAAGTTATGGGGGTGGCTCGGTGGGGGGTGGCGCTTGAAGCGCCAGCCGCCGTGGCGGCCTTTCTACTCCAGACGGCAGAGCCCGCGAAATCTGGATTCCTGCGGGGCTCCCGTCGGGAACTTTGACCTTTATATATCCGCCCAGCGGCAATGTCAACCCCAAAAACCCAAAAAGTCATGTATCCCCGGGGGGATACAAGAACAGGGGTAGGGCTTACCCTTCGGATCGCCGCTCGAAGGGCTCACGGCGGCTTCTATCAGGCGACACTTCAGGTCGGAATGCCCCACCCTTGGCCGAAAAAGGATCGCACAGCGATCGCACGGCCCGAGTCGCTCCTTGCCTGGCAGGGCGCAAAGTGTTAGATAGACAGGGGAATGAGACATACAAACCAAGCGACCGAGCCCCAGTGCTGCTGGGGCAACCACTTCACACCCGATCCGCCCGTGCCCCTGCCGGTGGGGCGATGGTTCTGTTTCGAGATGATGATGCTGGCCAACACGCCCGGCGCCGAGGACGGCGCCATGGCGTACTGGGTGGATGATCAGCTGGCGCTGCGGGTGGGCCCGGGAGGCGAGGGCAGCATCTGGTGGCGCACCAGCCCGACCCTGGCTCTGAACCGCGTGCGCCTCCAGCACTACATCACCCAGGAGGACGCGGACGGGCACAGCAACCGGGTCTGGTTCGACGACGTGGTGGTCAGCACCGAGCGCATCGGTTGCGATTGGTGAGTAGGACGGCCACGCTCAAGGAAGACGACGCCGCCGAGGTGGCCACCCGCACTCGAGTCCACACGGGCTGTTCTGGATCGGCCAATTCGGAGAGGAGATGCGTGATGGCGAAGGTCGAGTTCCGGGTCGACGACGAGGCCAACGAGAAAGCACCCCTGGACAGCTGGGAGGCCGTGCTCGAGCGAGGGCCCGATGTGCACAGCTTGAGCATCCGCGGCTACCCGGACGCTCAGCTTGCGCCGGGTCTCGAGCGCCTGGTGGAGCTCCGGATCCTGCGCGTGGGGAGCTCGATGCTCGAGATCCTGCCGCCCGAGCTCGGCAGCCTGGCCAAGCTCGAGAAGCTCGGCCTCGAGTGCTACAAGCTCGGCGCACTGCCTACCGAGCTCGGGCAGCTTGCGAATCTCGAGGAGCTGAGGGTGACCGGCGCGCCGATCACGGACTTGCCGGAGATCGGCGGCTGCGCCAGGCTCCGGATCCTGGCCGCCAACGTGTGCAAGCAGCTGACCGCCCTGCCGGAGTCGACCGGGAGCCTGCGCGAGCTGGAGGAGATCAACCTCAACGCCAGCGGCGTGCAAGAGCTGCCGCCCATGCGCGACCTGGCTCGGCTCCAGAGGGTCCAGCTCTCGGCGGCCCGCAGGCTTCCGGACGACATCGGCGCCGCGGCCCATCTCCAGAGCCTCACGGCCTACGGGCAGATCGAGGCCTTGCCGGAGTCCATCGGCCAGCTGGCAGAGCTGCACCGTCTCGACCTGCGGGGCAACCGCATCGCATCCCTGCCCGATTCGATCGGCGGCCTGCGCAGCTTGAAGTGGCTGAATCTGGCAAAAAACGTCCTGACGGCCTTGCCCGATGCCATCGGTCAGCTCGCCAGCCTGGAGTTCTTCGGCCTGGCCCAAAACCAGCTCACGGCCTTGCCGCCCGGCATCGGCGGCATGAAAAAGCTGGCCGAGCTCCAGGTCCAGCACAACCCACTGGCCGTAGTCCCCGACGCGATCGCCTGCCTGGATGCACTGCGGCACGTGGTGATCGGAAAGGGCGTCACGCGCAAGGCTTCCATGAAGCTTCGCAAGCTCCTCGGCAAAGAGCGCGTGGAGACGCTGAAGTGAACGTGACCGGGGATATCGCACGCCTCGGCCGACGTGTCTTTCAGCTCTGTGGGGGGATCGCGACGCTGAAGTCGATCGCCTGAGATTCGTGGTAGTTCGTGAAGCTGCCCAGGCCCGTCTCGGCCAGTCTCTCAAAAAAACCGACCATGTCCGCCAGGACAGCCGGATCGACGTGTACCGCCGAGTCGATCAGCAGGGCGGTGTGCAACCTGATCTCCCTCACGCCGTGCTCGGTCTGCAGCGACATGATCGCCGCCAGGTCTTCCTGTATCTCCGCCTCGGTTTCGCCGAGCCCGGGCAAGCTGTCCGACAGCAGGAAGATCCGGTAGTAGGTCCTCTCGTTGGGAACCGGCTTGCTCGCGCGCATGTCGTCTTCCAGCCTGCTCTCGGCAATTCCGAAGGCCGCCCGGAAGGAGGAATTCCCGCCTACTTGGCTCAAGCGCGCGGCCGCCTCGCCGAGCTCGGCGGTCGAATGGGTGAAGCCGTCGGTCAGCATTATCGTCTCATTGCCCATCACCATGGCGCCAAAGCTGACCTCTGGGTCCGCCAGGAAAAGGTCGACAGCCCGCTCGAACTCCGTTCGTCGCAAGATCTCGGAATCGCTTATCCCCATCGACTGCGACGTGTCGACGATGAAAAGCACGCGGACGGCCCGCTCCTGATCACCTTCGTCCCCGGCAAGGTCACCTGCTTGGCTCCCGTCGGCGTCCATGCTTCCTGAATCCGGTTGACCGGCATCATCACTACAAGCCGACAGAAGCAGGCTGAGCAAGAATATCGAGAAGATTCGGATGCGCATGTCTCTCCTCCCTGACTTTCTACCAGGTTATTTCAGCCTACCCGAGGCGGTCAACAGGAGACCTGGGCATTCATCTCGAATGTTGGTATCTTCTTGGTGCGCTCCTGGCGGATCTTGCCGGTGCGCGGTTATGGAGACGACGGATGGCACTCCGCAGGTTACTGATTCTGTGTCTTGCATCAGCGTGGCTTTCGGGCTGCTCCGGGACCATCGGCGCAGACGATTTCGAGCCTGTCGATGATGCCGGCCTCGACGCCGGCGGTGACGACGCTGGAGACCTCCGCGACGGGGGAGATCTCGAGGACGCCGGGATCGCCGACGCGGCCGCGGACGCCCGGGACGCCGGGGCCGACGAGGCGCAGCCGGACGGTGGCGACGCGGGCGGGGATCCTTCGCCCGAGCGCTGCCCGCCACTCTCCGGCGACCCGCCCGTGCACGGCTGCCTCGAGGCCGGATGGACGGTCTTCACCGCGGGCCACCTGCTGCTCCTGGATGCCCCTTCCATGGCCTCGGCCGGGACGGACTTCATCCTCCAGCTCACGCCGCAGGGCGAGGTGATCCAGACGGTGGTGGGCCCGGGCAGCGGGATCCTGGGCATGCGGGACGCGGTGCTCGATCCCTCGAGCGGCCACCTGCTCTACTCGGTGAGCGAGTGGACGAGCCAGATCTTCGAGATCCGCGAGGTCGACGCCACCGGCAACCTGCTCCACACCTACCCCATGCCGGCCGGGATGGGAGGCGGCGACATCGCCATGGCCTTCGATCAGCTCGGCACGCTGCACGTGGCCTACGACAACGCGATCTTCAGAAAGCCGGCCGGCGAGAGCGCGCTGACGAGATGGCTGGACCTCCCGGAAGGCCAGGGCCTGGGCGAGATCGACCTCGACCGCCGCGGCAACATCTACCTGACCGATCCCCACGTGACCGAGAGCGTCATGCGCATGTCGCCGGACGGGTCGCTCTGCACGCTCGCGGGCCCGGAGGAGGGCCTCAACTCGCCCTACGGGCTCACCGTGCTGCCCAACGACGAGATCTTCGTCACGAGCATCAACCCCGATGGCCACGCCTGCCGGATCTTCAAGATCGACGCGGGCGGAGGCGTGAGCCTGTACGCAGACGACGTCGCGCCGGCGGGCAGCAGCATGCGCGGCCTCGACGTGGACGCCGCGGGCCAGCTCTACGCCACCTCCGAGGGCTTCCAGCCCGCGCTGCTGAGAATCGACTCGGACGGAAGCCACGAGGTAGTGGCCGGCGATGCCCAGGGGCTCATCAGACCCGCGCGGGTCGTCTCGGTCAGCACGCCCTATCCCTGCGAGTGAGAGGTCTAGCCGTAGGGGCGTTCGCGTCCATCATTGGCCTCGGGTCATCAAGGTCAGCCCGAGCCGCTGCCGAGGCGAGCATGGACATGCGCTCAATGTTGCCTATCTCGATCGGCTAGGCTCCGTTTTTCACCGGCCGAGAACGAGCTCGGGATTCAGCCCTCGAAGGGGTCGTCGAAGAATCCGTCGAGATCCACTGGATCGAGCGCTTGGGCCGTCTCGACCGGTCTTCGAGCAACGCGCGGAGAGGTCGCCTCGGCAGGCTCTCTGGGGGCAGGCCGGCGCGGCTGCTCCTCCCGGGCCGGGGCCTGCGGCCTGAATCCGGGCCCGGGCGCGGCCGTGAAGAGATACTCCTTCTTCCAGTCTGGCCAGTTGGGAATGTCCAGGTGCAGCTCGGCGGACCAGTCGATGCGGTTGTGTCTGGCCGCGAAGCTCAGGGGTGCGGCAGGCAGCTGGATCTCCGCCCTGGCGCGAGCTGTCTGGCCCATCCGCAGCTGCTGGACCAGGTCCAGGGGCATTGCCTTCGAGAAGACCGTCTGGCGCACGGTGCGAGTCTGGGTCCCCTGGATGTACTGGGCCGACTCCACGGCCGCCACCCGGACCGAGGCCTGGTTCAGGCTCAGCGAGCGCCGGGGCTGTACGGCCACCCGCATCTTGAACACGCCGCCCGGATCCACCCGGGGAGTCTCGATCATCACGATCGGCTTGTGGATCTTGGCCTGAGCCAGCCAGCTCCGGAAGAACGGATACAGGACACCCAAGACGATGACCAGGCCGCCGAGAATGCTGATCCACCGTCCTATGCTGCTCGGCCACAGGTACACGAAGAGGAGCGTCAAGCCCAGGGCGACCATGGCGATGAAGATCCTGACGAAGGGGTGGCTCAGATCGCCCGGGCTGGGCGGCTTGAACTCCGGTCCTGCGTAGTACTCGCGGACCGGGCCCGGCTCGAGCGCGAAGTCGGCTGCAGCCTTGGGATCGAGGGCCCAGGGGATGTCAGCCCGGGCCTGGAGCCTCCAGACCACGTTGATCAAGTCGCCGTGGTAGCTACACGGTCCCGACGCGGTCGGCAAGGAGAAGCGGTATGCCTGTTTCTCGTGCGGCCGCCACTTCCCGCGGAAGAGGAGCCGTTTGGGGCCCTTTCCCTTGTCCCGCTCTCCCCGGCCGTGGGTCTGCCACTGGGACTCCAGGGTGAGCCCCTTGCAGTGGACCTCCTTGTTGACCGCCACGCGGACCTCTCCGGTCAGCGGCTCGCCCTGGCGGAGCCGATTCCTGTCCAGGATCACCTGCAGGTCACAGCTCGACATCCCTCATCTCCTCCATTCTCTGTATCGCATCGTAGAGCACGCCCTCCATGGCGCGTACGTCGGCCCCGTGACGCTCCAGCAAGACGTCCAGCGCTCCTTCCGACACCCGCGGCAGGCGGCCCGGCCCGAGCCGGGCGTGCTCGATGCGCCGCTCGAAGATCCGGGCCAGCCGCTCGCGGCTCATCCCCTCCAGCACCTGCGTCCGGATGGCGCGCCCTGCGCGCGGGCGCAGGTCCTCGTGGGTGCCGAGCACGATCGTCTCGAAGCGCCGCAGCGCGCGGCGCAGGCGGCGCGGGCTCAGGCGCTGGGCCTCGTCGAGCAGCAGCACCTCCGCGCCCCGGGGCGACGATCTCACCCGGGGCCGCTCAGGCGAGACATACTCGTAGATCGCCCTCGGAAGCCGGCGCACGAGCCCCAGCAGGCGGGTGGTCTTGCCGTGGCCCTTGTCGCCGATCAGCTGCCAGACCTCGCCGGGCCGGATGGCAGGCAGGTCGATCAGCGCGAGCGCCCCGAGCTGATCGAGCGGCAGGCAGCCGAATGGGTTCCAGCGCAGGTTCAGGTGCTCGAAGGGCAGCAAGCACTTCATCACATCCGCAGCGCTCCTGTCCGGCAGAGGCTAACGCGCATCGAGACCGACGGTCAACCTCGATCCCGTGGAGAGCATGTCCGGATTCCGGACATACCCACCCTGCCCATTCCACCCAAGTAGCCGAGATCTCGCGAGCCAAGCGCTGGCATGCGATTTGCTTTTTGAGACCATCAAGACGCAGCAAGACGGTGTTGACCGCCGGGAATCGCGCGTCTACCATGGAGGAGCCCATGCAACAGGAACACCTCGAGGTCTTGCTGGAGCGGATCCACGGCGATGTCAGGCTCGTCGTGGAGAGCCTGAGCGGAGTGAACCAGAGGCTGGATCGCCACGATCAGCGATTCGACGAGATGGATCGACGCTTCGAAAAGATGGAGCTGAGCTTCAGCAGGCTCACCCTGAGAATGGACAGCATGGAGGGGAGCATGGGTCGGGTCGAGAGCCGGCTCGATCGATTGGAGAGCCGGCTCGGGCGAGTGGAGTCACGCCTCGACGGTGTGGAGTCCAATCTTAAAAGCGTGGTGGCCGACACCCGCGACATCAAGCGCGGCCTCGGCGTTCTCCAGGCCATCGCCAACGACCATGAGAGCCGCATCCAGGGTCTGGAGACCTCTCTCCGGGATCACCTGGCGGATCACTCCTAGCAACCTGCTAGTACTGCCAGCCCATCAACCCCATCCCGAACAGGTTCATGAGGATCGCCAGGCCGTATAGGGCGCCGACCGCGATGAGCCTGTGCTTCATCCGCCTGAGGCTGAGCACCAGGATGATGGCGACGTAGAAGTGGAAGTAGCCGAACAGGAAGATGAGCCACACGCCGCCGAACGAGAGATTCCAGAACGGGTACTCCCACACCAGGTGCCCGCCGATGTGGAGCGCGCACTCGACCGCGACACAGAACGCGGCGTAGCCCACGGCCCAGATCCACGCCTCGCGGCGGCGCCAGAACGGGCGGCGCTCCGGATCGTCGCTCAGGGTGTGGTAGTAGATGATCCCGCCGATGGCGAACATGAACATGATCTCGATGTTCCAGCCCACCAAGGTGCGCAGTGCGGTCGGCCCGGGCGTGGTCCAGCAGGCGGAGCGCTCGCTGAGCGCCAGGACCCAGCCGTTCCAGGTCTCGTTGACGAAGTCCATGCCGAAGAGCGTCAAGCCGGCGAGGACCGCGTTCCAGTCCGCGCTCGCCCGCGCCTTCTTGATCTCGATGACGTAGACGTAGAAGACGACGGCCAGAAGCGGAATCGCATACCACTGGATGGTCGACCAGTCGCGCAAGCCGTCCAGCGCCCGAATCGATGCCTCGGTCATGTGCACCTCCGCCGGACCAGGGTACCACAGTCAGGCCGACCAGCAAGGTCCCGGTCCACCGGGTCGCCATTGACCGCAACGCGCGAAGTGCATATAAGTTGCCGAGTCCGTCGAAACCCGTGAGGAGGCGATCATGCGCTCGCTGCTCGTCTTCTGGCTGCTGCTCGCTTCCGCTCCCGCCGGGGGCGAAAGCAAGCCCGATCCATCCGAATGGGCGATCGTGCCCGGCGTGCGGGTCGGGCCGGTCCGGGCCGATACCTGCCACGCCGCGCTGGTCGAGAAGCTCGGCCCCCGGCGGGTACGGGTCGCGGACGTGCCCCTGGGTGAGGGCGAGATCGAGCAGGGCAGCGTGCTGTGGCCCGATGATCCGACCCGCAGGCTCGAGATCCTGTGGCAGGACAGGCAGCGCCGATGCTGGCCCGGGAGGGTGATCATCCGCAACCGGGCGCGCCACTGGCGCACCGCCGAGGGGATCGGCCTGGGGACCAGCCTGAAGCAGCTCGAGCGGGTCAACACCAGGCCCTTCACCCTGAGCGGCTTCGGCTGGGACTACGGCGGCACGGTCATCTCCTGGCAGACAGGCGCGCTCGACGGCAAGCTCAAGGGCTGCGATCCCGACTGCCCGCCGGACCGGATCCTGGTCCGCCTGGCTCCCCTGCCCTCCAGGATCCGGGCCCTGGCCCGTGCGGAGCACGAGCAGGTCCTGGGCGACCGGTCTATCTCCTCCAGCCACCCGGTGATGCGCAAGCTCGATCCCCGGGTCGTGGGTCTGGCCGTCCTGTTCACCAAGCCCGAGGTCAAATGAACGCATGTCCCTGCGGCCGATCCGGGCTATGATGGGCTGAGAGGAGCCGAGGGATGAAGACGCGCGCCTGGACAGCCTTGCTGCTCGCCGTCATGCCTGGGCAGCTCGCCTGCCGATGCACAGAGAAGGCCGACGCCCAGGGCCCGGCCAAGGTGGCTGTGCGCGTGGCCTTCCCGGGGGCCTCGCCCGCGGAGGTAGAGCAGACGCTCGCCCTGGGCGTGGAGGAGACGCTCGGGACCGTCCAGCAGGCGGTCTCGGTGGAGAGCATCTGCCGGCCCGGGCAGCTGCTCTGCCTGGTGGAAGGTCGGGGTCCGGCCGAGGCTGCAGACCCGCTGCTCGGCGAGGTGCACCTGGCCCTGCAGCGGATCGCGAGCGTCATGCCCTACGAGGTGGATCCCCCGGCGGTCTGGGCTCTGCGCCCGTCGCAGGGCACGAGCCTGGTGAGCCTGTCCGGGACGCAGGACCCGGCAGACCTGGCAGAGCTGGGCCGGCGCCTGCGCTCCGGACTGCTCGAGCTTCCCGGCGTGCGCCTCGTCGAGCGGATCGGTGTGGCCAGCTCGAGGGTTGTGGTGGAGATCGACGCGCGCAAGCTGCAGCTCTTTGGCCTGAGCGGCGAAGAGCTCGCCCAGGCCATCCGCACGGCCGATCTGGATCTGCCGGGCAGCGCTTCAGCCGGCGTCGACGGCCTGCTGCTGCGGATCGAGGCCAAGCCCATGACCCAAGACGAGCTGGGCCGGATCCAGGTCGGCCGGAGTCAGGACCGCCCGGTGCTACTGCGGGACCTGGCCCGCATCCGCCAGGAGCTCGGTCAGCCGGGCGACGCGTGGGTCCTGACCGGAGCCGGGCCCGGCCTGGCCTTGCGGGTGAGCTGGACTGCCGGCGCGCGTCAGCCCGCGCTGCGCCAGGCGCTGGAACGCTTCCGGGCACAGGCACGGCCCGGGCTGCAGGTGCAGCGCTTCGACCTGCACGCGCCGGGCCCGGGCAGCATCCAGGATCGAGGCCTGGTGGAGGGCTGGCTGGCGCTCCCGGCCGGGACCGGCGCCGAGCAGAGAGCGTCGATCGCCCACAAGCTCGCGCAGCAGCTGGCCGGGATCCCCGAGAGCCAGGCCTTCGTGCTCCTGATGCGCACGGCGGAGGGGAAGGGCTGGCGCGAGGAGGCGGACGGCCTGCTCCACCTGCGCACCCCCAGCCCCGAAGCGGCCAGGCTGGCCAGCCAGAGGCTGCGTGAAGCTCTCGCGCGCATCCCCGGGCTGCGGGCCCACGCCCGGGCCCGCGCGGACGGGCAGCGTCTGGCCGACCTCGAGATCGCGATCCGCGGCCCTGACCGGCGGGTGCTTGTGGAGAGCGCCGAGCGCGTGCGAGCGCGGCTCGAATCGCTACCGGCCATCGGGCTGGTCATCGGCCAGGGTCTCGAGCAGCTGCCCGAGCTGCGCATCGAGCTCGACCGCGAGCGGCTGGCCTCCCTGGGCCTGAGCACTGCCCGGGTCTCGGCAGCGATCCGCCTGGCCATGCACGGGGAGCGGGTTTTCACTCTCTACTCCGCCGGCCAGGCCTTGCCGGTCGAGCTCCGCATGGCCGCAAGGCGCGATCCGCTCGACAGCCTGCAGAGCATCAACCTGCGCACGCCCGCCGGCGAGCAGGTGCCCCTGGCCAGCCTGGCCAAGCTGATCCAGGACCTGGCGCCCGGAGAGCTGCTCCGGATAGACGGCCAGCCCGCGGTCCGCCTGCGGGCCTTCCTGCAGACCTCGCTGGATGGCGGCCCCGAGGCGCTCGAGCGCTCCCTGGCCCGGGACCTGGGTCCAGCGGTCCAGGTCCGGGTTGGCAGCTCGCGTCGATGAGAGGATCGATGGCCTCTACTGCCAGGCGAGGACGGGGTGTGCCATGGTCCTGGGGTCCAGACGCCAGACCGTCTCGAAGTCCCAGCCTTCGAAGCTCGCCTGCGATCGCATGGCCTCGGAGGACAGGCCGGTCCCCCCGTCGCTGCTCTCCTGCTGGCAGCGTTCGACGTCCCAGTACGCGGAGCTCACATCGCCGCAGTTCGTACCGATGAGGCCCCCGGTCGTCCTGCCGGAGACCTGTCCGAGCGCGAACGAGCGCTCCAGCGTGCCGTTGTTCTTGCCTATCAGGCCGCCCACGTCCTCGGCACCGAGGTTGCTCCCCACGGCACCCAGGGCATAGGTGTCCGCGACGATACCGTCGTTGCGGCCGACCAGACCTCCGACCTGTATGGCGCCGAGGCCCGTGACCGCACCCGTGGCATAGCAGCTCCGGATGATGCCGGTGGAGTCGTTCCCGCCGACCAGACCTCCGATGTAGCAATCCCTGCTGTCGGTGACGCGGACGTCCGAGTACGAGTCGATCACCTCGCCGGCGTTCAATCCGACGAGGCCCCCGACCGTGTCGCTGTAGCTGTGGAGCAGGCCGGTCGAGAAGCAGCGGCGCACGACGCCGCCGTCGTAGAGGATCCCGACCAGCGCGCCGACGTGGCAGCTGGTCCAGAGCTGGACGTCGATGACGCCCAGGTTCTCGATCGTCCCGGTCGCAGTCAAGAACAGGCCCGATGGATAGCCCGAGTTCTCGTGGTGCATGTTCTCGATCACGAAGTCGTTGCCGTCGAAGACGCCGGTCAACATGCCGAAGCCGCACCACGGCTCGTCACCGATGTCGATGTCGTTCTCGAGCCGCAGGTGGGCGTCGAGGCACGAGTCGACCTCCAGCAGCTGCTCCATGGTGCAGATCCGGTACGGATCTCCCTCGCTGCCGTCGCCGCCCGCAAATGCCACCACCCTGCGATGGACCGCCTGGCTGCAGAACTCGGTGTCCTTGACCAGATCGCGCTCCACCGGCGGCGAGGAGTACCTCCCGTCCGGTGTGCGCTGCACGCCGGAGATCCTGACAGGCCCGTCGGCCGCGGCAGAGAAGTCGACCTCCACCTCGAACCTGCCGCCCTCGCCGCACAAGCCGACGCCGAAGCCGTCGCCGTCGATGTACACGATGTGACCGGCCTCGCTGCAGGTGCCCATCAACCGGGTCGCCGAGCAGGTCGCCAAGGAGACCTTTCGGCGGCCGTCATCGAAGCGGATCGGCGGCAGGATGTCAGCCTCGTCGAAGCCCATCCGACCGCAGCCGCTCGCGAGTGAAACCGCCAGGGCCAAGAGCGAGACGAACGGTAAAACGAGGATTGGTTTTCGACTCATGTACGTATTATACTACATTTTTTCAAGCATGTCATCGGCCTATCGGCCTATCGGCCTACCTACTACTACTCGTCGCAGGTGGCGGTCTCGTCGTTGAAGCTGGTCTCGGCGTTGCCGGTGAAGCCGTTCTCCCGCAGCCTGGCCACGAAGGCCTCGACCTCGCAGAGCGGCAGGCTGGAGTTGAAGGAGATGTCCAGGTTCCCGCCGAGCGTGGTCAGGCTCTCGAGCCCGTCCAGGTGATGGAGCGCGTAGCAGTGGTAGATGCCCAGACCGTCGTCCACCCGGACGAGCCGGTTCAGGGCGCTGATGGTCTCGAGCGACTCGAGGAAGCCGACGTGCAGCCCGCCGCGCACTTCCTCCAGGCACTCGAGCGGCGCCAGGTCCGTGCGCGTGAGCCCGGAAAGATGCAGGCTGCCCTCGATGACGGTCGCTCCCTCGAGATCCGAGAGCCTGTCGTCATCCGAGGTGATGGTGATGTCGCCGGTCAGGGTCTTCGGGCTGCAGCCCTCCACGCAGACGCCTTCCGGGCTGCAGGTGCCGGTGGCGCAGGGACAGGCCGGGCAGCATTCCAGACCCGCGCCACAGGCGCCCGGGCAAGGGTCGTCCTGTCCGGAGCCGCAGGCATGGAGAAGCCCGAGCAAGAGCGCCGGCAGGACAAGGCGATGGCTCATCATGTCTAGACCTCCTCGGGTCAGTCGCGGGCGAGATCCTCGCGTATCATCTCGCCCAGGGGCGAAGGGACATAGTCCGGATCCAGCGTCTCCAGGAGGTTGCAGCAGAAGCCGTTGGTGAACGCGAGGATCGCAGCGCAGCCCGTAAAGACGTGCAGATGTCGAAGGCTCACGGCATACCTCCTCGCGAATGCGGCCATGATAGCACATCGAACGGGCTGCCCGGCTTTGTTTTCTCGCGGGCGCCCGACGCACGGATCGAAACACTTGCCGGAGTGGAGCCCGAGGCAGTAGCGTGTCCCGGCATGGCGGAAGACGATCTCACCACCCATCCCCTGGCCGAGCGCTTTTATCGCCTGACCCCCGATCAGGTCCTGGCCGCGGTCGAGGTGGGCGGCCGCAGGGCCACCGGCCGCTTCTTGATCCTCAACTCCTTCGAGAACCGCGTCTACCAGCTGGAGCTGGACGATGGCCGGATGGTGGTCGGCAAGTTCTATCGGCCCGGCCGCTGGAGCGAGTCCGCCATCCTGGCCGAGCACCGCTTTTTGCGGGAGCTCCAGGAGGAGGAGATCCCGGTGGCCGCTCCGCTCGCGCTCGAGCCGGGCCGCACCCTGGGGGAGGTCGAGGGCATCTACTACGCGCTCTTTCCGCGCCTGGGCGGGCGCGCGCCGGAGGAGCCGTCCGACGAGCAGCTCCGCATCCTTGGCCGCTACCTGGCGCGCATCCACAACGTGGGCGCGCGGAGACCGGAGCCCGACCGGCCGCGGATCGCGCCCGAGACCTACGCTTCCGAGAACCTGGCCTGGCTGCTCGAGCACGGCGCTCTGCCGCCCGAGGTGCGAGACAACTACGCCGCCACGGTCGAGGTGTTGCTCCGGCGCATCCAGCCTCTGTTCCTGGACCTGCCGCTGCACCGGGTGCACGGCGACTGCCACCTGAACAACCTGCTCTGGGCGCCCGACGGGCCGACCTTCCTCGACTTCGACGACTTCGGCTCGGGCCCCGCGGTCCAGGACATCTGGCTCCTGGCGCCATCCTCCGACGCGGAGGGCCGCCGCCAGCGGGACGTCCTGGTCGAGGCCTACGCCAGCATGCGCGACTTCAAGCCCGCCTGGCTCAGGCTGGTGGAGCCGCTGCGGGCGCTGCGCTACATCCGCTACAGCACCTGGATCGCCCGCCGCTTCGACGACCCGGCCTTCAGCCGCACCTTCGGCCACTTCGGCACGCTCCGCTACTGGCAGCAGGAGGTCCAGGACCTCCGCGAGCAGATCGCTCGCATCGACCACGAGACGCCAATGAGATGAGGCATCCGGCCAGCCGCGCCTGCCTACCCTGGTCGTCCAGGCGGCTACCGCACTCGGACGCTCGGCACGAACGCGACGGCCTTCTTCGACGGCCTGGCCAGGGGTCCAGGGCCCTGGTAGACTGACCCGGCTGGAGGTCGATGATGCGGAGGCACACCTGGCAGCTGGCGCTGGTGAAGGCGGCCATCTGCTCGCTTCTGTCGCTCGCCGGCTGCGGGGCGAGCTCTGGGCCCGGCAACGTCGGCGGCGATGCGGACACCGGCGACGGCCAGGCTGACGATGCCGGCGCGGACGCCGACGTGGACGGCGGCCTGGACGCCGGTTCGGATGCCGGAGCGGACGCCCTGTCGGACGCCGGTATCGACGCGGGGTCGGATGCCGGTGCGGACGCTCGGTCGGACGCCGGTGTCGATGCAGGGTCGGACGCGGGTGCGGATGCCTGGTCGGATGCCGGTGTCGATGCCGGGGCGGACGCGGGCTCGGACGCCGGCCTGGACGCCGGAGCCGACGGAGACGGGGAGCCGCCCGCCGGCGTCCTGATCTTCTACGGCCACTCGGGCGTCGGCCCGAACGGGATCTACGGCTACGGCAAGCACGGCGTGCTGGCGAGCCGCTACGAGGAGGCGGGGCTCACCGTGGACTACACGCCGGACTGGCCCCAGAGCCTGTCGGCCTACCGCCTGGTGCTGCTGGCCGTGCCGGGCTGCAGCGACAGTACGGACACGTTCTCCGATGCCGAGGTGTCGGCGCTGTCCGCCTTCCTCGATGCAGGCGGCACGCTGTTCGTCGAGAACGAGAAGGCCTACTACGCGGGCACGGTGGTGATCAACGACCTTTTGGAGCGCCTCGGCAGCGCGATCCGCCAGCAGAGCGACACGATCGGCAGCGGCGGCTACTACGGCGTGCTGACTTCCGAGCTCGGCAACCACCCCCTGCTCGACGGCGTATCGGAGCTCGGCTTCGGCGAGGCCTCGCGCGTGCTGGCCGGCAGTGGCACCGAGATGGTGTGCTATCAGGGCGAGTGCGTGATGGCGGCGCAGGGCCTTGGCGCGGGCACGCTGGTGGTCTCGGGCGACCAGCAGTTCCTCGACGATCACGGGCTCCAGAGCTACCCGCCGGATGGAGCCCATAATCTGATCTTTGCCGACAACCTCGCGCAGCTGCCGAGCTCGCGGTCGCCTACCCGCCTTTCCGAAGGCGGCGGCTCTGCTCCGTGAGAAGGAGGCCGGAATGCGAACCGATGGCATGACGCGCTTGCTCGTCGCGGCCGTGCTCGCCGCCCTGCCCGCGAGGGCCCTGGCCGACGAGCTACCGGCCGATGGCCCTCTGTTCCGGCACGCCTTCGATCTGCCCCGTGCTGGCACGGCTCGATTCTGTCACCCGGCCGCAAGAGGCCGGCTGACCGTCTACGACGTGGATGGAGACGGCTGGCTGGACCTGACGGCCCTGAACAACGGCGGCGGCTGGGGCTGTGACTGCGAGGACGGCTGCAACTGCAAGGGCGGTTTCGTGATGCACAACCGGGCCGACGGCGCGCTGGCCTTCGACCTCGTGTGGGCATACTCCAGCAACACCATGGAATGGGACCAGATCCACGCCGACCTGGACAACGACGGGTTCGAGGATCTGATCCGGGTCGCGAACAACAGAGGCTGCGACAGCGTGGGCTGGGTGGGCGCTCCTGACATCGCCCATGCCAACGGCTCCAACGCGTATGTCTTCCCTCACGTGGGCGCCCCCGGCAGAGGAGCCCAGCTGGGATACTGTCCCTCGTCCTGGGATCCGCGCCACTGCGAAGACGACAGCCTGATCGCCTGGATGAACGTGCACCTGGCCTGCGCGGACGTGGATCTCGACGGCGACGTGGACCTGCTCCTCCCTGGCACCCACCTGGACGAGTGGGCCCCCCACCCGGGCGCGGTGCACGTGCTCTACAACAAGCTCGTCCCCGAGGGCCTGCCGTTCAGCTTCTACGACGGCGACGATTTCTACCAGGGCCAGGAGGACCTGTCGGTCCTCGTGGCCCAGCCCCTTCTCACCCAGGGGGTCATCGCCGCAGGCGACCTGGACGGCGACGGGTGGCCCGACATCGCGGTGGGCAACCCCGACGGCGGAGAGGTGCTCTTGTTTTACAACGATGGACACGGCACCTACACCGACCCTCCCGAGGCGCCCTTCGGCTCCCTTTCCGCGGGGGGCGTGCTGTTGGGAGATCTCGACGGCGATGGCGATCTCGACGCGGCCATCGGCAGCCAGGTCTTCGAGAACCTCGGCAGCCGGCAGTACCTGCCGAGGGCCTCCGGCTTCATCTCCGCCGCCCTGGCCGACGTGGACAACGACGGGGATCCGGACATCATCAACCCCACCCGCATCTATCTCAACCGGGGAGGCTTCCAGTTCGAGGAGCTCCAGGCTCTCGGGCCCAGCAACGGCAAGGTGAGCGAGCTGGCCGACTTCGACCATGACTGCGACCTGGACTTGATCCTCAACTACCCCTTCGATCCCGATTGCGCCCACTCCAGCGTCTACGAGAACCACCTGGTGCACACCGCGCCCTGCGACTGGTACAATGAGCCCGAGCCGGCCGAGGTGGTGGCGGGCAGCCAGAGCAGCGGCGGCTGTCTCGGGCGCAGGACCTGCCCCGAGCCCATCTGCCTCGACGGATGGTGCTACGTGCCGCCCGGCTCCTTCTGCATGGGCAGCCCGGCAGACGAGCCAGGCCGTCAGCCCGACGAGGTGCAACACGAGGTCACCCTGACCCGCGGCTTCTGGATCAAGCAGACCGAGGTGACCCTGGGCGAGTACAGGCAGGTGGTGAGCCGCCACGCCTCCTGGTTCGAGCAGTGGGCGGAGTACATCCCGGAGCAGGGCTGCGCCGAGGTGGACTGCCCGGCAGAGCCCATCCTCTGGCTCGACGCGCTGCGATTCTGCAACGCCCTGTCGCAGAGCGGCGGCTTCGATCCCTGCTACGTCATCGACCCGCCCGACTGCACAAACAGCCCGTGTACGGTGGCGCAGGTGGACGACTGCACGGGCTTTCGACTGCCCACCGAGGCCGAGTGGGAGTACGCGGCCCGGGGCGGAGAGATGGCCTCGTACCCGAACGGAGCCTGGGTGCGCACGGGCGAGAGGAGCTATCTGGATCCGGCCCTGGACGAGGTGGCCTGGTACATGGCCAACTCGGGCGCGCGCACGCACCGGGTGGCGCACAAGTCGCCGAACGCATACGGCCTGTATGATGTCCTGGGCAACGTGATGGAGTGGTGCACCGAGTTTCGATACGACTCTTTTCCCGAGCACCAGCCCGACGCCGTGCCCGTCACCGATCCCGTGGGGCCCCTGGCTCCTTTGCTGGACGACTTCCAGCGCTGGGACCGCACGTACCCGGCAGCGGCCCGGGGCGGCAGCTGGGCCACCGTTCCGGCCACCACCACCGTCTCGGACCGGCAGGGCCTGAGCTGGACCAACTTCATGCTGGCGAGGGGCCGGTACGGCTCGATCGGCTTCCGGCCCGTGCGCACGGCCTATCACGACGCACCGACGCTTCCGGAGGGCTACGGTCTTTGCCCCGAGATCTGCGACGGGCTGGACAACGACGGGGATGATCTCACCGACGAGGACTTCGACTGCGCTCTCGGCCGACAAGAGGCCTGTGTGACCGGATGCGGAGCCCGTGGCGTCCGCTCGTGCCTCGATGGCTGCGCCTGGTCCGATTGCATCGCCCAGGAGCCATGCCCGGACGGGGGCTCGACCGACGCGGACGGCTCGACCGATGCGGGTGGCACGAGCGACGCGGGCGGCTCGACCGACGCGGGCGGCTCGATGGACGGCGACGGGCATCCGGACGGAGATCGGCCGGACTCGGACCTCGCCGGCGACGGTGACGAGGAGCAGGCTGCGGACCAGCCGGGTGGGTGCAGCTGCGGTGCATCCGGGAGAGCCCCGTTCCTGTTGCTGGGCCTTCTTCTGCTGCTCAGAAGGCCGCGGCTACTCTGACCAGCCGGCCAGGCGGGCGAAGAGATACCAGGCGGCGCGGCCCTTGAGCACGCAGTTCAGGTTGGCTTCCGGGGGCGAATCGGAGTGGGCACAGCCCGTGCAGCCCTCGTAGCCTTCGACGCCGTCGCCGGTGGTCAGCCTGGACAGCTCGCTGTCCGGGTGGGCTGCGATCCACTCGGCCGCCCAGTTGCCGCCGTCGTAGTCCAGGTTGTCCTGCAGGCCCCGGTCCCAGTAGTAGCCGCCGTCCGGATCGTAGGCCTCGATGTCGGCGAAGTCGAACAGCCAGCGCGCGCGCGTGCCGCAGTGCTCCCGGATGAGCTGGTTGTTGGTGTGGACGCTGCTCTCGCTGAGGTCCTCGCCCTGGCCCTGGGCGTGGCCCGTCATGAACACGAACTGCACGTCCGGGTACTCGGAGACGAGGATCTCCATGTGATCCACGTAGCGCTGCGCGTCGTGGCCGTCGATGGAGCACCAGGACCAGATCACGACGTTGAGGTGGCTGTTGGCCGGGTCGTCCAGCAGGGCCCGCGTGGCGGTCACCCAGGGGGTGACGCCGCTCTCGTCGATGCTGTCGCCCTGGCTCAGATCCTCGCAGCCGGGGATGCCCCGGTCGTCCAGATCCAGCGCGCCGGCCCCGGCGCCGCTGTCGTCCCATGCATAGCTGTCGCCGAAGGCTGGAAAGCCCTGCAGCGCGTCCATGCCCGTGATCAGCTGGCTGCCGTGGGAGGTGTGCTGGTAGGCGATGTGGAGCGCGGCCCTGGCCTGCTCCAGGGCATCCGAGGGAATCCGCGCCAGGTCCGTATGCCGGTGGTCGACGAGCGGCCTGGCGTCCTCCTCTCCACCCTCCGATTCACCGCAGGCGCAGGTCAGGAAAGCCGTGCCGATCCCGAGGCCGATCGCAAGCAGGCGGTATATGCAGCGGTGCATTTCGGAGCTCCTGTCGTCATTCTCCTGGATGCAGTATAGCATGGTTGTACCGCTATTACTGCCAGCGTTGACACGGCCGTCCGGGTGAGGATAGGACTCCCTGGACTGCAATGGAAAGGAACAGGCGATGACCGATAGCAAAGCCACGCGGGGTCTGTTGCTCACTGCCATCTTGACTCTCGCCGGCCTCGGCTGCTCGGAGAGCGGCTTGCCCGACGCCTGCGATCCGGCCTGCGCGCATGGGCTGTGCGATGCTTTCTCCGACCCGGCGCGCTGCGTCTGCTTCCCCGGCTGGGACGGCGCCACCTGCGAGGAGTGCGCCTCCGGCTACGAGGACGACGGGTCGGGCAACTGCCTGCCCCGACAGGATCCCCCGACCTGTACGACCCGGTCCTGCTCGGGTCACGGCTGGTGCGACGACAGCTCGGGCTCGGTGATCTGCACATGCGATCGAGGCTACCGGGGCGAGCGCTGCGAGCTGTGTGAAGCGGGGTATTTCATCGACAACCACGGCGACTGCGCCGAGAACGCGAGCTGCGGCAGCCCCGACCCCTGCGCTCCCCACGGCACCTGCGACGACTCCACCGGCGCCATCCGCTGCACCTGCGAGACCGGCTATGCAGGCGATCGCTGTGGCGAATGCGCCGAAGGCTACCACGGGGACGGCACCGAATGCACAGTCGATGAGCACTGCCCGGTCCCCGATCCCTGCGCGCCCGGCGGGTGGTGCGATGACTCCAGTGGTGTCATCGTCTGCGAATGCCACCCGGGCTACGCGGGCGCTCTTTGCGATCGCTGCGCCCCCGGCTACGTGGACAACGGATCGGGCTGCGTGGAAGGCGCCGGCTGCGAGGACTACCGCTTTGCCGACAACAGCTATGTCTTCAGCATGGACTTCGGCGACGGACAGACGCCGTGTTGCTTCGACTACGACGAAGACGAGCTGCCCGACAACGCCTTCGGCGATCTGCTCCAGACCGTGGCGGGCATCGCGGGCGTCGAGTTCACCGAGATGCTATCCGAGGAGATCCAGTCCGGCGCGCTCTGCCTGCTCTTCGACATGCAAGGCCTCGACAGCATCGCCGAGGACGACGAGCTGTGCTTGAGCCTCTTCTGGGGCAGGGACAGCGACGGCGACTACGAGAACAACCTCGACGGCGGCGAGGAGTTCACCGTGGACGAGGACGCATTCGTGGCCGGGGAGTCCGGCTGCAGCATGGAGCCTCGCTCCGTCTTCGACGAAGCCTGGGTGGATCAGAGTCTCCTCATGGCCGAGGCCGAAGAAGTCGAGGGGCTGTTCTTTCCCTCGCCGATGATCGCGGACAGCTTCGAGCGCGTGCCCCTCCGGCGAGCGAGGCTGAGCGCTCAGCTGAGCCGCGGAACCCACGGGATCGAGATGCGCGCGGGCCGCATCGGAGGCGCCCTGCCCGTCTCGGCCTTCTGCCAGACCTTGAACGACTTCGTCGCCGAGAACTGCGCCTGCCTGAACCTGGACGGCCCCTGGCTGGAATGCGGCGTAGAGGAGGAGCGCTACGCCATCAGCTGCAACGACACGGCTCGGCCCGACTGCGGCCTCGAGCCGCCCGAGGATCACTGCGAGATGCTGAACAGCTACTGCGGCATGTTGACGATGGTCCTTCAGCCCGACGTGGACACGGATGGAGACGGGATCGAAGACAGCATGAGCGTGGGCATTCGCTTCGAAGCCACCTCGGCTTCGGTCACGGGGATCACGCCCTGACCGCATCCGACGAGAGACGGAGGCAGATCATGCGGGCCTGTCTTTCAGTTCTCCTGGCGGCTGCGCTGAGCGCCTGCTCGTTCGTGTCATACAACAGGGTCCTGAGCGACAGGCCGATCGCAGCCGAGGCCATCGTCCAGTCGGACAGCATCTCGGTCAGGCCGGTGAGCTTCGAGAACTTGGACAAGCCCGAAAGTTACATCACCAAGGATCAGTTCCTGGAAGAGATGCGCGCCGAGATCCCCGAGTTTGCCGAGGAGCTCAACTTCCAGTCGATCAGGACAGGGCTGAGCGGGCGGGTGAGGATGGTGGGTGCGGATGAGGTCGTGCCTTCCGGCGTGATCGTCGAGTCGCACGCCGTGTTGGTGCGCCTGGGCTGGGACTTCTACAAAGGGGGAGTCGATACGCTCGACGTGGACCTGGCCTTCAAGGACGCGCAGAGCGGAGCGATCCTCTTCGAGAGCCGGGTCCAGCTCGCTTCGCACTGGCACAGCGAGCAGCCCCACAAGATGAACACATCGGTCGGCCGCCTGGGCATCGCGACCTGGAACCTGGTGCGCCCGATCCTCAGCGTGATCGAGTATGGTCGCGTCACACCGAGGTCCTGGTGAGTCTCGACGCGGTGGAGACTCCCGCAAAGCCATGCCCGCCCTCGCGACTGCGAGCGTAGACCTGACCGGACTCGTGCGCGTCGAGGCCGCGCCGGTCGGGCCGTGTACGCCGATTGTCCCACTGCTGGCCAGTGCCCACGGCACATGACGAAAAGAGGCGCCTCTCGATTTCCCGTAATGTAGCGGGTTCGCGCTGATTGCCTCGTCTGGATACGCCTGTCGAGGCACTCCGCGCCTCACACAGTCAGAGTGAATTATCTGGTCCTCTCGATCTCCGCAACCGATGTCCGATGGGTCAAA